>JAFZFF010000086.1 GCA_017556045.1 Bacteroidaceae bacterium | reverse complement strand
GCACGTTAAATACTACATCTATATTATTGCCTAAATAAAAAGTCCGGAGGCCAATTATCAATTATCCATTATCAATTATCAATTATCATTTGTCCATTAGCGAGCTCCGCTCGCTCTGCCATGCCACCCCAAAAATAAACTTTTATCACCTAAGAAATTCCCTATTTTGCAATCTCTGAGATTGCAATTGTACAATTTCACACATAGTGGTGAGAATGCATACATTTGCCCACGCTCGTGCTAAGCACTATTTTGCTCGTACAAAGCGAAAAATGTCTTATACTATTTTACTTTACGCTGGAAAATCATAGGTTCGTTTTTGGGGAAAGGGCTGTTAGATTTTTTAAAAAGGGCTATTCGTTTTTTAGAAAACACAAAGGCCTTTTCTTGCGATCGAACCTGCGTTTTTTTTACATCAAAGCTGTTCGGCAAAATCATCGGAGCTGTCCTCGAGAAAAATTGCAGACCTTCGTTACGAAAATTGCAGCTGTCCATTTTGCTCCGTCTACACATGCAATAAAAATATTACGCACATGCAATATTTTCCTACTTTTGTGTGTATATTAAGATGTAAGGCAACACGAACGCATGGAGAAAGATATAGACAAACTCATACAGGGCCTTTGCCAGCAGGATGGACAAGCACAACGATGCGTACTCCAACTTTATGGCGAGATGATCTTCGGTCAAATAGCCCGAATTGTTGCCTGCTATGAAGATGTCGAGGAGGTGTATCAAGATGTGTTTGTTAAGGTATTCCGCAACATTAGGTCGTATGACAGTAGCCAGGCTTCGTTGGCTACATGGATGAGCCGTATCGCCTATCACGAATCGCTCAACTTCGTGCGGCACCAACGAGAACCGATAGTCTATGTCGATGACCGTGACATCGACTTGGAGTCTATACAAGACGAGGAGTTGGCACAGGTATTCCAGCAACAGGACGAACAGACTATACTGATGATAGAAATGGCATTGGAGCATCTGCCTCCCTACGAATTGGCGCTCATCACGATGTTTTACTTCGATGACATGAGCATCAAGGACATCGCCTACACGACAGACTCTACGCCGTCGACCGTAGCTTCACGGCTGAGCCGCACGAGACGCAAACTATATAGAATCATTCAATCACTCGACTATGAACGATAAGGAACTCTACAACACCCGACTGCACGACATCAATTTGCGCGAAGCTATAGTCCGAAGGGCACAGAAGCGTCCGCAGATGCCTGCCAACCTCAATGAGCGGCTGATGGAGCGTGTAGAGATGCGTACGCCGCGCCCCTCCATTGTTCCTCATTGGGTATGGCTAGCTATGGCTGCTTGTATGGTGGTAGCTTTCTTTCTTGGATTTACGCTGTTTGACTGTATTATTCTACAGCCTTCCTTGCAAGCTTCACGGCAATCATCCGAGCCTCCTAAAACAATCTATGCATCTGTTACTGATACCACATACCAAGACCCTGCATTGGTGGATGAGTATATTGCCAAGTTGGCGGCTCAATATGAAGTTGTACAAGAACTGCCAGACAGCATAGCCATCACTGATGCTGGTGTAGTCAGTTTTGCCTACATGTTTCCCGACTATAAAGAGGTTGATGTCCTTGATCATATGCAGCAAGTAGCTTGTTGGTATAGCAATAGTGCTCCTGGCTATCTGCTTCATATGACGAATGATAGGCTTTTGTTTGAACTGCAAGATGAGATGAAAGGCCGTCGGTACTTGTGGATAGTAGAGGAGATAGGCCCCAATACTCTGCTTTATGGTATCAATTCTCCACAAACTGCTACCATTTCTTATGCCTGTTATACCAACTACAGAGAAAAATGTATATTCATAGACAATAAATCCAAGTTTTGCAATTTTTAAATCACCTATCATATGAAAAAGTTTAGTTTCATATTTTTCAGCCTTGTAGCATTGGCTTTTGCTGTTGGTGCCATCGTTGCCATACGTAGTCAGGAAGATGAACCGAACCTCCTGGCAAGACACCTAGGGAATTGGACTAAAGCTTTTGACGTCTCAGTTAACGAACAAACGAAAGGGACAAGTGCCAGTTTTACAGATTATCCCGTTCAATTGTTCCCTAGCCTTGAGAACCCGTCGGAAAAAGCCGAGATAGACACTGTTCTGGTCGATAGTGTCCCTACTGCAGAAAATCACAACATCGCTCGCCGTTGGAACAAGGCATTGTCTTTGTTGCCAGAGAGTCAGCGTTATCCAGGCTTTTCTGGTATACATTATGATTTAAGGAATGAGGGTAAACATACCGTACTGCATCTTTATATTTATGCACCGGCAGATACGATGAAAAACTTTTGGTTAGCATCTCACGAAACGGCTATTGTAGATTTGAAGACTGGAAAGAATTATAGAGCTATAGGTACTGTTCCTAATCGCTTCGGCAAGTTCTTTACCTTCAGGTGCAAAAGGGGAACAGTGCTTGACTTTCAAATCCTTTTTCCAAAGTTGCCACGCAGCACTACGGAAATAGCCATCTATGGCGTACCCTATTTAAACATGCACGGAGAGAGGTTTACTTTGAACCAAAAGAGCAAAAAGAAACCCCTTTACGATGAAAAACCTCAATACCATGCGCCGAAGTTTATCAAAGAGGTAAGTGAAGAGTACGAGGAGTATGAAAATTATGGAAATATATGTACCGATGTTCATACAATTAAGCCTGTAGAAGAAGGCACCATGGCACTATGGCGTACTCCAGAGGCCACTTACGTGGCATATGCTTATGAGATGAATTATACGCGTGAACAATTTAAATCAATGCTTGATGTTAGACTTTATAATGAACTTGAATATGGTGTAAATGCAATAGATGTGCTGGGATTCCCTACTGATAATGATTTTTGGATAGAGGGATACTCAGGCGACTGCGTTGCTATCATATATGTATTCCCTCCTATCTCGCTGGACAACGAAGAGGTATTTTTAAGAAACGGAAAAAATGCAGAACCCCAAATAAAGAGAAAAATTTTCAGCGTAGAAGAGCTAAGAGATAATCAAAAACTCTTTAAGTACAAGAAACGAGAAGTAGTCAGTAAGTAGTATACGCTCTGAAAACGAGGCGTTGAAGGTGAGGGGAACAGTTTGGTGGTACCTCACTCCAAGAACGAGGCGTCGAAGGTGAAGGGGAGTAGCTCGGTGGTGCCTCCCTCGATGAGGTAGGTGCCCTCGGTACCGTAGAGGAGGATGCGGATGGGGTGGTGGCTATCTTGTCTGACTCTGCACAGTTCCATATAATAGAAGAATACTTGGGTAAGGTAGAAGGTGACCGATACACCTGCTATGATCTTGCAGTATATGACCAAAATGAAGAGCCTGGATATCTAAGATTTAACTATCATAACAATGACATCGCTCAATTGTATGTAGACTACCCTGACACGATGATAGCATATACTCTTGACCATGGCTATATGCCGCAAGAGACGTTGGAACGAAAGCTGCAGAAGTTCGGAGGCGATAATGCTGAGGTGAAATAATAGGAATAGGATTTGCAATGAAGAGAACAAATTGACATATTCTCATGCTTGGTAAAGGTATAATGATTGGTAAGATGAATAGCAGTATACAATCAATGTGTATTCCCTGATTTTTGGGGTACAAAAAAAGGAGAGATACGCGTATCTCTCCTTTGGTAATATTCAATAAAGTATATTAGTATGCACGAGCAAACAGTACTCGGCGTGCTGAGGGCTTGCCTGTTACCATACAGGTACCGGGAGTGGTGTCGCCCTCGAAGGGGATACAGCGGATAGTAGCCTTGGTCTCCTCCTTGATGCGCTCCTCGGTCTCGGGAGTACCGTCCCAGTGAGCGAGCACGAAGCCACCCTTCTCGATCTGTGCCTTAAACTCATCGTAAGTATCAACAGCCACGGTGTGCTCCTCGCGGTATGCGAGTGCCTTGCGGTAGATGCCCTCCTGAATCTCATCGAGCAAGTGTGCTACGTATTCCTCGATACCCTCGCAAGAGATGGTCTCCTTCTCCAAGGTGTCACGACGCATCACCTCCATAGTATTATTCTCAAGGTCACGGCCACCCATCACGAGGCGCACGGGTACACCCTTGAGCTCGTAGTCGGCAAACTTGAAGCCAGGACGCTTGTTATCAGCATTGTCGTACTTGACGCTGATGCCCATAGAACGGAGCTTAGAAGCAATACCCTCGACCTTAGCGTCGATAGCAGCGAGCTGCTCAGCATTCTTATAGATAGGCACGATAACCACCTGTATGGGAGCGAGCTTCGGAGGAAGCACGAGACCATTATCATCAGAGTGTGCCATGATGAGGGCACCCATCAAACGGGTTGATACACCCCATGAGGTAGCCCACACGTACTGCATATTGTTCTCCTTATCAACGTACTGTACATCAAATGCCTTGGCGAAGTTCTGACCAAGGAAGTGTGAAGTACCGCTCTGCAGAGCCTTGCCATCCTGCATGAGAGCCTCGATGGTATAGGTATCGAGTGCACCAGCAAAACGCTCGTTAGCGCTCTTTACACCCTTCACTACGGGCACAGCCATGTACTTCTCTGCAAACTCGCCGTAGAGGTTGATCATGCGCATTGCCTCTTCCTCAGCCTCCTCACGTGTAGCATGAGCAGTATGTCCCTCTTGCCAGAGGAACTCTGCGGTACGGAGGAACAGACGGGTACGCATCTCCCAACGCATTACGTTAGCCCACTGATTGCAGAGGATGGGAAGATCGCGGTATGAGTGAATCCAATTCTTATAGGTGCTCCAGATGATAGTCTCTGATGTGGGACGAATGATGAGTTCCTCCTCGAGACGAGCTGCAGGGTCTACGACTACGCCATTGCCCTCAGCATCATTTTTCAGACGGTAGTGAGTCACTACAGCACACTCCTTAGCAAAGCCCTCAACGTGCTCTGCCTCGCGAGAGAGGTATGACTTGGGGATGAGCAAGGGGAAGTATGCATTGACGTGGCCTGTAGCCTTAAACATATCGTCGAGCTGACGCTGGATTTTCTCCCAAATAGCATATCCGTAGGGTTTGATTACCATACATCCACGCACTGCCGACTGCTCGGCGAGATCGGCCTTTACGACCAAATCATTGTACCACTGTGAGTAGTTCTCACTGCGCTTGGTAAGTTCTTTAAGTTCTTTTGCCATATATCTAATTGTTTTAATCTTTTTCGAGATTCACGTTTCAAACTGCAAAATTAAGATTTTTTCATCGTTTACTCATTCTTTTTTGTAGAAAATGTAACCGAATGCTATTTTTTTAGTAATTTCGCACTGTTTTTCGAAGCATACACATATTTATTCACATTAAACGACACAAAAGGTATGAAACTTAAAGCTTTATCAATGACATTGTGCGCTGCATTGCTACTTAGCTCATGCGGCAGCTGGAAGAACACAGGTTGGGGTGCAGGTATCGGTACTGCAGCTGGTGCTGCAATCGGTTTGGGTATCGGTCACTTGGCTGGTAACAAGACTGTAGGTACAGCTGTAGGTGCTGCAGTAGGTGCAACAGCAGGTACACTCATCGGCCGTAAGATGGACAAGGCTGCTGAGGCTGCTAAGCAGGTAGAGGGCGCTCAGGTACAGGAAATCACTGACGTAAACGGACTCCCCGCAGTAAAGGTTACCTTCGATTCAGGTATCCTCTTCGGTTTCAACAGCACCAAGTTGAGCGATGAGGCAAAGAGCAGCCTTACCGCATTTGCAGAGGTGCTTAAGAGCACTCCCGATGCTGACGTGGCAATCCTTGGTCACACCGACAACGTAGGTACTGAGAAGGCTAACCAGTCTGTATCAGAGAAGCGTGCTAAGGCAGTTGCTGACCACTTGAAGGAGCAGGGCGTTGAGGGCAAGCAGCTCAAGGATGTATTGGGCATGAACTTCAGCCAGCCTATCGCATCAAACGACACTGAGGAGGGTCGCGCACAGAACCGTCGCGTAGAGGTATACATGTACGCAAGCCAAGCTATGATCGAAGCTGCTGAGGCTGAGGCTGCAAAGTAATCTCTCCAAAGTAACAAAAAGATTTTTCCAAACAGCCCGGCCAACCAATCACGTTGGTCGGGCGTTTTTTCCTTTATCGAGACTATAATATGAACCACATTACTATCATCGGATTCGCTATCATCTTCCTTGCCACCACAGCAGGTTCGGCCTTGGTGTACTGCTTCCGTGGCGACATCTCAAAACGCGCCAACTCTATCCTCCTCGGCTTTGCTGCAGGAGTCATGATAGCAGCTTCCGTATGGTCACTCCTCATACCTTCTATAAATGGATCCGAGCCCCTCTTTGGTAGTTTCTCTTGGGTGCCTGCTGCGATAAGTTTCTTGTTGGGTGGAGTGTTTGTCATGCTGCTCGACCACGTCATACCGCACTTTCATGCTGGAACTAATCACGAAGAGGGTCCCCACTCTTCGGCCCGCAAGAGCACCAAGCTCTTTTTGGCGGTCACCATTCACAACATTCCAGAGGGACTTGCCGTAGGATTTGCCTTTGGCGCAGCAGCCATCAGCGGAGCCCCCTCAGCCTATTTCGCGGCATTGGGATTGGCCATCGGTATGTCTATACAAAACTTCCCCGAAGGAGCTGCCATCGCACTCCCCATGCGTACGGCTACAGGCAGCAAGCACCGCGCCTTCCTCTATGGTATGGGAAGTGGTGCTATCGAACCCATAGCAGCCACATTGGGACTATTCCTGTCAACCGAGTTGACTACCCTACAACCTTGGTTTCTTGGCTTTGCTGCGGGCGCCATGATTTTCGTTGTGGCCGAGGACCTTATCCCCGACTCTAACATCAACGAATACCCCCACACAGGTACTTGGGGCGTGATGGCAGGATTTGTCATCATGATGGTGCTCGATGTTGCGCTGGGATAAGTTGATTTTATTTTGTCAACATCTATATTTTATATAACTTTGTAGCGAAAATGCCGTCTTATACAATGCCGGCAAGATATATAAGAGATGAATAGACTGAAACATACCGCATTGACGCTCGCACTGATACTGTCGACACTGACATTGGGAGCGCAGACAGACAATTACTTCTTACACACCGTGACTAAGGGACAGGGCTTATACTCTATCTCTCGCATGTATGGCGTAACTGAGGCTGAGATTATTGCTCTCAACCCCGGAAGTGAGGTTGTAATCAAAGCTGGGCAGCAGCTGCGTATCCCTCAAAAGCAGCAGGAGCAAACCACAGCGACACAAATGACAGAAACCGAAGGACAACGTTTCCACACTATCAAGACAGGTGAGACGCTGTACCGACTCACAGTCATCTATGGCCTCTCGGCACGTGAGATATGCGATGCAAACCCTGGACTTAGCGCAGAGAACTTCAAGGTGGGACAAGTAGTCGTAATCCCCAAGAAAAGCGCCCCAGCGGAGCAGCCCACCACACAAAAAGTCACTGAGCCTAATCCTCTGATAGGAGCACAGCAAGCACAAGATGATGAGGGTGATGAGCAACCTATCCTCTCTACCAACATCAAGAACGACAACTGCAAAACTGAGCACTACGTAAAACGCAAGGAGAATATCTACCGCATCAGCCGTATGTACGGCATCACCGAGTTGGAGCTTATCAATGCCAACCCAGAGCTTCGTGAGCGTAAGCTGAGACGCGGCGAGACTATCTGCATCCCCTACGCACAGAATGAGCAGAAGCCTGAGATTGTCACTCCCGCTCCTGAGTCCAAGCCACAAGAGCCTGCTACTACCCCTTCGAATGAAGACCTCTTCGCAGAGTCAAAAGAGAAGGCTCAAGAGATAGAGCAGATCAAAGCAGCTATCATCCTACCCTTCATGCTTGACAACGCCACTGGCTCAAATGGAGACCAAGCGAAGATGGTAGAGTTCTACGAAGGCTTCCTGCTAGCACTCGACAGCTTGAAAAGCAATGGAGTATCAGTAGACCTTCGCATATATGACTCTGGCAATGGCCAGCAGTCCATCAATGGCATACTCAGCCAGCCAGAGATGAGAGAGATGAACATCATCTTCGGCCCCGTGTATGAGAAGCATATTGCCGAAGCTGCAGCCTTTGCAGACACTACAGGTATCAAGCTCGTCATCCCCTTCGAGCGAGACGTAGAGGCTGTGTTTACCAATCCGCACATCTATCAGGTCAACACGCCACAGAGCTACTTCTACTCAGAGGTTTACGATCACTTCTTCCGTCAATTCCCCCACCCCAATGTAATATTCTTCAATGCTCCCAATGAAGAAGAGGACGAGATGGTGGCTGGATTCAAGCAAGAACTGATCAACCGTAACGCTCCATATACTGAACTTGTGGCCGACACCGCCACCAACAAGGATGTTATACGCAGTTACTTTGACTTGGAGCGTGAGAACATCCTCATGATGACATCCAAGAAGAGTGGTGTACTGAACAACATGATGCCAGTGTTCCAATTATTGGTACGCGACACTACTACCACGAAGTACAACATGCACCTCTTCGGCTATCCCGAATATCAGGTGTATACCAACAATCATTTGGCGTCGTTCTATGAAATCGACACCTACTTCTACACATCATTCTACACCAACAACCTGTTGCCACAGGCAATAAACTACCATAAGAAGTACCGCCGCATATATAGTAAGGAGATAGCAAACAGATACCCCAAGTATGCTATCCTCGGCTTTGATATAGGCTACTACTTCCTCAAGGCAATGCATCTATACGGCACTGATATGGACAATCGTTTGAGCGAGATGGAATATAGTCCCATACAGACAGGCTTCAAGTTTGAGCGTGTAAACAACTGGGGAGGCTTTATCAATAGAAAAGTATTCTTCGTGCATTTCAGCAACGAATACGAACTGCAGAAAATCGATTTTGACTAATGAAGCGACTATTCACCCTATTAACAATAGCCCTCATCGCAAGCAGCCTTGCAGCTCAGGTGGGTGAGCTACGCAATAATCTTGCAGTTGGTTTCAACGCAGGATACAATCTCAGCAGCGTAGATTTCAGCCCCACAATAAAGCAGGGACTTCAGCCCGGTTACGCAGGTGGACTAACCCTGCGCTACACCTCCGAAAAATATTTTTCGCTTATCTGTGCGGCCCAGCTCGAACTGAACTTCGCCCAGCGCGGATGGAACGAAACTATTGATGATGGCACAAACAACACCTATAGTCGCACGACCAACTACATAGAAATTCCCTTCTTCGCACATCTGGGCTGGGGAGAAGAAGAGCGCGGCATGCAGTTCTTCGTCAATGCAGGTCCTCAGATAGGTCTATTCCTCAACGATGCCGAACACTACGGATTCACCCAAGAGGATCCTTGGAATACAAACTGGCGCCCCAACAACATCATTCAGCAATATGGCAAAGCCGTAGAAAACCGCCTCGAATATGGTATTGCTGGAGGCTTGGGTATGGAACTCAAGAGCGCCATCGGAAACTTCCTCATAGAAGGCCGCTATTTCTTTGGCCTCTCCGACATGTTCGGAAACTCTAAAGCAGATCCTTTTGGCCGCTCAGCCAACACGACCATCACTGCAAAAGTGACTTATCTGGTGGATTTATTCAAATAACAAAAGGGGAGGTTAACGCCTCCCCTTTTTATTTATCGCCAGATTACCAAGCTATACCCACTCCGAAAGAATGAACAGATGAACCTAAGACATCTTTTAAGCCATCACAATCTCCAATCCAATACTTATACTTATACTTGTAGTTAAGCGCTACTCGCCAATATTTAAGAATAATACCAACCTCTGGAGATACAGCATGATACCAACGAATATCTTGGTTTACGAAAGTTGTGAACATATTATCACCACTAGCTTCTCCTTTAGGCATTATAATTGAACATCCTCCACCAGTATAAGCAAAAGGAGTAAAATAGAGGAAAGCGTAAGACTTATACATCGGGACGGTCCATCCAGCACTTACATTTACCTGATAATCCATGGTAAATTCGTCAAAACGCTCATTAATATTAGTCAACAAGTCAAAGCAAGATTTATTAAGATTCATAGAAAAATATCCTGCAGAACCAGAAGGCATACATCCTGCAGACATAAATCCGATAGGGCAATTTTCAAGACTCTGATAAAAGAATGTACGGGTCTTATTAGTCTTCTTGTATGTCAATTTCTCAATCTCATGAAGTTTGTATTCTGCTTCAGCGATTCGAGGGTTACGCATAGCCACGGCATTTTGATATACAGCCTTAGCCTTCTCATAATAGCCGTCAAGCATATATTGTTCACCATTGGCCATATCTGCATTACAACGGATATTATAATCAATCATTACATTATTGTAACGCTCTCGCAATGTCACACATTTAGTGTTATTGTTTGTCATCATTGCCAAATAATCGCGCGCACGATAATAATCACCCTTAGCTTCAGCCTCATCAACAATCTCAGTCCAACTAATCATACTATCACATAAAGTTAGGTACTGATCTATCGTATTGTCAAAGTCTAAATATTCAGGACATCTCTGAGCCATATGATATTGATCTTTTGCCTGACCATACATACCTTCTGTAAAGAGTTCATTTCCCTTTTCGAGATATGAGTAGAAAGGACTGCGAAGAGATGAATATGGGTCAGACACCAAAAACTCCTTCTTTTCCTTTTGTTTAAGTTCAAGAGGAACGTAAATTTTATCAAAGAAAGGAGCCATAATCGACAACATACGGCCTTTGAAAGATGTACCCTCCTCACGAGTCTTAAACACGATGTTGTAAATCTTTTCTGTGCCCTCTACTTCTCGTGTAATAGACAACTCACGATCTACATTTGACTTAAACTCTAATTCAAAATCCTCAGAACATCTAATTACGACTAATGCTTCATAACGATCTTGACACGGATATACACTTAACTCTGGAGTAATATCCTTGATGCTTAACTTCTTTTGAGCAAAAGAGCTTGCTACTGCAAATAAAGCAATACTAACAAATAATAATTTTCTCATCACTCTTAATCTATATAATTAAACTTTATGCCTCAATAGAGGAAGAACTTAAATGCTGAAATCTGCAAGTTCAAAAATTTCTTCTCTGTCAATCTTTTTACCATTATATTTCTCAGGCTGCCAAGTACGAACCTGTATACATGGTAAAGTAGGATCTGTAAAATCAATCATGAGGAACAAATATCCGACATCTGAATAGGTAGAAGAATTCCAATATTGCTTCAATGTAACTCCATAAATATGTTCATGGATAGGATGACGCACAACCTCTAATTCTTCGAACTTCAAGTTGATGTACGAATTACGAGCGAAACAGCGCTTTAGATTCTTAATGTACTCTTCCTTTGTAGAAGTTTGATATTGCACACGCTCTGTTCCTAAAGTTTGTAACATGTGATCAGACATTTCCTTGACTTTTACAACCTTACCGGTTATAATCAATGCATTGTTACTAAACACACTATTAATATAATCAATATCTTTACGATTGTAAGAAGTACGGAAATTTTCAACAAATTCAATAATTGTTTGACGACGAACCAGGTCTTTCACAGAAATATTCGCGCTGATAATATCAACATATCGATGTTGTTCCAAAGCTACCAAAACATTGTCAATCTGACCCGTAGAAGTAAAGTTGATAACTAATTCTTGTTCTTGAGAATCTTCGTCAGCAGCCAACATGGTTATGGGGAGATTACGAAGTTGATATCCCTTACCCTCACCCAAAGAAAGACATTTTTCTGTTATGGATGAAACAGGACACATCATAGCACTTGACTCCCATAAATCTTTAACACAATTTCGTCCATCTGCAGTAAAAGCCTCATCCTCCAATTTCAGGCGACTTTTACCTTCGATAATAGTAGAATTGAATAAAGACATAAGATGTGTTGCATTTAACTCCATCTTCTGTTTTAAAACAGCATCACTGATTCCATCTTCTATATTTACTTTCACAACATCTAATTGTGAAAAGACAGGGCTTATCATAAACAAAAATACAGCGCCCAATGAGATCAAACGTTTCGCACTCTTCATATTACTTAGTAGTTAAATAAATTTTTGATATTATGCTGAGGTATAAATGTATAAAATTCTCCGAATAGACATGTTTCATTAGCGCCAAAGATAGCCTTGTCGTAATTCACTATAACCATATGCGTATAATTATATATAGGATGAAACATCAATAAGAGACCACGTAACTCATTATTTTCTTGCGAATATACTGCAGAATACAATTCTAGACCTTGACTTTGCATGTATCCTAAAAAGGAACTCAAAGGCATTGAGCAATACTTCTCTTCCCTATCATACGTACGATAACGAAGTTTGACTGAAACATCTTTCTTTTCAACGCAACCCAAAAGAAGATTTTGCAAAGATTTAACAGGCTGAGACTTCTCAAATAAGGGTAACACTTGCTCTCCGTTCACAGTATAATAACTGTCACTTTTCAATGAATCTATCATATATGACATTCCAGGCAAAAGGTATACGCCTTCTTCTACATTTTGGAGTTCGGCTTTAGTCGGAAGCTGATTCTTTTTATATTTTCCAGACCAAGATTCCAATTCATTCTTGAGAATATCCTCATGTTCTTTTTTATCATAAGCATACAACAATTCTCGATCTGCAGGCATTGTTATCATCCAAACATCATCGCCACTCTGCACACGCAAAATAATCTGTTTGTTTTCCACCTTCATTGTTACCAGAGCATCATTTTGAAAAAGTCGAAGCGCATTATCCAATGAAGGGAATTGTACTGTACCTAAATTAAAACCATTGAATACCAAAGTTACTTGATACTCTTTCAATAGTTTTTTCTGTTTCTTTACATCAGAAGACAACTTAAGTTCCAACATCAAACGCTCTACTGCATTGCAGACAATATGGTCAAGATCTGCACGCATATCCTCAGTAAATAATCGCAGTCCTACTTGAGTTACGGCAACATCATTGCGTTCTATGTAGAGAGGAAATGACATATCAACCGAGGAGCAAATAAAAGTACCTTTTTCGGGAAGTTCACACGACAATTGCTCGATAATACGGGCTATTTGACGAGGAGTCTCCACTCCATATATATTGGTAGTATGCAATAGCATAAAAAAAGCATAAAACAAGCTATATCTAAAAAACTTTTTCATAACATTTACAACAAAGTATTATAGCCATAAACATTCAAGACCTCTTTCCATTCATCATTAACAGCCTGCATATAATACATTTTCATCTGATTAGCCATTTCAAAGCTTTGCTTTACACCTAGTCCCAAGCTATATGCTTCACTCAATTCTTTTAATGCACTAATTGATCCTTCATTCACTGCTTTGAACAGATTCTCTGTATATTTAGAATAGTCCTTATCTACTAATTTTCCAGCCCTATACAATAGTGCCAACTGCCAATAAGCATCTGCATAACCCTTTTGGGCGGCTTGAGTGAGATAAGATATCGCTTTTGTTCCGTCTTTTTCTTCCATTTGTCCATCAACGTACATCATGCCTAACTTATACAAAGCATAGATGTCGCCTAAATTTGCAGCCTTTGTGTAAAGAGGAAGCACATTTTCAAGATGAGCACCACTACTCATATAAATATCAGCTTGTAGACTATACGCATATGGATATTGCTCGTTCATCAAATCTTGCAACAACTCATCAACATAGCTGCGGAAATGTTTGCGAACAACACGTAACGGATACGCCTTTTCGTCCAAGGACAGATTATAACATACAGGGATTAACCAAGCCTTTGCACGTTGACAATTTTCTTTTTCTGCCAACTCTTGCATGAGACCTACTGCCTTTGAAATGGATTTCTTAGTACCTGCACCATAATATTCCATGCAAGCCAACGGGTACAATTTTGAGAAATCATTCTTTGCCTCATCCTTCAATAGGGCATACAACTTTTTGTTCAATAAATTAGCCTCGCTATCCGAAGTAAAATCAAAGCCTTTATAGGAGAATTCAGTCTTATAGAACATGCACGACTTACGCTCCTTATAAATTTCCTTCTCACCCAAACTCGAACGTTCTCTCTCAGAAATCACATATTCACATCTTAATGCATTTGCTGTTAATGGTCTAAAATTGAATTCAAATGTTGTTGTATAAGTCTTCTGCAAATCCTTTTCAGACACATAATTGATAACAGAGTTTCCAACCTTAGATACTATACCTCCAAACGGGACAAATCCAGAAATACCAGTTAACACATTACGACTCCAATTATAAATCTTCTCATTCGGCTCATACTGATGCTCGGTAAAGAAAGAAAAGTAGACTTTCCCATTCTGAATTTGAGCCTTCACTGAATTAGATTTCAACTCTTTAACTTTCCTGTTTATTGCATGGTTATACGTCCACATGCTCTGTATTGCACGCCATGAATCACTTATAATATTTTCGTCATCCATATATATGCCCGATAAATTATCCAATGTGACAGACCAAGTATCGCCAAACTGGGAAATCTCGAACATCCAAGTTTCGTGTCCATTACTATTACAGTCTGACGAAACCCACTTTCCCGATAATATTGATTCTACGTTTGCAACATTTGTTTCTGCATCCAAAGCACCAGTAGCATGAGAAGGGTCTATTCGATACAGAGATAATCTATCTTGTTTTACATACGTTAGCAAAGGATTTGCACAATAGTCAACTACGTTACTCTGTATATTGGTTTGTTCCTTTACTGCTTGAGAATGCACCTTGCTCAAAAAATCAGCATCAAGAACGATTACTTCGTCAGCACCCACACCACTATCTTGCTTCACTTTTCCATTGAGACCTGCTTCGATAGAAGCCATATCACCTGAAACATTAATCGGAGCACTCTTTATTTGTTCTACAGTTTCATCAGAGGTAGTATCATTTAATTGAACAACATCATCCTGTACAAATTCATTGCGAGTCTCCACCAATGCAGATAAACTAAACAATGACAATCCTTGGCCAATATCTGTTTTCACGGGCTGAGCATAATCTGGAGTAGGAGTCTCTGAAACCACTTTAGTGTCTTCTGTTTCCTTTTTATCCACCTGATTAAGGGCTGGTTCCGCTTTTGTTTTTTTCTGATCAACTTGGGCAAACAACTGCAACGATTCGGTAGATGGCGATGTTTCTTTTGCTTTTGACGGTGTTTTTGATTGCACAACATCGTACTTTGCAAACAAAGTCATCACCTGCTCTTCTTCTGCTTCCTCATAATGTTTTACTCCCAATTTACTTTCCAATTCCTTCAAACGTGCTCCTGGCTCTTTGATCTTGGCATCATCCATTTCCAAGTTTATGTATTTTCGATACATGACAATCGCAGACTCAACATCATCAGCTTTATCATATACTTCAGCCATTCGCAAATATGTATCTGGATACTGTGGTGCCAATGTTGCAATCTCCCTATATGTTTCTATAGCCTTATCAGTATTCCCGCTATTAGAATAACTGGATGCCTTATAAAACAAACGAAGCAATTGACCACGCGTAACCTGCGCATTGACAGGAGCAATCAATGCACTACACAAAAGCAAAGCCAATCCAAACTTTACTCTTCTTCGACTGATAAAGGAGACCATATTAAAGCGCGTTTATTAAACTTGTAATTCTCAACATGAGCGACAAACTCTCTATTCAATTGTCTTATCATCTCTCTCAAGGCAGACTGCCTTACCTGTTCTTCTGTTCGAGCTGCAGGCAACATAATCTTAAAGTCGCTTATTTCATATTTTGTCAATACGACATCATCAGCAATTCCCTTCACATTAATTTCCATTGATGCACTATACTGCACAAATTGATACTTATTAGTAGTAACATCTTTCTCTTTCTTTACCGCGACATTAGTTTCAACAACAATATCAGCCGAATCAAAACGCTCAATCAATGTAGCATCTGTTCTATTATTTTCCCACATTTTTTTCAAGCTCTGATTCAACAAAGAATCTTTCTCTATTGTATTAATTTTTACAAAAGACTTAGGATTAAACAAACGAACAGGAATCTTCAATGAGGGGAACAAATGACGTCCATCCTGTACATTGCATCCATAAATCAATGGCAAATCCATTAAATAATCCGTATCAATTGCAATTGATATCGTTTGTGCCTCACTCTTAGATGTAATATTATCTATCGAGAAATGATAACAACCCTTAT
This sequence comes from Bacteroidaceae bacterium, assembly GCA_017556045.1. Taxonomy (GTDB): domain Bacteria; phylum Bacteroidota; class Bacteroidia; order Bacteroidales; family Bacteroidaceae; genus UBA1189. The sequence continues at coordinate 56,233 of JAFZFF010000086.1, read as the reverse complement.
CATCGGTTGTAGGATCAGCACTCAAAATACCCTCAAAAGTTGTTATAATCCCTAACTTGCGCAAAGGATTATCATTTTGAGTAACAAGCACAGAAAAATTACCGGGAACTCCCTCTCCATATACAGCAGGAATAGTCTTCACATTAGTTGACAATGCCACTCCTTTATAAACATTGACATAACTATCATATATTTGCTGACCCAAATCAACCATACCCGTATCACATTCGATTGGCAGATAGCGGAATATGGCAGGATGCAACGAGTCTAATGCCTCTGCATACTTTTTAGCAGCACGGTACACATATCCATCAGCTTGCAAACCCTTAGCTTCTTCAAACATTTGCAAAGCAGTATTCTTTTTATTTTCTACCATCTGCTCAACAAACAGTCTCGCATCATCTTTCTTTACTGAAACAAAGCACCAATATTCAGTTTCATCTTCCCATTCGCCAGCCAACTTAAAATAAGATGACTTTTGAATCTCTCCCAAGAGCACATCATTCAAAGATGATTTATATGCATTCTTCTTAGACAAAACAGCGAACAAAGAATTGTTCTGTTCTATTTCCCAAGGCATTTGAGATGCAACCTTCCACAATGCACTACGTACAGCCTTAACTTTGTATTCAGGATCAAAAGGAATTGTATCCATCGGTGATGGCTTTTGAACGCGCACAATTCCAATATATTCATCCTTCTTGTTAGGCTCTTTTTGAGTCCATGCCGGTTTCTTACTTTGGGCGGCAAGCATAAACACAACGCTCATCACCACCACTAATGCCATAATTCTTCGCTTATCAAACATAATCTATACCTATATGTAATGTTTATTTAGCAAAGGTATAGGTTTTTTAACAATATTGCCAATTATCATGAAAATAAATTCCAATAAATATGACAATTCCTTAAAAAAAATAATCACCACGCAAATCATAGATAAAAAAGTGAAAATTTCGGCGAATTTATTTTCACATTTGGAGAATATTGTGTTTCTTTGTAAACTTTTACACGAAAGACTTAAAAATAAATAGATAAAGATTATGAATGGATTTCTGAAAAACTTAGGCATCATCATCATTGTCCTTGCTGCTATCGTATTAGTTCTCAGCCACTTCTTGGGTTGGAACAATATCAATGCCGTACAGTTCGGTTCATTGGGCGCAATGATTGCAGGATTGGTATTGTACATTTGGCTCAACAAAAAGTATGAATAAGACATACAGAGCTGTATAATGTAAGAAAAGATATGGGCGGGAGCATCTTCGATGTTCCCGCCCATGTTTATATACATAATATCCTGGGCTTTATCTTTTAAGCAAGCTCACGATTCTGAAACAGGAACAATGAGCTTATATCCCTTGCCGTGGATATTGATGATTTCGAGACTTTCATCTTCCTTCAGATGTTTGCGCAACTTGGTGATATATACATCCATACTGCGAGCATTGAAGTAATTATCATCGATCCAAATGGTTTTCAGAGCAAAATCGCGCTGCAAGATTTCATTTGCATGAGCACACAGCAATGCCAAGAGTTCAGACTCCTTGGTGGTGAGCTTCTTCACGATACCATCAATGGTCAATTGTTGCTTTTGTGTATCAAAGGTAAAGCGTCCCAACTTATACACACTGCTCTCCTTGACTCTTTTGCCATGTATACGGCGCATGATGGCTTCGATACGGAATGTAAGCTCCTCCATACTAAAGGGCTTGGTCAAATAATCATCGGCTCCTATCTTAAAGCCCTCGAGCACATCTTCCTTCAAAGTTTTAGCAGTGAGGAAAACGATAGGTATGTCGGTATTGGTCTGGCGTATCTCTTGCGCCAAAGTGAAACCATCTTTCTTGGGCATCATGACATCAAGCACGCACATATCATACTTATTCATCAAAAAAGCCTTATAGCCAGCTTCTCCATCGGGATACAATTCAGCAGCATATCCCTTTGCATTCAAATACTCTCTTAACAGCATGCCAAGATTTTCATCATCTTCGCAAAGCAAAACACTTAACTTTTCGCCCATAGTTACTTACTATTTAATAAAGGTAATACAATTATAAATTTGGTTCCCACTCCAAGTTCACTCTCCACACTGATAGTGCCTCGGTGATCTTGAATAACTTTCTTTACATAGGCCAAGCCCAAGCCGAATCCCTTCACGTCATGTACATTACCAGTATGCACACGATAGAAGCGTTCGAAGATACGCTTAAGATTCTCTTTCTTGATGCCTAAGCCATTGTCTTGTATAGATAAGCAGAACTTGTCATGGTCATTCCAGGTCTTGATTGTCAAACGTAACGACTCATCGTCACGCTTATATTTGACCGCATTGTCCATCAAGTTGAACACCACATTGGTTATATGCATCTCGTCGGCCAAGATTACAGGATCTTCCGCCTCAAGCTGCGTCACTATCGTACCGGCATTCTTCTCTACCTTGAGTGCAAAGGTGTTGACAACTCCTGTCACGAGTTCGTTCACATCCAGCTCGCGTGTCTTGAGAGAGGCCTTTTGCTCATCAAACAATGACACCTGCAACACCTTCTCCACCTGAAAACGCAGACGCCTGCTCTCATCACTGATGATGCCCGTGATATGCTGCAACATCTGAGGAGACTTCGACACGGAATTATCGGTCAGCATCTGAGCAGCCAATGATATGGTCGAGATAGGTGTCTTGAACTCATGCGTCATATTATTGATAAAATCATTTTTAAGTTCCGTTACCTTTTTCTGCCTGAATATAATAAAAAGGGTATAGATAAAGGTTACACACAATACTATAGTAAAGAACAGTGCAGGTATCACAAAACGAACAGAACTAAATATATAACTGTTCATTGTGGGAAAATGAATTTTCAGCACACCCATCTTGTTGGGCGGATCATTGCTAAACAAAATTTGTGAATACGAATGTTCCTCGCCCTTTGCTTCATAGTCAGAGCAACGATATACCTCACGTCCATCACTCGCAGATACTACAAAATGATAAGGGATATCTATACCATTATTCTGAAGCTCTGAATGTAGTTCCTTATCAAGATTCTGAAAGTTGATGCGCTGCTCCAGAGGCTTGTCACTTGCCGTATACAGCATTTTATATATCACCTCCTCCATCAGTGAGCGCTGATGCACGTAGCGACTACGTATCACCTCTTGCAACGAGCGAGACGCATCGGTGATATTATTATTTTGTTTGGGACGCTTGGGCACTACGATTGTGCGCAACTCAAAGGATGACACTAACCCATCATTCTTATAGTTGTATTGATGTGTCACCACCCCAACGCCCTGCTTGCTCTTATGTACGGTCTTTTCGATATCGGCCATATCCTTCTCCAGATAAGCCATCGTCTCATTCAGTTCGAGTTTATGTGCTGCGTTGTAGAGACTGCGCTTCACCGACTCGTCAAACTGCTTGCGCCGCATGCTCACCATCTCCTCAAGATACATCAGCTGTAGAGCCAGTAACGCGAGGAAGGAGAAGCCCATTATCAAGCCCAAAATAAAAACCGTTCTCTTTTTCATGCTGCAAATATAAGCGACTTCTCAATGAACTACTAATAAATTAACGAATATTAATAAGAAATATAAGTTTAATTAACATACCAAAGATTTTTAGTTGTTAATTAAACATATTTTATTCCTATTAGTTCATTATAGAATCTATCGCTATGCCGTCAGCTACATTGCTCTTCGGGGTGCTGGGCATAATATTCATCCCATTGGCGCTGTACCTCCTGCCAATCTACAACTTCTCCATCGGCAACAGCTTCGGCTTGTTGCAAAGCCTCTTCACGTTGGCGCTTCTCAGCATAGCGCAACTTCATCTGCTCTATGGTAACATCGTCTAACACATGTATACATCCACGACGAATGCACGCCTTCAGATCCTCTGGACCAAAGGCTTTGCCTTGTTCGTTAAAATCCGCAATATTAAACTCAAATACCGTACGCAATGTATGGCGCACCAACTTCTGTTGCGAACGATTGCCTGCCATTTTTCGGCTCAGGAGCTTGCCTATAATTGTTATTTCTCGTTGTGAAAACTTATTTCTTCCCATAATTCTTCTTTATATATAAACTGCAATGTATCCTGCTTAAGCTTTTCGACGAACTCATCTATTCGTCTCAATTCACGCGGAATACGTATATTTTGCGGACAATGCTTGACACATTTATCACAACCCACACAGTGGTCTGCTTGGCGTAAATGAGGTACAGCGCGATCATAGCTCACCAAGAACGCACGACGCATCTTGGCATAATCATCGTCTTGGCGATCCTTAGGTACAGAGCCCTCATTGACACACTTATTGTAATGAAGCAATATAGCAGGGATATCAATACCATAAGGACAGGGCATACAGTACTTACAGTCATTGCATGGAATGGTAGGATACTTAGATATCAGCTCTGCCGTATCGAAAAGGTATTCGTTCTCATCCTCTGTCAATGGCTTCAGCGGAGAATAGGTACCAATATTATCTTGCAAGTGCTCCATGTAGGTCATACCACTAAGTACGCAAAGCACACTCTCTGGAGTACCTGCAAAGCGGAATGCCCATGAAGCGACACTGCGCTCTGGCTCGCGCATCTTGAGACGACGCACTATATGATCGGGAAGACGTGACAAACGTCCACCCAACAAAGGCTCCATGATAAGTACGGGGATATGGCGCATAGCCAACTGGTTGTACAGATACTCTGCATCAGACTTTTTCCAGTCGAGATAATTCATCTGTATTTGTACAAAGTCCCAATGCACTGTACCCTCATCATGTAGCTTCAAGTAGCGGTCAAATGCCTCATTATTGCCATGGAACGAAAAACCCAAGTGACGTATACGACCTGCCTTCTTCTCCTCTTGCAAGAACGGAAGCATGCCATTATCGACGTAGCGCTGCTCAAAATTTCGAAAGTCATTACCCAAAGAATGCAGTAAGTAGTAGTCGATATAGTCGATCTGCATTTCACTCATCGAGTTGTAATACATCTTCATCGATGCCTCACGACTCCAGGTGCTCTGTGCAAAATTCGAAAGTTTTGTTGCCACAAAATAGCTCTCACGCGGGTAACGCTTCAAGGCAATACCCGTAGCCTGCTCAGACTTACCACGCAGATAAGCGGGAGATGTATCATAGTAGTTGATACCATGAGCCATGGCGTAGTCCACGAGCTGGTTCACCATGTCTTGATCGATGATCTCTTGCTCCTTACCATCTTCGCCCTTGACCTTCTTCAGAGGCCAACGCATACAACCATATCCGAGTATTGACACCTTATCTCCAGACTCAGGATGTACGCGATAGGTCATTCCACCCTCAGCATCCACAGAGCCACCACTAACGATAGAGTCCTCCTGTCTTTTACCGGTACACCCACTTGCTACTGCAGCTGTAGCCAATATGCCACTACCCAATCTCTTGATGAAGCCGCGGCGATGGAGTGTAGTATTATTGTCTTTCATTGTCGTTCGTCAAATTAGTTTTGTCGCTAAATGTCCCTCTACATAGATTGCGCTATAGGGGCGTGCCGGACACAAGTTCTCACAGGCTCCACAACCAATACAGCGCTCCACATCTATCACGGGTATGCTATGTGAGCGACCTCTACCTTTGCCATGTCCTTTATCTTGATCTAACGGCACCATCTGTATAGCACCTGTAGGACAATGACGCTCACAATTACCGCAACTCACGCCATCGGTGAGCACTATACAATTGTCGCGTAGCCACACAGCATGTCCCACCTGAGTAGAAGCCTTAGTCTCACGAGTAATAGGCTTGATAGCACCTGCCGGACACACCTGAGAACAGCGCGTACACTCCGGTCTACAGTAGCCACGCTCATACGAGAGCTCCGGCTGCATAAAGTGTTCAAACGAGGTCGAAGGACGCAACACACCATTAGGGCAAGCCGACACACAGAGCTGACAAGCAGTGCAATGATCAGCAAAATGCTTGGCCGTAAGTGCCCCAGGAGGGAGTATAGCGGTTTGGCGCTTAGGAACCTTCTTATCGAGAATCTCTGCCAAGCCACCATCAACGGTCTTTTCCTCAGCCTTGAGAGCCGCTCCAGCGGCCATAGCAGTAGCGGTAAGCACAAAAGCACGACGCGAGGTATCAGCAGAGCATGTAGCAGCTTCGTTAGAGACCTTTTTACCCTTTGAGCCCCACACAGGCACATATTTTATCGCGCCTCGTTTACATTTATCGATACAGTTCATACATGCCACACAACGGCTATAGTCAATGTCATGCCCCTTGCTATTGATGCACGAAGCCTTACAATTGCGTTCACACAATCCACAGCCATTACATTTCTCCGTATCAATGACCGGCTTCATCCATGAGAATCGAGAGACTAAGCCCAATAGTGTACCCACGGGACAAATAGTATTACAGTAGGTGCGGCCACCGCGCCAAGCCAATACCACCAACACCACAAATGTCAGTATAGCGATGCCGAGCAAAGGCAGACTCTTCATCCACACATCTACAGAGTAAAAAGCATAGCTCCCTACCCTCTCTGCTACCCAAGCCAATCCATTGTTCATACCTATATATATAGGTTGCAATAAGGACGACACCATACGTCCATACGCACTATAGGGCGCGAGCAACTTCACAAGGAGGAAGCCTGTACCATCGAGTAGCGAAGCGATGAAGAGCAACAGAACTATATAGCGAAGTTTGCTGAGAGCTTTCGAATAGCGAAAGCGATTCTTACGAAACTTGCCTGCAAACCACGACACTAAATCTTGGAACACACCCAATGGGCATATCACCGAGCAATACACTCGGCCAAAGACAAGAGTAAGCAACAACAAGCATACCACTACGCCTATATTAAGCGCCAACACAGCGGGCAGAAACTGCACCTTAGCCATCCAGCCCAGCCATGTATGAAGCACACCCGTAAAGTCGAGCAGCATCAATGTCAGCAAGCCTGCAAAAAGCGAAGCCAAAGTACGACGAATTTTTCGAAGCATACTATATAGTATTAGAATTAAAAGTCGCGACTATATATCTCCCACCCCACTTCTCAAGCCAACAGGGTACACACCACATATAGGCCTACAACGGCAGCAAGCAGTATGAGCAGAAAGCCCATAGAGAAGCCCTGAAACTTTTTACGCTTAGTCATCTGCTCTACATTACCCCCTTCGCGCAAGTTGGTATCTTGAGAATGATTATTTTGTGTCATAGATGGATGTTTTTTATTGATTCAGATGCAAATGTAACAATATACATGCAAATGACCAAACAACCATCACATTTTCGCCACCGAGCAAGTCCGATTTCTAAAAAGGCTAATGAAATAGATTGTGCGATGCTATAGAACGGTTCAGTGCTTCGCCCATAGGCCCACAAATTCTACACCTGCAATAAATCCGCCATACACCTGCGATAATCTTTTATCATAGGTGTAATAAATCGGCAAATAGTCGTAAATCTTATTACCTTGGCAGAAAATCCCAAAACGCTCAGTTTTAAGTAAAAGGAAAGAGGACAATCATTTCTGACTATCCTCTTTGTACACCCTCAGGGACTCGAACCCTGGACCCATTGATTAAGAGTCAATTGCTCTACCAACTGAGCTAAGAGTGCATCTGTTTCTCAATTGCGGTGCAAAGGTACAACATTTATTTCACATCACCAAATACATCACCAAATAAATGATGATAATATAATAGAAGAAAGAGATTCTATTATTGAAGAAAGTATTCTCAGTACAAAAATACCTTGACAAAGGCCTCTGGACAAGCAATTTTTAATAAAAGAAAAGAGGACAATCATTTCTGATTATCCTCTTTGTACACCCTCAGGGACTCGAACCCTGGACCCATTGATTAAGAGTCAATTGCTCTACCAACTGAGCTAAGAGTGCATCTGTTTCTCAATTGCGGTGCAAAGGTATAGCTTTTATTTTATACCACCAAATGTTTCTGTGTTTTTTTCAAAAAAAGTTAATTCATCTTCATTTTTCACCAAAAATAGAGCTTTTCTGCCCAGAAAAGGGTCATTTTTGACTTAAAAATTCAAGTTTAGTCTCAATATTAAACAAACAAGGAAAAACTATTTTTCAGTTTACACGTAGTTTTATTTACGAGCATTACCCACAATCTGGAGCAGTTGATCGTGAATAAGGGCATTTGATGCCAATACCTCGTGACCATCAAGATAGGTGCCGCCACCGCTAAAATCTGTAGTGATGCCGCCAGCTTCAGAAAGAATCAGAGTACCTGCGGCTACATCCCAAGGACCAAGAAGACCTTCGATACGTCCCTCGGCACGACCTGCGGCTACGTAGCAGAGTTCTGCGGCCGCCGAACCAAGCAAACGCTCGGCACCCACCATGCCGTACATCTGAGAGATGGCTTTTACGATGATATGGCGAAAGCGCTCGCTATCGTAGGGGAAGCCGAGGAGAATCTGCGCTTGATTAATATCCGAAACCGCAGATACGCGAATAGGGCGATCATTCATATATGCTCCCCCACCCTTGTAAGCCCAATAGCACTCATCGCGGCAAACCTCATAGACAACACCGAGCAATACCTCTTGACTATTGCGCAGAGCTATACTCACACAGTAGGGAGCCATATCGTGAATAAAATTGGTAGTACCATCGAGCGGATCTATCACCCAGCAATACTCCTCACTGGCGTACTGGCGAGTGGTCTTCTCTTCAGTAATAAAACCTGCTTCGGGTAGCAAGGCCGAGAGTCGGGTGACAAGACGTTCCTCGGAAGCCTTATCTACATACGACACATAATCGTGAGGACCCTTCTCTTGCACTGCAGAGCGGTCAAACTTTGCCCGCTCTTCTCTAAGGATTTGTCCGGCAGCAATAGCCACCAGCTTTACATCTTGCACGAGTTGCTCAAGGCAGATATTCATCGCGACACACCATTTACATAGTTACACTCTTTTACGAATGTACCCTCTGCATCGTACTCCTTGAATGTACCATTAGCAAGATCGTTCGTATAGTTACCCTCGAGGCGAGAGCCATCGGCAAGTGTCACCACGGCGTGTCCCTCCTTGAGACCTTGCTTATACTCTCCTTTATATATAGTACCATCGTTGAGAGTCATCACGCCTTGACCATGAGGAAGGTCATCGGCCCAATCGCCTTCGTAGACATCTCCATTGGCCCAACGGCAGACGCCTTTGCCATGACGTCGATTTTGCTTCCACTGGCCATCATACTCTTCTCCACTGACCATCACATACTTGCCTTTACCGTCAATATCGCCATCTTTATACTCACCAGCATACTTGCTGCCATCAGCGCGGGTATACTCACCATACCCTGAGCGGGCGCCATTGACATATTCTCCTATATATATATCACCTTCGGCAAAGCGGTATTCACCCTTACCATGCTGGACATTATTCTTCCACTGGCCAACATACTCATCGCCATTAGAGTAGAAGAAGGTGCCCTCACCATCACGAATATCACCTACCCAATGGCCATCATAACTGGCGCCATCGAGCCAAAACATGCGTCCCTTGCCCTGCTTCTTGTCATGACACCACTCACCATTGTAGTTAGAGCCGTCGTAGCACCAGATATACACACCTCTGCCGTGGCGCTCATTATGCTCCCACAATCCGGTGTATGTATCTCCATTGACATAGTACATGGTACCAAAGCCATGCATTTCATCCTGTACAAAGTCACCCTCAAAGTAGCGACCATCGGCGAAGTAGTAGGTACCACGGCCATGACGAGCGTCTTTCTCCCATTCACCTTCATACTTATCGCCATTAGTGTAGGTCATGATGCCCTTTCCGTGACGACGTCCATGTATAAACTCTCCTTCGTACAAGGTACCATCAAGGTATACACAGCTACCCTTTCCGTGAGGACGCATCAGCATCATATCGCCCTTGTACGCTGAGCCATCACGCAGGACTTTATCTTTCTGTCTAACCAATATTTTATCAACAACTTGCGCCTTGGCCTCTGCCGAAACAGGCACTGCAAGCAACGCTAAGGTTAGGAATATCGCATATATAAAAGGTCTCTTCATCACTATACTTTTGCAAATTTCGACAAAGGTACTACAAACGAGCGAATAAAATGGCCTCTGCAATATAAAAAAACATCAAACAGATTACTTATTCAATAAAAATAACTTTTTTAACAAAAAAACTTCTCCTTTCGATAGGAATTTCGAAAATTAAAGGCTAATTTTGTCAACTGAATTATACAAATAACACATTTATAATAGTATGGACAACTTATTGTTTTTAGGAAATATTGGCACAGGAGAAATCATCTTGATTGCTCTTGTTGTATTGTTGCTCTTCGGTGGCAAGAAGATCCCCGAACTGATGAAGGGTTTGGGTAAAGGCGTAAAGAGCTTCAAAGATGGTATGAACGAGATTGAGAAGGACCTCAATAGCGACACACCCAAAACAGAGAAATAATATTAACTAACTTTATTAATAACAAGTAATTCGTGAAGAATATGGAAAAAGAGATGTCAAGAAGATCGTTCCTTAAGACAGGTACGGCTGCCGCTATGGGTTTGGCAATGACTCCAAGTAGTATGTTTGCTGCTACAAAGTCTAAGAAAAAGAAAAATGCCGTTAAGGAAGGTAAGTTGAAAATCTTGGGCGTAGGTATCGGCGGACGTGGTGCTGCTGTATTGCGCGACGTTGAGACAGAGGACATCATCGGTTTGTGTGACGTTGACTGGAAGTATGCACAGCCTATCTTCGATCGCTACCCCAATGCTAAGAGATACAATGACTATAAGGTAATGTTCGCAGAGTTGCTCGACGAGTGCGACGCTGTAGTATGTGCTACTGCTGACCACACCCATGCTATCATCTGCGCAGAGGCTCTCGCTGCAGGTAAGCACGTATATTGCGAGAAACCCCTTACACACTCAGTATATGAGTCACGCTTGCTCACCAAGCTCGCTGCTAAGCACAATGTAGCTACTCAGATGGGTAACCAAGGTGCATCTGGTGCTGGTGTACGTCAGATTTGTGACTGGATTTGGAACGGTGAGATCGGTGAGATCCGCAAGGTTGAGACCTTCACAGACCGTCCCATTTGGCCGCAAGGTTTGGAGCGTCCTACAGAGACTCCCGCAGTTCCCTCTACATTGAACTGGGATGCATTCCTCGGCCCGGCTCCTGAGCGTCCTTACAACCCCATCTATACACCTTGGAACTTCCGCGGTTGGTGGGATTTCGGTACAGGTGCTCTTGGTGACATGGCTTGCCACATCTTACACCCCGTATTTAAGGCATTGAAGCTCGGCTATCCTACAAAGGTTCAGGGTTCTTCTACCTTGTTGCTCTCTGAGTCTTGCCCCAATGCTGAGTTCGTTAAGTACACCTTCCCCGCACGTGACAACATGCCTAAGGTAGCTATGCCTGAGGTAGAGGTTACATGGTACGACGGTGGTTTGAAGCCCGAGCGTCCCGAGTTGTTGAAGGCTGGTATTGACCTTAACATTTCAGGTGGTGCTGCAATCTTCTACGGTACTAAGGACACCTTGATTTGCGGTTGTTATGGTCGTGATCCCTTCCTGCTCTCTGGTCGCAAGCCCGAAGTTCCCAAGATGTGTCGTGAGGTAACCTTGTCACACGGACAAGACTGGGTACGTGCTTGTAAGGAAGATCCCGAAGTACGCATTCCTACAGCTTCAGACTTCTCAGAGGCTGGTCCTTTCAACGAGATGGTCGTAATGGGTGTAGTAGCAGTTCGCTTGCAGGGCTTGAATCAGATCCTCGAGTGGGACGGCGAAAAGATGGAGTTCACCAACATTCCCGAAAATGCTACCGTACGCAGCGTGATCAAGGACGGTTTCAGCATCAAGGATGGTCACCCCACATTCAACAAGACATGGACAGAGCCCGTAAACGCACGCAAGTTTGCTGCTGAGCTTATCAAGCACACTTATCGTGAGGGTTGGGAGCTTCCCGCTATGCCGGAGTAATATATAAGGTATATTAATCGCAAAATTAAACACAACTAAACAATGAAGAAATTGACATATGCAGCAGCTCTCGCTATGGCTATGGGAACAGTAGCTTGCGGAAGCGGACAGAAAAAAGAGAGCGCAGAGCCCGTAACAACAACTACTGAGGTAGCTGCTACAGCAACAGCACCCGCTTATACAGTAGTTGACAAGCCTCAGGCTGACCTCAGCAAGTTCAAGGTAGACAAGGATGGCTACATCGTATTGTTCGATGGTAAATCTTTGGAAGGCTGGAGAGGCTATGGCAAGGATCACGTTCCTGGCCGTTGGGTAGTAGAAGATGGTTGCTTGAAGTTCTGCGGAACAGGCGAGGGCGAAGGCCAGCGCGGCGATGGTGGTGATATCATCTTCGCTCACAAGTTCAAAAACTTCGAGTTGGTATTCGACTGGAAGGTTTCTAAGGGCGGTAACTCTGGTTGCTTCTACTTGGCACAGGAGGTTACTACAGAGAAGGATGGCAATGTACAGATGCAGCCCATCTACATCTCAGCTCCCGAGTATCAGTTGCTCGACAATGCTAACCACCCCGATGCTAAGTTGGGTAAGGACAACAATCGTCAGTCAGCATCTTTGTATGACATGATTCCTGCTGTTCCCCAAAATCAGAAGCCTCATGGCGAGTGGAACGAGGGTCGCGTAATGGTTTACAAAGGCACTGTAGTACACGGTCAGAATGGTGAGAACGTAGTAGAGTACCACTTGTGGACACAGCAGTGGACCGACATGTTGCAGGCTAGTAAGTTCAGCGAGGCAAGATGGCCTTTGGCTTACGCTTTGTTGAACAACTGTGGTGGTGAGAAGCGTGAGGGTTACATCGGCTTCCAAGACCACGGTGACGATGTTTGGATTCGCAACATTCGCGTAAAAATCTTGGACTAATCTATGAAGAAAGTTCTTTATATCATGGTAGCTAGTGCCTCTTTGGCACTAGCTGCTTGTTCTTCGAGCAAACTCCCTCAGAAGGACATCGGCTTGCAGCTCTACTCTATCCGTCATCTCATCGGTGACGCTAATAAGTTTGCGGCTAATCACGACTCTATCCTCAACATCATGTCAAAGCAGGGCTACACCTTCGTAGAGACTGCTAACTATCGTGATGGTAAGATCTATGGTATGGAGCCTGCAGATTTCAAGGCTGCAGTAGAAAAGGCTGGTTTGAAATCACTCTCTACTCACACCATGCGCGGCCTCTCTAAGGAGGAGTTAGCAGCTGGTGCACCCAGCGAGGCTACTATGCAGTGGTGGGATGAGTGTATTGCCGCTCACAAGGCTGCTGGCATGGAGTACATCGTATGCCCAGGCCATCACATCCCCGACAACTTGAAGGATCTGAAGACTTGGTGCGAATATCACAACGCCATTGGTAAGAAGTGTGCTGAGGCTGGTGTTAAGTACGGCTTCCACAATCACGCAAACGAGTTTACTCGTAAGATTGAGGGTAAGGTAATGTACGACTTCTTGGCTGAGAACACAGACCCCGAGTACGTATTCTTCGAGATGGACGTATATTGGGCTGTAAGAGGTCAGGTAAGCCCCGTGGAGTACTTTAAGAAATACCCCGGTCGCTTCAAGCTGCTCCACATCAAGGATCACAAGGAGATTGGTCAGAGTGGTATGGTAGGTTTCGACGCTATCTTCAATAACACCGACATCGCAGGTGTTGAGCATATCGTGATCGAGATCGAAGCTTTCGAAAGCGCAGACATGATGGAAGGCATCGGTAAGTGTGCCAACTATCTCTTGGAGGCAGATTTCGTAAAGAAGAGCTACAAGAAGTAAATGACAGGAGTTGTCATTCGGACAACCATAAGGAGATAGGCCACAGAGCCAATGCTCCATCCGAAAAATCTCGAAAGCATCAGCAATGGTGTTTTTGAGATTTTTCGCTTCGCAATGAAGAACTTGAATTTTGACACACTACAATGAATAAGGAAGTTAAAGAGAACGTTGAAAATCAACAAGAAACAGTTGAATTATCATTTTGGGACCATCTGGAGGTACTCAGATGGGGATTGGTACGTATCGTAGGAGTATTGTTCGTATGCATGATTATAGCATTCGCTGCCATGCCCTATATCTTCAACCAATACATCTTAGCCCCTACCACATCGGACTTTTTCGTTTATCAATGGTTAGAGAAGGTAAGCCGCGGCTTACTCAACTTCTCCGATGACTTCTTCGTGCAGATCATCAACATCAACGTAGCATCACAGTTCTTCACACACATCAGCACCGCGCTCTCTTTGGCGTTGGTAATGGCGGTCCCCTACATCATCTACGAGCTGTGGAAGTTTATCCGCCCAGCACTTTTCGACCATGAGGTGAAGCACGTGCGCCTCGCCTTCCTTGGCAGTACCGTCATGTTCTACCTCGGATGCCTTATCTCATACCTCTTGGTATTCCCCTTCACCTTCCGTTTCCTTACAGAGTACGAGCTCAGTGCATCCATTATGAATCAGATTGACCTCTCATCTTATATAGGTCACTTTATCATGCTCATCCTTGTGATGGGTCTCGTCTTCGAGATGCCCCTGCTCGCATGGATACTCTCCTTGATGGGCCTCATCAACAAATCATTCCTCCGCCAATACAAGAGCTATGCCGTAGTCGGACTTTTGGTACTCTCTGCGGTCATTACTCCCTCTGGAGACCCCCTCTCTATGGGCCTTGTCGCCATACCACTATACCTACTCTACGAGCTATCTATCCTCATTGTCAAGGAGTAGTAGTGTCGGCGATGTAAAATATCTGCCGGCGAAGTCACTTCGGCGGCAGATAGACAAGAAATGGCATTTATCAGAAAAACAGAACAAGAAAAAACGTTATTGCTTAGAAACTAAACTGTGACATTACGCTTACGCGCTGTGCCCAGCGGTGGTCTCCATTGATATCTTGGCGCTTACCAAGGTTATATTCGCCACCCACCTGTATGCGCGGTGTGATGTTCCAAAAGAGGTTGAGGGCACTGTATAGTCCATACTTATACTCGTCAGCAGATTGCTTATGCTCAGGCAGATAGCGAAGTTGTCCGACGGTGAGCCCCGTAAAGAGTGTAGGGCTAAAGTGGTATTGAGCAGCTCCGTACCATCCAAAGAGTCGAGGAGCATACATCGTGCCAGGAGTATTGGTATCGTCTACCAAGTCATAGTTACCCATCATGAGGTCTCCTGTAAGGCTACTGATACCGCGGCCATAGTTGCCCATAAAGTAGAGCGTGAGGGGACGGAATGGGCGCATCACCGAGCTGAGCTGTACACCCCATCCTATCTCATTGCGATTCTCCTTCACCACAAGGTCTCGATAGGGAAGCACACGCATGATACCTGCCAGGCGAACATGCTGGTTTGATGCCCACTCGTATTGAGTAAATGCGGCAATATTGGGAAACCAATCATTGGTATTCTGAGTGGTAGTGCCATTGGCCCCTACGAACGATTGGGGCATTTCGGCAGAGGCAGCCACTATCCAGTCTTTATCCAGATTATGCATCCATCGCACCAGCACTGCAGTGGTGCTCACGTAGGCATTTGGGCCCTGTCCGTCTACGAGAAGCGGCTCTGCCAACGGGTCACTAAAGGTAGAGTGAGCATATCCGATGGTCCAATTATTGAGTGTAGCATAGGCCTTCTTCAAGAGGAATCCGCGCTGATTGTATCCATCAAAGTTAGCCTCGATATACAATTGATAGTCTCCCACGGGGGTATTGGTTCCGAGCACGCGGAAGTAGAGAGCCGTACCTGCAGGGGTAGAGCCGAGCCAATGGCTTCGAGCGGGGTCAGCGGGGATGGCTATATTATAAGGTATAAATCCATTGTTAGGCATAGCTCCATTCCAATCATACCAGCCACGCATGCGCACCACTCCACCGAGGCCCATCGCAAAGCGAGCATCTCTGCTCATGAAGAGGAAGTAGGGAGCACGGGGGTCCTGAGCATTACGGAACTGGTCGTAATAGAACATATCGAGCAGAGCTCGCTCTTCACTAAGAGCAGGTATCTCCCCTTCGCCAATATATTCGATACGATGTGTACTCTTGAGCGAGTCTATATACTGCTCTACGCGGCTCTGAGTTTGGGCTTGTGCAGCCGTTGCCGCTATCGCCGCAGAGGCGACAAACATGGCAATTTTGGGTTTCATATCTGAAGGTTTTTTCGATAAATTACCTTAGAAACACCTCGGAAGGAAAAAGGTTTTATCCATGATTTTATTACACCAGCGAAAAATCCAAAAATCGAGATTACACCTACGAAAAAGATTTCTCATGAGGCTCCCTCGCGGCGAAGAAAATATCACAATTTTCTCTACTTTCGTTCGCTGAGATTTGATAATTCTCTCAGCATACACTAATTTTGCACCCATTATTATAATATGGAATGATATACCCGAATAATTTCGAGCAAAAGATAGGTTTTGACCAGATACGTCATATACTCCGCGAACGTTGCCTGAGCACCCTCGGCAAAGACAAGGTGGAGGATATGTGCTTTGTCACTGCTCCCGAGGAGGTCAATCGCCGACTCGATGAGGTGACCGAGTTTGTCCGCATCATCCAAGAGGAGGACAACTTCCCCAATCAGCACTTCTTCGATGTACGTCCGGCACTACACCGCGCCACCATCGAGGGTCTTTATATGGACGAGGGCGAGCTCTTTGACCTACGCCGCTCGCTCGACACGATAGGCCAGATAGTCCTCTTCCTGCGCCGCAATGATGGTGACGAGGAGGAGAGCAACGATAGCAAGTATCCCTGTCTGGAGGCATTGGCTTCAGACGTACAGAGCTTCCCTACCCTTATCCGCCGCATCGACGGCATTGTAGGTAAGTTTGGCAAGATCAAGGATAACGCCTCGCCCACCCTGGCCAATATACGCCGAGAGTTGGCAGCGACTACGGGCAGCATATCGCGCACGTTGAACTCGATACTGCGCTCGGCACAAGCCGAAGGCATTGTCGACAAAGACGTAAACCCCACCGTGCGTGATGGCCGTCTGGTAATCCCCGTAGCTCCTGCGCTGAAGCGCCGCATCAAAGGTATCGTACACGATGAGTCTGCCACGGGTAAGACCGTCTTTATCGAGCCTGCCGAGGTGGTAGAGGCCAACAACCGCATACGCGAGCTCGAGGCCGAAGAGCGCCGCGAGGTGATACGTATCCTCACGGAGTTTACCAACGAGGTGCGTCCGCAGATCCCCGAGATATTAGAGTCATATTCATTCCTGGCCGAGATAGACTTTATCCGCGCCAAGGCGCTCACCGCCATCGCCATGGAGGGTATCAAGCCTCAGATGCATGACCACCCCCACATCGACTGGGTAGAGGCCATACACCCCCTGCTACAGATCAGCCTTGCCAAGCATGGCAAGAAGGTGGTGCCGCTCGACATTGCGCTCCATCGCGACCAACGCATCCTCATCATCTCCGGCCCCAATGCTGGAGGTAAATCGGTGTGTCTGAAGACCGTAGGACTACTGCAATACATGCTTCAGTGCGGACTCCTCATCCCCGTGAAGCGAGCTGGCGGAGCGGGCATCTTCGAGAGTATCTTCATCGACATTGGCGACGAGCAGAGCATCGAGGACGACCTCAGTACCTATAGTAGCCACCTGCTGAATATGAAGAATATGATGCGCGAGGCCAATGGCCGCAGCCTCATCCTCATCGACGAGTTTGGTAGCGGTACCGAGCCCCTCATCGGAGGTGCCATGGCCGAAGCCGTACTGCGCCGCTTCAATGACAAGCACGCCTATGGCGTCATCACCACCCACTACTCTAACCTCAAGCAGTTTGCCGAGAACCACAAGGGAGTGGTCAATGGAGCTATGCTCTATGACCGCCACCAGATGCAAGCCCTCTACCAGCTACAGATAGGCAACCCTGGTAGCTCATTTGCCGTAGAGATAGCCCGCAAGATAGGCCTCCCCGAGGAGGTCATCGCCGACGCTTCAGAGATCGTAGGTAGCGAGTACATCCAGTCAGACAAGTATCTGCAAGACATCGTGCGCGACAAGCGCTACTGGGAGACCAAGCGCCAAAACATCCGTCAGAAGGAGAAGCAGCTCGAGACCCTCATCGCCCAATACGAAGGCGAGATGGAGGAGCTAAAAAAGTCGCGTAAGACCGTCATCCGCGAGGCCAAAGAGGAGATGAAGCAGCTGTTGCAAGAGTCAAACGCACGCATCGAAAACACCATACGCACCATCAAGGAGGCTCAAGCCGAGAAGGCTCAGACACGCCAGGCACGCCAAGAGCTGGCCGAGTGGCGCGAAGCTGTCACCGACAACTCTGCCGACGAGTACGAAGCACGCATCCAGCGCAAGATGGAGCAGCTGAGAGCAAAGCAAGAGCGAAAGAAATTGAAAAAGAAGGAAGGCTCCCACCTCACCTCACCTAAGGGGGAGGAGACAAAGACCTCAAGCACTCAGTCATCCTCCCTTGGGGGGAACGAGGGGGGCCGTGGGTCTCTTGAGGTCGGCTCTCTCGTCCGCATCAAGGGCCAGCAGACTATCGGCACCATCGAGCAGATCAATGGTAAGAATGCCATGGTCACCTTCGGCATGATGCGCACCATGACCAAGCTATCAAAGCTGGAGCCCGCATCGCAAGAGGCAGCACGCCAGCAAGAGGCAGAGCGCCCACGCGCCTACACCTACCTCAGCAAAGAGACTCAGGAGAGTATCTCAGAGCGTCGCCTCCACTTCAAGCAAGACATTGACGTGCGTGGCATGCGTGGCGAAGAGGCCCTGCAAGCCGTCACCTACTATATCGACGATGCCGTATTGCTCAGCATGTCTCGCGTACGCATCCTCCACGGTACAGGCAATGGTATCTTGCGCACCCTCATCCGCCAATACCTCGAGGCCAACCCCGCCGTAGCGAGCTGTCGCGACGAGCACGTACAGTTTGGCGGAGCAGGTATAACGGTGGTAGAGCTTTGTTAGTTGAGGGTTTAGGGTTTAGAGTTGAGAGTAGAATAGTAGAATAGTAAAATAGTAAATAGTCAAAATAGTAAATTAACATGATGAACATTTCATTCGTAGACATTATCGAATTTGTCGGCACCTTTGCCTTTGCCATCAGTGGTATCCGTTTGGCCTCAGCCAAGCAGTTTGACCTCTTTGGAGCCTATGTCGTAGGACTTGTCACCGCTATTGGTGGCGGTACCATCCGCGACCTCTTGCTCGACGTCACCCCCTTCTGGATGAGCAACACCATCTACCTCGTCATCACCGCCTTGGCACTGCTCTGGGTAATGATCTTCAGCAAGTACCTGGTAAGGATGAACAACACCTTCTTTATCTTCGACGCCATCGGCCTCGCCCTCTTCGCCGTAGTAGGTATACAGAAGACACTCGACGCAGGCTTCCCCCTGTGGGTAGCCACCATCATGGGTACGCTGACGGGTGCTGCGGGCGGAGTGCTGCGCGATGTGTTCATCAATGAGATACCCCTTATCTTCCGCAAAGACATCTATGCCATGGCCTGCGTCATGGGCGGCTTTGCCTATTGGGTATGCGGCCGCTTGGGCACCGACCCCATCGTTACACAGATCACCTGCGGCATCTGCGTATTCCTCACCCGCGTGCTTGCTGTGAAGTTCCACATAAGCCTACCTATCCTTAAGGGAGAGAACAATGACTAAAGAGAATAAAAAAAAGAGGAGCGAAAACTCCTCTTTTTTTGTGGTGATTCCGTTGCGACTCGAACGCAAGACCTACTGCTTAGAAGGCAGTTGCTCTATCCAGCTGAGCTACGGAACCGACCTTATGCTTTTGTAAAAGCGCTGCAAAGATAGTGCAAACCTAACGAAAATGCAAATTTATTTACAATTTTCTGAGGTGCCGCCCGTCTTCTGCTCATAAATCAAGCCAAAATTAGTGCACTTTTGCTGATTTCTCGCCCAAAAACCGGGTTTTATTTCATTCTTATTTTGACTAACCCCTGCTTTGTTGTAACTTTGCAATGATTTTTTAGCACACATTAAACTTACCTATTATACATTATGACATTCTTAGGAAATCTCATATGGATAGTGTTTGGCGGCCTGCTCCTATCTATCGCCTACCTCATATTGGGAGTCATCTACTGCATCACCATCATAGGCATCCCAGTCGGCTTGCAACTCTTCAAGATGGCGAGCCTGTCACTCCACCCCTTTGGCCGTACGATAAGAGACAAGGCAGGTAGTATGGGCTGCCTCCCCATGGGCCTCAATATCTTGTGGATCATCTTTGGCGGTATCGAGATGGCCTTGAGCCATGCTACTGTGGGATTGCTATTTTGCATCACCATCATAGGCATACCCTTCGGGCTTCAGCACTTCAAACTCGCCCTGCTGGCCTTGATGCCCTTTGGTAAGGAGATTGGATAATATACAAATTTACAAAAAGATAACACATTTACACACATGGTCATAGACATTGCACTTATACTCCTGGGACTGGTAATGATACTCGTAGGTTCAGATTGGCTCGTTGATGGCGCCTCGGGTATCGCCCGCAAGTATGGCATCAGCGAATTTATCATCGGTATGACGATTGTCGGCATAGGCACCTCCATGCCCGAGCTCGTAGCAAGTGGCATCTCAGCTCTTGGCGGACATGGCGACATGGCGCTGGGCAACGTCACCGGCTCAAACATCTGCAACATCCTGCTCATCTTGGGCGTGACGGCTCTCATCTCCCCCATCCGCTACACCAAGAGCAACGTCCGCAAAGACATCCCCTTCGCCATTGCCGTGACGTTCCTGCTCATCATAATGCTCTACAATGGCTTCGGGCTCTTTGGCAACACCCCCGGCATATCACGCTTAGATGCCCTCACCCTACTGCTCGTGTTCGTCATCTTTATGATAGACTCCTTCAAGTCATCAAAGAGCGATGCCGACACCGATGACGAAGATATAAAACCCATGCCCATGGGCAAGGCCGTGCTCCTCATCGTCGCAGGCTTGGCAGGTCTCGTCTTTGGCGGACAGATCTTCGTAGACCATACCGTAAGCATCGCCGAGCGCTTCCACGTATCAGAGGCCTTCATCTCTATCACCCTCATGGCCCTGGGCACCTCACTGCCCGAGCTTGCCACCTGCGTGGTTGCCGCCCTCAAGGGAAAGAATCAGCTCGCCTTAGGTAATGTCATAGGCTCAAATATCTTCAACATCTCGCTCATCATCGGCGCCAGCGCCGCCATCTCGCCCTTCGAGATACAGAGCATCTCCACCACCGATATCGCTATGGTACTCATCGCCATCGTCATGCTCTGGATGGCCGCCTTCACCTTCAAGAAGCATAAGCTCGACCGCATCGAGGGCGCCCTCTTCCTCGTGGTGTACATCGCCTACATTGCCTACCTCACCATGCACGGATAGAGAGGTCATATACCCAAGACACATCATCCCCGATGACATAGATGAGGGCTCGTCACACAGACACGCCCTCATCTCTTTTTTATACTCACGGGCTCATCGCTCAAAGGCTCTATCCTACACAAGACATTACGCCCAGGGTGCCTGCGATAGCCGTTAGCACGGCAATAAGAAGTTTGAGTATTTCTTTCCAGTTTTTCATCATTGTTAGTGTTTAAGTTTTAGGGCTTGTCCTGGCTTTGAGTCGTGAGCTGTGAGCTTCCCCTCCGGATGGATCCCTCAACTCTCAACCCTCAACCATTTCAATGCTGACAAAATCGCGATTTAGCGATAGAGAGCCAAGCTTGCTTGAACTTAGCCGAGCGTTAGCGATTTCGCAATCGAAGCGGTGTGTGGCCTCACATCGCAAGTCCTGGCCATGGACTTCAAGGCGGGTGGCCATCCCGACTTGATTTCTAGTGGAAAGTTACTATAAAGATTTTTAGCCCTTGACTTTATTGCGAATTACTGCGACTTATTACGACTTAGCGAGCGTAAGTGTTTGGATATGTAAGTATAATGCGTAATTGCAACGCGTCACGTGCGGGCGGTGTATACTCACTATAGTGCACAACCGATACGCGAATATCTGCGGTGTGGCGCATAGGCCATGCAGGTGCAGTGTCGATGTATCACACCATCGTGAGCAGCCAAAAGTTTGTTATCAACAACGTCAAATTGTCAATGCTTGCTGATGAGAAATGACGATGACAATTAATATGCTCTCTCTATGAAAAGATTTGAAATAAAAGATTACAACTTCGGCGAGCTTGCACAGCTCTATTATCCCGATAGGGAATACCTCACTGCTGTTCGCCGCTTCCGCGAAGAGCTGAAGCAGACCACCCGCCTCAGCCAAATGGGTACAAAGGCACGGAGCGCATCTTATCACGCAACCAGGTGAGAATAATCGTGGAGTGTATAGGTACTCCGTAAGGATACTGCAAAGCAAATGGAGGACACGCTCACGCAGTGGTGACATAAAAAAGACGGCTCCTACGGATGTGGGAGTCGTCTTATACATGAGAGAGGAGCCAATCGATTTACTCTTCGTAATCAGGGATAGGCATCTGACGCTTAAAGACCTCGGAGAAGGAGATGAGTGTCTCGGTACGGGCGAGGCCAAGGGGAAGGAGTTTGTCATGGATAACACTGCGCAGGGTGTGATTGTCCTTGACGTACATCTTGATGAAGAGGTCGTACTTACCTGTGGTATAGTGACACTCTACCACCTCGGGGATCTGACGAAGTGCCTCTACTATGCGGTCATAGTCTGAGGGGTCCTTGAGGAAGAGACCGAGATAGGCACAAGTCTCGAGACCTATCTTGAAGGGGTCGATGCTGAACTCTGAGCCATAGATGATGCCTTGGTTTATCATCTTCTGCATACGCTGATGGATGGCAGCTCCTGACACGTTGCACTCACGAGCAACCTCGAGGTAGGGTATACGTGCGTTGTTGGCTACCATCTTGAGTATCTGGGTATCGAGTTCATCGAGTTGTGATTGTCCCATAATCTTATACTTGCTTTGTTAAGAGAGTCACTGAGCAATAGGCTCAGCATAAAAAATCGATTCTAAAAAAGCGGGCTTTTACACCCGCTTTTTCTATAGTGTCTGTAATGTTGTTGATTACTGACGTTTACCTGCTGAATATACGATGTTCAGCGCCCATGCTTCACGCAATGCCATCTTTACGTCGGTGACGATACCCATCTGGGTCTCTTGGTCGATCTTCAATGACACCTTCATGAAGGGCTTATCGCGCTCGCTCATAGACTCACGCTCCTGGTATACGTATTCTCCGATAGCGTCTACCTCAGCAAAGTCGTCGTTGAGCTGGATACGTGTACCAGTACCCATCTTAGAGCGGAACTCCTTAGTAGGGCGACCGATATATACGTATGATACCAACGATTTCTTCTCGAGCTTCTCAATCTCAGTACCCTTCGGGGTCTGGAACTCTACCTTGAGTGTTACCTCACGCATAGAGGTTACCATCATGAAGAAGAACAGGATACTGAAGATCAAGTCAGGGAGTGACGAGGTATTCAGTTCAGGAACTTCCTTGCTACCATTCTTATTAAATTTTCCCATGATTAGTTTCCTCCATATTTTTTAGGTTCAGCCTCTGAAATCTTCATCGGATACACACCTCTGATAGCCAAAGCCTCATCTGACTCGGGATCAAGATGTCTGTAGTATCTACCGAACTTCTCGCGTGCGAGCTCGTCACGAAGCTCATTGTATGCTGCCATCAACTCGTTCTGAATCTGGAAGTATACGTCATAGCTTGTGCTACGGTCGGTCTGTACAGAGATGATGTGATTCTTAGTCACAGGATACGCACCAAGGATGGGCAGTGGTGGATCTGCGGGGTGGAACTCAGGCATGTTTGCCTTATTCTCAGGATTGGCGATGAACTCCTTAGCAACCGCGCGCAAGTCTTCGGGCTTAACGTCATTAACTGTCACGCGCTTTGACTCATCTCCGTAGTAGTACATGATATCGTTGTTCATATTTACTGATACAACGAGAACATTACGACCTTTCACCTTTACGTCCTCTTCTTGCTGGTTAGGATCTGGTGGGTTGGGCAAGCGGCGCACCAAACCGGTATCCGTATCCATTGATGTTGTAATCAAGAAGAAGATCAACAAGATGAATGAGATGTCGGCCAACGAGCTACCATTCAATCCAGGAACTTTTCTTTTCTTCTTTGCCATAAATTAAATTCTCCTATAAATTATGACTTTTTACTTCTTGAAAATTCCTGTCAAGCCTACGATCAATGCCAATGCAGTAACACCGAGCAATACGTATACGGTGTAGATGATAGCATCTGTTGCTTGCAACCAGAATGCGTCTTCGTAAAGACCTGTACCAGTCATGATGGGTGACTTGCTACCCATGAACCATGCTGCTACCATTACGGGGATGAACAACCACAAGCCGATAGTTGCAAGGGCCTTACCCCATGCCGGCATGTTTGAATCAATCTTACCACCCTTTGCAGTCACAGCACCTACCAATGTGCAAACACCACAGATAGCTGCGAGAGCATACATCCAATACATCAAGAGGTCTGTATACTGGGGTGATTTGTAGAAGCCACTAGGAAGTGACTCCTGGTTTCCAAATCCAACGCAGAAGAACAATACCAACACCACTGCAGAGAGGGCAATCAGTATGTAATATACGATGGATGCTATTTTACTCGCTTTCATTGTTTTTTTTCTCAGTTAATGTTAATTACTTCTTCAAGTTGTACTTCATGATCAAATCCAAGAGAGTAATAGAGCTATCCTCCATATCGGTAGTCAAAGACTCAATCTTAGAAAGGATGAAGTTGTAGAAAATCTGAAGAACGAGAGCTACGATAATACCGAAGATAGTGGTAATCAAAGCCACCTTCATACCACCTGCTACTACAGTGGGGCTAATATCACCAGCCTTCTGGATATCGTCGAACGCCATAACCATACCGATCACAGTACCCAAGAATCCGAGTGAGGGAGCCATAGCGATGAAGAGAGTTACCCATGAGCAGTTCTTCTCGAGAGCAGCTGACTGTACGCCACCGTAAGAAACTACTGAACGCTCTACTACGTCAAGACCCTCGTCGATACGCAAGAGACCCTGGTAGCAGATAGAAGCTACGGGACCACGTGTGTTACGGCAGATTGTCTTAGCACCTTCTACATCACCCTTAGCCAAAGCAGCCTCGATAGCAGCCAAAAGCTTCTTGGTGTTAACCTCAGCGAGGCTCAAGTAGATGATACGCTCGATACAGAAAGCCAAACCGAGTACCAATGCAATAGCTACCAATGACATGAAGCTAGCATCACCCTCGATAAACTTAGTCTTAAGTGCCTTGTGCATACCTACAACCTCCTCCTCAACGGGAGCAACCTCGGCGGGAGCCTCAACTGCTGCTGAATCAGCTGCTACTGAATCAGCTGCTACTGAATCAACTGTCTCTGTCTGTGGAGCTGCTGCATCCTGAGCAACCACTGTCTGTGTGAATCCTACTGAGAGGATACCGAACATTGCAACTACTGCAAAAATCTTTTTCATTGTGTTTTACTTTTAATTAATACTATTATTTAAATTGTTTCTGTTCTCTTTTTTTTCTTCTTCGCGGAAAGAAGGGGATTCGAACCCCTGATACGCTTTTGACGTATACACGCTTTCCAGGCGTGCCTCTTCAACCACTCGAGCACCTTTCCAAAGGCTTCATCCCACGACACTTTCTCGGAAAACGGCTGCAAATTACGAATAATTTTTGTAATTCGCTCCATTTTCAGCTACAAAAGTATTGATTTTTTTAATAGCAGCCATAAAAAACGCAATTATTCTTCAAAAAAAGTTGTTTTTAGGCTATCGAAAAAACAATTTTCAACAATTAAGTCGCTTTTTACATAAAATATTGGAGTGTGTTTAGGAGAATTCAAACCAAAAATATACCTTTGTGACACCAATAGCAAATAACGACTTTTAAATAGCAAGTAGGATGAAAGATTTTTTGAAATACACATTGGCGACCATCGTGGGTTTGATAGCATGTGTGATCGTGATTTCGGTAATCAGTATCGTATCTGTTGTGGGTATAGCTGCATCGGCAGAGAAGACGACGGTTGTCAGCGACAGCAGCCTCTTCAAGCTGGAGCTAAAGGGCTCTGTCACTGAGCGCTTGGTGGAGAACCCATTTGCCTCACTCATGTCTGAGGAGCAGACCGCCATGGGCCTTGAAGACATCTTGACATGCATACAGAAGGCTGCAGAGAATGACTATATCAAAGGTATATACCTGGAGGCTGGTGGCATCATGGCCAGCCCCGCCAGCACCGAGGAGATCAGAAACGCGCTCATCCGCTTCAAGGAGACTGGTAAGTTCGTAGTGGCATACGGTGGCAACTACTCAGAGAATGACTATTATATATGTAGCGTAGCCGACAAGGTGATACTCAACCCCCAAGGATTGGTAGACTGGCACGGTGTGGCTTCGCAGACGATATACTTCAAGGATCTCTTGGCACAGCTGGGCGTGGAGATGGAGGTATTCAAGGTGGGCACCTATAAATCTGCCGTTGAGCCTTATACCTCAATGGAGATGAGCGAGGAGAATCGCGAACAGATAACAGCCTACACATCTTCTATCTGGAACAACATGGTGCAGGGTGTATCTAAATCACGCGGCATCACCCCCGAGAAGCTCAACGAATGTGCCGATCGCTATATGGCATTCACCTCTCCTGAAGAGACATTGGCTGCTGGATTGGTAGACACATTGCTCTACATGGATGAGACTAAAGACTATCTGAAGCAGTTGATGAATGCCGATGAGAAGGAGCGCCTCAATGTGCTCTCGCTGGACGAGGTGAAAAATATCCAAAAGAATGTGCCCCTGGACAAGAGTGGCAACATCATCGCCATGTATTATGCTGAAGGACAGATCGTAGATGTACCCTCGACAACCAACATGGGCACCACTCCCGAAATCGTGGGCGATAAGGTGTGCGCAGACCTGAGAAAAATACGCGACGACGAGACTATCAAAGCGGTAGTACTGCGCGTAAATTCACCCGGTGGTAGCGCCTATGCATCAGAGCAAATCTGGAATGAGGTGGTGAAGCTCAAGGAGAAGAAGCCCGTCATCGTATCTATGGGTGACTATGCGGCATCGGGCGGATACTATATCTCATGCGCAGCTGACACCATCATCGCGCAGCCCAACACGCTCACTGGCTCTATCGGCATCTTCGGCATGTTCCCCAACCCGCACAAGCTCATCACAGAGAAGCTGAAGCTCAATGTGGAGACCGTGAAGAGCAACAAGCACTCAGACCTCGGTAGCATGTTCCGCCCCTACACTGCTGACGAACGCGCTATCATGCAGAGATATATCAACAGAGGATATGCACTGTTCACCAAGCGCTGTGCTGATGGACGTCAGATGAGCATTGCCGACATTGAGGCTGTAGCACAGGGCCGCGTATGGACAGGTGAGATGGCCAAGGATTTAGGCTTGGTAGACCTATTGGGCGGTATCGAACTGGCTAAGGAGATTGCTGCCGAAAAGGCTGGCATCGAGAGCTATACCCTCATCAGCTACCCCAAAGAGGAGAATATGCTGACCATGCTGCTCAATCAGACCAAGGAGAGCTACATCGAAGCACGCATGGGTAAGGTAGCCGGACAGTTTAAGAACGAGCTCAACCTTATCTATAACCTCGAGCAGATGAACAACCTACAGGCACGTATGCCTTACGAGATACACCTAATCAAGTAAGATGACATGAAAGCCCCAAACAAGAGACACTGGATACTGACGCCCCTCACGCTCCTCTATGGTGCGGCGATAGGCTTGCGCAACAAATTCTTTGACTGGGAGTTTATCACTTCCGAGGAGTTTGAGGTACCGGTTATCTCTGTGGGCAACCTCACGGTGGGCGGAACGGGTAAGACTCCTCACACGGAGTATCTCATCGGGCTGCTCAAAGATAAATTCAAGACTGCCCTATTGAGCAGAGGCTATAAGCGAAAGAGCTCAGGATATCGCTTGGCATCTGATAGTAGCACTCCCCGCGAGATCGGTGACGAGCCATACCAGATAAAGAAGAAGTTCCCTGGCATACATGTCGCCGTCGACGCCAATCGTCGACATGGCATACATCGCCTATGTGAGGATGCAGAGACTGCAGACACCGCAGTGGTACTACTCGACGACGCATTCCAACATCGCCACGTGACGCCAGGAGTGAGCATCGTGCTGATGGACTACAACCGCCCCATCTACGAAGATGCCCTCATGCCCTCAGGTATGCTGCGCGAGCCTAAGAGCAGTCTTCTCCGTGCTCATATCATCATTGTCACAAAGTGTCCGGCAGACATCAAGCCTATCGACTATCGCATCGTGGCTAAGCACTTAGAGCTCAGACCTTATCAGCGACTCTACTTTACAAGCTTTGCCTATGGCGACTTAAAAAGCTTAGGGGAGGAAAAGCGAACAAGAGCGCTCTCCACGCTGACTCGTCAGACACATATTATATTAGTGACTGGTATCGCCTCGGCTGCTCCATTGGTAGATAAACTACGCGAATATACCGACTGTATCACACACCTGGAGTTTGGTGACCATCATGACTTTAGCCGTTCCGAGGTGCAAAACATTGAGAAGATGTTTGCCACCACCGAAGCTGCGGACAAACTGATCATCACCACCGAAAAGGACGCTGCCCGACTGAGTCTGCATACGCTGAGCGACCTCACCAGCAGCAACCTCTACGTGCTGCCCATCGAGGTGGTATTCCTACAAGAGCAACAAGAGAAGTTCAACCATTATATTATCGACTATGTTAGCAAAAATTCAAGAAACCGTATCGTTCATCAGAGAAAAGATGCACACAAATCCTGAGACTGCCATCATTCTTGGCACTGGATTGGGTAGTCTTGTAAACGAGATAACCGATAAGTACGAAATCAAATACGAAGAGATCCCTAACTTCCCCCTCTCTACTGTCGAAGGTCACAGCGGCAAGCTCATCTTCGGCAAGCTGGGTAGCAAGGACATCATGGCCATGCAGGGCCGATTCCACTACTATGAGGGATACTCTATGAAGGAGGTGACCTTCCCCGTTCGCGTGATGCGTGAGTTGGGCATCAAGACTCTCTTTGTATCTAACGCCGCTGGTGGTATGAACCCCGACTTTGAGATTGGTGATCTCATGATTATCACCGATCATATCAACTTCTTCCCCGAACACCCGCTCCGTGGCAAAAACATCGACTATGGTCCACGCTTCCCGGACATGAGCGAGCCCTATAGCCGAGCACTCATCGGTAAAGCCAAAGAGATTGCCTCTGAAAAGGGCATTCGTGTAGTAGAGGGCATATATGTAGGTGTCAGTGGACCTACCTTTGAGACTCCCGCCGAGTATAAGATGTACCGCATCTTAGGCGCTGATGCTGTGGGCATGAGCACCGTGCCCGAGGTTATCGTGGCTAAGCACTGCGGCATCAACGTCTTTGGCATGTCGGTCATCACAGACCTTGGCGTAGAGGGAAAGATCGTAGAGGTTACCCACGAAGAGGTGCAAGCAGCAGCTGATAAGGCGCAACCCTACATGACAGAAATCATGCGCGAACTCATCAACCGCGCCAACTAAGCAACAATCACATACAACAGAAGTAAATGGAATCAAATAAGAAAACTCCCATATCTACTCTTGGAGAGTTTGGCCTCATACGCCTCCTCACCGAAAACATCGAATTACAAAACGCATCATCTAAATATGGAGTAGGCGATGACTGTGCCGTACTCGAATATCCCGACCGTCAGGTCTTAGTAACTACAGACCTCTTGATGGAGGGCGTACACTTTGACCTCACCTACGTACCGCTCAAGCATCTTGGCTACAAAGCAGTGATGGTAAACCTCTCTGACATCTATGCCATGAATGGTACGCCGCGTCAGATCACCGTATCACTGGCTATCAGCAAGCGCTTCGGAGTGGAAGATATGGAGGAGCTGTACGCTGGTATGCGTCTGGCTTGCGAATCACACCACGTAGACATCGTAGGTGGCGACACCACCTCTTCGCTCACCGGCTTGGCCATCAGCATCACTGCCATAGGCGATGCCCCCAAAGATAAGGTCGTATACCGCAATGGAGCGCATGAGACCGACCTCATCTGCGTATCGGGCGACCTCGGATCTGCTTACATGGGTCTACAACTCCTTGAGCGAGAGAAGAGCGTATTCATGGGAGAGAGCGATGCGCAACCCGACTTCTCGGGCAAGGAATATCTGCTCGAACGTCAACTCAAGCCTGAGGCACGCCGTGACATCATCAGCGCCCTGGCAGAAGCAGGCGTGAAGCCCACTGCTATGATGGACATCTCTGATGGTCTCTCTTCGGAGCTCATGCATATCTGCAAGCAGAGCGGCACAGGATGTCGCGTATACGAAGAGCACATCCCGCTCGATTACCAGACAGCTGTCATGGCCGAGGAGTTTAATATGAATGTCACCACTTGCGCCCTCAACGGCGGTGAAGACTACGAATTACTGTTTACCGTGCCCTTGACAGACCATGAGAAAGTAGCCAACATGAAGGGCATACGCCTCATTGGCCATATCACCAAGCCAGAGCTTGGATGTATGCTCATCACACGCGATGGTGGAGAGATGGAGCTCAAGGCGCAAGGCTGGCAAGCTATGACCGAATAAGATAGCGTATACACATTCACACAGTATTTCATGACAAAAAAGATATTTGCAGTCCTCGTTGCACTATGTACGACATTCACGTCCATGGCGCAAGATAACTTGTCGGCTCTTATGCCCATGCCCAATCATATCGAACATCCTAAGGGACGTGCATGGCACATCATCGAAGGACGTACAGCTATAGAACAACCTGCCGACTCGCTGCACTTCATCGCAGAGACGATAGCCGATATCATAGCCCAACGTACCGATGTACCTGTAGGCATAACCTCAAAAGGTGGTAAGGCTGACATCAAGCTCCGCATCGACAAGACTTTAGAAGGAGCCGAGCACTACCGACTGCAAATCTCGCAACGTGGCATCGTACTGAGTGGAAGCACTACAGCTGCGCTCTTCCGCGGAGCTATGACACTGGACCAATTGCTCTTGGGTGATGTAGTGGCTACAGCAAAAGATGAGATGTCTCCCATCATCATCGACGATGCTCCACGCTTTGCTTGTCGTGCTCTCATGCTCGACCCAGCACGCCACTTCTTGCCGGTAAAGGATGTCAAGTTCTACATTGACCAGATGGCTAAATACAAGTACAATGTATTGCAGCTACACCTTACCGATGACCAAGGATGGCGCGTAGCTATCAATAGCCATCCCCGTCTGGCAAGCCCACGACACTACACCCAAGATGACTTGAGAGAGATTGTGAGATATGCCGCTCAGCGCCACATAGAGGTGATTCCCGAGATGGACATACCGGGTCACACCGTTGCGATATTGGCCGCATATCCCGAGCTGAGCTGCTCACACCTAAAGGAGGATACAGTCGTAGTAGGGCACACCACAAATCGTATGGTGTGTGCCGCCAATGACAAAAGCTATGAGATACTTACCGATGTCATTAACGAAATAGCTCCCCTATTCGACTCGCCCTACATACACCTCGGTGGAGACGAAGCTGCCGTACCTGCCAACTGGGCCAAGTGTGCAGATTGCCAAGCAATGATGCAACAGGCTGGGTATACTGAGGCTACGCAACTGATGACACCTTTCTTTAATCGCATATTGGCAGCCGTTAGAGACAATGGTAAGAAACCCATCCTCTGGTGCGAGCTCGACAATATCTATCCCCCTGCCAATGACTACCTCTTCCCCTACCCCAAGGATGTGACACTTGTCACTTGGCGCTATGGACTGACACCTACATGCTTGTCGCTGACAAAGAAGTATGGTCACCCTATCATCATGGCACCAGGCGAATATGCCTATTTCGATTACCCACAATGGAGAGGCGACCTCCCCGAGTTTAACAATTGGGGTATGCCTATCTCGACGCTCGAGAATTGCTACAAGCTCGACCCAGGGTATGGCACCGCAGCCGAAGCACAGGACCACGTCTTGGGTGTGATGGGCACTCTATGGGCCGAAGCGATAGGAGACATCAATCGTGCGACCTACATGACCTACCCTCGTGCCTTTGCGCTTTCTGAAGCTGGGTGGACCCATCTTGAGCACCGAGATTGGGAGTCTTTCAAAGTACGCATGTATCCTAACTTGACAGACTTAATGAAGTGCGGCGTATCGGTGCGCGTACCCTTTGAAATTGTAGAGCGCAAATAGCCCTAACACACCTTATCGTTTATGCATCATTTTTGAATATTTATCGAATATACACACCAATTACACGTATACAAATCGAATATTCATCATAAAAGTCGACCTAAAGCATCGGTTTCAAGCAGAAATCGGTGCTTTTTTAATGGAATTTAGCCTATGCTGCAGAAAAACTCTAAGCAAGTTTTGGTTTTTCGCTCCGCATACACTAATTTTGCAGCCACATAATAAAAATAGGTATAAATAAGGTAAAAGATTGTCAACAGACAAAAACGAAATCCTCTGAATATGGATGCAAACAACATTGTTGTAAAATATGCCAATGCCTCACATGCGGTGTATGCTGAGCGCATTTGCCAATTGATATATGAGTCGGCACTGCAGCGTGGCACAGGTATTGCTAAGCGCTCACCCGAATACGTTGCCGAAAAGATTAATGGCGGAAAGGCTGTAGTAGCTCTCGATGGCGAGAAGCTTATCGGATTTAGCTATATCGAAAGTTGGAGCCACGGTGACTTTGTCGCAACATCAGGTCTCATCGTAGACCCTGAGTATCGTCGTCTGGGACTTGCAGGTCGCATCAAGAAGAAAACATTTGAGTTGGCTCGCGAGCGTTTCCCCTACGCAAAGTTATTCAGTATCACCACCTCACTGCCCGTAATGAAGCTCAATACTGCATTGGGTTATGTACCAGTGACACTCACTGAGCTGACACAGGACGATGAGTTCTGGAAGGGTTGCGAGGGTTGTAAAAACTATGATATCCTGCAACGCAACAATCGTACTCGCTGCCTCTGCACAGGTATGCTCTTTGACCCTAAGGCTACTCCCATCGATCCCGATGAAGAGGTACCCACTATGTCAAAGTGGCAAAACCGCTTGCGCAAGATGCTGCATCTAAAATCAAAGAAAAAATAAAAAACGAACACGATATGGAACAAAAGAAAAAAGTTGTAGTCGCCTTCAGTGGCGGACTCGACACCTCGTACACCGTGATGTACCTGGCCAAAGAGATGGGTTATGAAGTACACGCCGTATGCGCTAATACTGGTGGCTTCAGCGAAGAGCAACTCCGCACCAATGAGGAGAACGCCTATAAGTTGGGCGCTGTAAAGTACATGACTCTTGATGTTACTCAGGAGTACTACGAGAAGAGCCTCAAGTACATGGTATATGGTAACGTATTGCGTAACAACTGCTACCCTATCTCAGTAAGCTCAGAGCGTATCTTCCAAGCCTTGGCTATCGCACGCTATGCAAAGGAGATTGGCGCTGATGCTATCGCACATGGCTCTACAGGTGCTGGTAACGACCAGATTCGTTTCGACATGACCTTCCTCGTGATGGCTCCCGGCATCGAGATCATCACTCTTACCCGCGATAAGACTCTCACTCGTAAGGAGGAGGTTGACTACCTCAATGCAGGTGGTTTCAATGCAGACTTTGCTAAGCTGAAATACTCATACAACGTAGGTATCTGGGGAACCAGCATCTGCGGTGGCGAATTGCTCGACTCTAATCAGGGCCTCCCCGAGTCGGCTTACCTCAAGCACCCCACCAAGGAGGGTCCAGAACTCTTGAAGCTCGGCTTCAGCAAGGGTGAACTTTGCTCTGTAAACGGTGTAGAGTATACCGATAAGATTAAGGCTATCCAGGCTGTCGAGGAGATCGGTGCTGCATATGGTATCGGCCGCGACTGCCATGTGGGCGACACTATCATCGGTATCAAGGGTCGTGTAGGTTTTGAGGCTGCAGCTCCCATGCTCATCATCGCAGCTCACCGCTACCTCGAGAAGTACACCCTCTCTAAGTGGCAGCAGTACTGGAAGGATCAGGTAGCTAACTGGTACGGTATGTTCCTCCACGAGAGTCAGTACCTCGAGCCCGTCATGCCAGATATTGAGGCAATGCTCGAAAGTTCACAGCGCAACGTAAATGGCGTAGTAACACTTGAGCTCCGCCCCCTCGGCTTCCAGACTGTAGGTGTAGACTCACCCGATGACCTTGTAAAGAATAAGTTTGGCGAATATGGCGAGACACAGAAGGGTTGGACTGCAGAAGAGGCTAAGGGCTTCATCAAGGTAAACTCTACAGCTCTGCGTGCATACTACGCTTGTCATCCCGACGAGGAAAGATAAACACATATTAAAAGTTAAGAATTAAAGGGTTCTTTATCGGCATATCCGTGTCGTATATTGTTCTCTCCTTTTAATTCTTAACTTTTAGTTTTAATCCATATAAGACTATGTCAGAACCTAAGAAGATGGAACGTCCCCGCATCGGACGTAAGTTGGCAGGCGTGTGCGCTGCTATCGCCAACTATGCCAATATTGATGTCACCGTGGTGCGTGTGGCATACACATTGCTCACCATATTCACCGCTTTCAGTGGTGCCATCGTATACTTGATACTCATGTTGATAATTCCTGAAGAGGAAAACCGTTATTTAAAGAATGATTAAGATAGGTATATTGGGTGCAGCAGGCTATACGGGCGGAGAACTCATCCGTCTGCTTGTGAATCATCCCGAGGCAGAGATTGTCTTTGCCAATAGTGAGAGTAATGCTGGTAACCTCGTAGCAGACGTACACGAGGGTTTGTTGGGCGACACAGACTTGCGCTTCACCGATGCTATGCCCTTCGATGATGTCGACGTGGTATTCTTCTGCTTCGGTCACGGCAAGAGCGAGGCATTCCTTAAGGAGCACGCCATCCCCGAACACGTGAAGATTATCGACTTAGCGCAGGACTTCCGCATAGCAGCTCCCACACACGACTATGTATACGGATTACCCGAGATACACAAGGAACAGATTTGTAAGTGTCAGCATTTGGCCAACCCTGGATGCTTCGCTACTTGTATACAGCTCGGCTTGCTGCCCTTGGCAAAAGCAGGATTGCTCACCCACGACGTGGCTGTAAATGCAATCACAGGTTCTACTGGCGCTGGTCAGAAGCCTGTATCGACCACTCACTTCAGTTGGCGTACAGACAACATGAGCATATACAAGGTGTTTACCCACCAGCATTTGCACGAGATACGCCAGTCGCTCACCGAGCTGCAAGGCTCTCTTGAGGCAGACATCGACTTCATCCCCTACCGTGGTGACTTTGCCCGCGGCATTTTCTGTACAGAGGTTGTAAAGTTCGATGGTGAGGAAGGTACTCCTACCAACCCCACAGCTGAGCAGTTGGCCGAGATGTACCGCACCTTCTATGCCGATGCAGCCTTCACACACTATATCGACAAAGCACTCGATCTGAAGCAAGTTGTCAACACAAACAAGGCGCTCGTACACATCGATAAGTTTGGCAATAAAGCTGTCATCACCTGTATCATCGACAACCTCCTCAAAGGTGCCGTAGGTCAGGCTGTACAAAACATGAACTTGATGTTCGGCATAGATGAACGCAGCGGCCTTCTTTTGAAGTCCTCAGCGTTCTAAAATTGAAAATTGAGAATTGAAAATTGAAAGACCTCCGGTTCAAAGCAAGTAATGGCACGCACGGAAAACGAAAATATCATTCATGACAAAAGCAAAGCCTTTGCGATCCGCATAATCCGATTTGTACGCTACTTGCAAACGGAGAAGAAAGACTATGTGATCTCTAATCAGATATTGCGTAGCGGAACAAGCATTGGTGCCAATGTTCGCGAAAGCCGCAATGCACAGAGTACCGCAGATTTTGTCAGCAAGCTTTCAATTGCACTAAAAGAAGCTGACGAAACTGCATATTGGTTGGAATTGCTTCATGAGAGTGACACCATAGACCAAACAATATTCAATTCTCTTTACAATGACAACAAAGAACTAATTGCCTTACTCACATCAATAATAAAGACGACAAAAAATAATTATTAATCGAATTTTGAGATTGAAAAATCTACTAAAAAGCAAACATCCCAGAGACTATAATTTTCAATTTTCAATTTTCAATTTTCTATTCGTATGAATCTTTTCGACGTATATCCCCTCTATCCCGTAGAGCCCGTGCGTGGCAAGGGCAACTACGTATACGATGCCGATGGTACCGAGTATCTCGACCTCTACGGAGGCCATGCCGTGATTTCTATCGGTCATGCTCATCCGCACTATGTACAGATGATTAGTGAGCAGGTGGCAAAACTCGGCTTCTACTCAAACTCTGTAGAAAATAGCCTGCAGAAGCAATTGGCTGACAAACTCGGCCGTCTCTCAGGCTACGAAGACTATAGTCTCTTCCTCTGTAACTCAGGTGCTGAAGCCAATGAAAATGCTATCAAACTCGCATCTTTCCACAATGGCAAAGCCAAGGTTTTGGCATTCACTAAGGCATTTCACGGCCGTACTTCAGGTGCCGTAGCAGCTACAGACAATCCCAAGATCAATGCTCCCTTTAACCGCACTCCCAACGTAGAGTTCGTACCCCTGGGTGACATTACTGCTGTCGAAGAGAAGTTACAGACAGGAGAGTTCTGCGCTGTCATCATCGAGGGCATACAGGGCGTAGCAGGTATCCATTGTCCTTCGGCAGAGTTCCTCTGTCAGTTGCGCGAAGCTACCACAAAGTATGGCGTATCGCTCATCCTCGACGAGATACAGTCAGGCTATGGACGCACAGGTAAGTTCTTTGCTCACCAAATAGCAGACATCCGTCCTGACCTCATCACTATCGCCAAGGGTATGGGTAATGGCTTCCCCATCGGAGGCGTACTCATTGCTCCCCACTACACTCCATGGCCAGGCATGCTCGGCACCACTTTCGGTGGCAACCACTTGGCATGTGCTGCAGCTATCGCCGTACTCGATGTATTCGAGCAAGAAAACCTCGTGGCTAATGCCGCTGAAGTGGGCGCATACCTCATCGAGGAGCTTAATAAGATACCCCAGATCAAGGAGGTGCGTGGTCGCGGTCTCATGATTGGTATTGAGATTGAAGGATCAGCCTCAGAGTTCCGCAAGCGTCTGCTCTTCGAGAAGCACATCTTCACTGGTGGTGCTGGCGTATCTACAGTACGACTGCTCCCTGCACTGGGCATCACTAAAGCCCACGCCGATGCTTTCCTTGCAGCTTTCAAAGAGTTGATTGCATAATCCAAATAACACGTATAGTATGAAGAAATTTACCTGCGTACAAGATATAGGCAATCTGCACGATGCAGTAGCCGAGGCATTAGCCATCAAAAAAGACCGTTTTGCTCACGTAGAGCTGGGTCGTAATAAGACACTGATGATGATCTTCTTCAACTCATCGCTTCGCACACGCTTGAGCACTCAGAAGGCTGCGATGAATCTGGGCATGAACGTCATCGTACTTGATGTAAACCAGGGTGCTTGGAAACTCGAGACCGAGCGCGGCGTCATCATGGATGGCGACAAGGCCGAACACCTCCTTGAGGCTATCCCCGTGATGGGCTCATACTGTGACATCATTGGTGTACGCTCTTTTGCAGGTCTCACCGATAAGGCTGATGACTATGAGGAGCGCGTCATCGAGCAGTTTATCCGCTACTCGGGCCGTCCCGTGTTCAGCATGGAGGCAGCCACACGCCACCCTCTGCAGAGTTTTGCAGACCTCATCACCATCGAGGAGCACAAGAAGACAGAGCGTCCAAAGGTAGTGCTCACCTGGGCTCCCCACCCCAAGGCATTGCCCCAAGCTGTGCCCAACTCATTTGCCGAGTGGATGAATGCTACCGACTACGACTTTGTCATCGCTAACCCCGAAGGCTATGACCTCGCTCCCGAGTTTGTAGGCAACGCCAAGGTGACTCATGATCAAGACGAGGCGCTGCGTGATGCAGACTTTGTATATGCTAAGAACTGGTCAGCATATGATGACCCCAACTATGGTCAGGTGCTTTCACGCGATCGTTCGTGGACAATCACTACAGAAAAGATGGCACTCACCAACAACGCCTTCTTCATGCACTGCCTGCCCGTACGCCGCGGCATGATTGTTACCGACGAGGTGATCGAAGCCCCCACAAGCCTTGTTATCCCCGAGGCTGCCAACCGTGAGATTTCAGCAACAGTAGTACTTAAGCGATTGCTCGAAAACCTATGATCCAAGTAGTAAAAATCGGAGGAAATGTCATTGACGACGCTGCTGCATTGGAGCGTTTTCTCGAAAAGTTTGCAGCTATAGAAGGTCCCAAGATGCTTATCCATGGCGGCGGAAAACTCGCCACACGCCTAAGCGCACAGCTCGGCATAGAGACTCAGATGATCGACGGACGCCGCGTGACAGACCGAGAGACTCTCGATGTAGTCACCATGGTATATGCAGGACTTGTAAACAAACAAATCGTAGCTCGCCTCTGCGCACTTGGCTGCAAAGCGATAGGCCTCTCTGGAGCAGATGCCAATGTGATACCAGCCACACGACGCGCTCCAAAGCCCATCGACTATGGATACGTGGGAGACATTGTACCCGAACGCATGAACATCAGTTTTCTCGCCTCTCTTGTAGAACAAGGCATCGTCCCCGTATTCTGCGCCATCACCCACGATGAGCAAGGCTCACTGCTCAACAGCAATGCAGACAGCGTAGCCTCTGCCGTAGCCGTAGGAGCATCACAGATACAACC
The DNA here is from genome assembly GCA_017556045.1 of Bacteroidaceae bacterium. Lineage (GTDB taxonomy): Bacteria > Bacteroidota > Bacteroidia > Bacteroidales > Bacteroidaceae > UBA1189. The sequence goes on along the minus strand of JAFZFF010000086.1, from coordinate 17,401 downwards.
CACCAACCTCATCTTCTGCCTTGAGAAGAATGGTGTGCTCACTGATGTAGACGATGACTACAGCGTCATCCCCACCATCAACCGCGAGAGCTTTGCCGCCCTGCGCGCCGATGGCACCATTAACAAAGGTATGATACCCAAAATCGAAGGCGCTTTCCGCGCTATAGACGGAGGTGTAGAGTGCGTTGTCATCAAACATGCCGACAATCTCGACAATACACTCGAAACACGTATCATCTCGTAAGGTTTTGTAATAATATAGCAGTTTACCCTGATCCAAGGATTGTCCCCCTAACGTAGGGGGACGAGCGAAGCGGAGGGGGTATTTGCAGAAAGTTCATACCACCTCCCCCTCTACGAGGGTACTCCTCCTACCTTAGGAGGAGAATTGTAAAAATGGGTAAACACCTATATTATTCCCTAAGGTTTTGTAATAAAATTTCGCTTTTTCGAGGCTTGGGCTTTCAAAAGAATGTAATTTCATGTAAAAAATATTACATTTTATTAGCAGAAATGGGATTTTCTATTTACATTTGCAGCCCAAACAACGAGAATATGAAAACAAATATGGTTCTTCACGTGGTCATTATTGACATTCTATCTCTTATTGTGGGACAGATGTGAGAATCGTAGGTACAGTTTTAATAATAAAGGATGGCCTTTCTCACTCGTTGGGAAAGGTTTTTTTAATTTTTTATAAGATGATAACAGGTTCAGAAGCTCTCATGCAAGCGCTTATTCACGAAGGGGTTGACACCGTATTCGGTTACCCCGGTGGCAGTATTATGCCCGTGTTTGACGCTATGTTCGACCACCAGAACGACTTTAAGCAGGTGCTCGTGCGCCACGAACAGGGTGCCGCCCATGCAGCACAGGGCTATGCACGCTCATCAGGTAAGGTGGGTGTGTGTATCGTCACCAGCGGACCAGGTGCTACCAACACAATTACAGGAGTAGCAGATGCCATGCTCGATAGTACACCTGTCGTAGTCATCGCAGGACAGGTAGCCGCAGGCTTCCTCGGCACTGATGCATTCCAGGAGGTCGACCTTGTGGGTGTGACACAACCTATCACCAAGTGGAGCTACCAGATACGTCGCCCCGAGGATATCGCTTGGGCTGTGGCACGCGCCTTCCATATCGCTGGCACTGGCCGCCCCGGTCCCGTAGTGCTCGACTTCGCAAAGAATGCGCAAGTAGGCATGGTAGATTTCAAGCCCACTGCCATCAGTGTAGATCGCGGCTATATTGCTGTACCTGAAACAGATCCTAAGAGTGTTGCAGAGGCTGCAGCACTTATCAATGCCGCTCAACGCCCTCTATTGCTTTCGGGCCAGGGTGTAGAGTTGGGCGATGCTACCGAAGAGCTCCGTACTTTCGTAGAGAAAGCAGACATCCCTGTCGGATGTACCTTGCTGGGACTCTCTACCCTACCCCACGGACACCGCTTGCGCAAGGGTATGCTCGGTATGCATGGTAACTTGGGCCCCAACACCAAGACCAACGAGTGTGATCTGCTCATTGCTGTGGGTATGCGCTTTGACGACCGCGTCACTGGTCGCCTCGATGCTTATGCTAAGCAGGCTAAGGTGATACACCTCGACATTGACCCCGCAGAGATCAACAAAAACGTACACGCCGACGTAGCCGTATTGGGCGACTGTAAGCATACACTGGCACTGCTCACCGAGGCTATCGAAGAGGCAAAACATACAGAATGGATTGACAGCTTTGCTCCATACGAAGAAAAGGAGTGGAACGAAGTTATCAACCAAGCCATACACCCCGAAGAGGGTCCTCTGCGCATGGGTGAGGTAGCTCGCGCCGTGAGCGAAGCATCAGGCAATAAGGCAATCCTTGTTACCGACGTAGGTCAGAACCAGATGATGTCTGCCCGATACTTCCAGTATACACAAAAGCGCAGCATCATCACCTCAGGTGGTCTTGGCACCATGGGATTTGGTATCCCAGCAGCCATTGGTGCTACCTTCGGAGCTCCCGACCGTACAGTGTGTCTCTTCATGGGCGATGGCGGTATACAGATGAGCATCCAGGAGTTTGGTACCATCATGGAGACTGGCGCACCGGTCAAGATGATCTTGCTCAACAACAACTACCTCGGCAACGTACGCCAATGGCAAGAGCTCTTCTTTGGCAAGCGTTACTCATTCACTCCGATGGTAAACCCCGACTACATGAAGATAGCAGAGGCCTACCGCATACCCGCACAGACCGTCACCGAGCGTGCTAACCTCGCAGATGCGATCAACACCATGCTTACTACCGACGGCCCCTACTTGCTCGAAGTAGCCATCATGCAGGGCGAAAACGTAATGCCCATGACACCTCCGGGCGGAGCAGTGAACGTGATGATGATGAACGCAACGGATTGTTAAATCGAAAAGAAATGGAAAAGAAACTATATACATTGATTGTTCATTCGGAGAACATCGCAGGTCTGCTCAATCAGATCACTGCCGTGTTTACCCGCCGACAGATCAATATCGAGAGTATCAATGCCTCGGCATCGTCTATCAAAGGTGTACACCGCTACACCATCACTGCGTGGAGCGATGAGGATACCATCATCAAGGTAACCAAGCAGATCGAGAAGAAGATTGATGTATTGCAGGCTCACTACTACGTTGATGGTGAGATCTTCATGCAGGAGGTAGCGCTGTTCAAGGTATCTACCCCCATCTTGCTCGACAATCCCCTCATCTCGAAGACCATACGTCGCTATGGCGCTCGCATCATGGAGGCCAATGCCGTATATGCTGTGGTAGAGAAGTCAGGCGTAACTGACGAGATCAGTGCTCTGCGCGCTGAGCTCGATGCATTCAACTGCGTATTGCAGTATGTAAGTTCTGGTCGTATTGCAGTGACACGCGACACCGCAGAACATGTAAACGAATATTTGGAAAAAATAAATCATAAATAACAATTCATAAATCTAAAAAATTATGGCAAAAATGAATTTTGGCGGTGTAGAAGAAACCGTCGTTACCAGAGATGAATTCCCCTTGGAGAAAGCTCGTGAAGTATTGAAAGACGAGACTATCGCAGTTATCGGTTATGGTGTACAGGGCCCCGGCCAGTCACTCAACCTCCGTGACAATGGATTCAATGTAATCGTAGGCCAGCGTGCTGGTAAGACATATGACAAGGCAGTAGCCGATGGTTGGGTACCCGGTGAGACTCTCTTCAGCATCGAGGAGGCTTGTGAGCGTGCTACCATCATCCAGGTATTGCTCTCTGACGCAGCTCAGATTGCTTGCTGGCCCACTATCCAGAAGTACCTCACACCCGGTAAGGCACTCTACTTCTCACATGGCTTCGCTGTTACATACAAGGAGCGCACAGGTATCGTTCCTCCCGCAGATGTAGACGTTATCCTCATCGCACCTAAGGGTTCAGGTACATCACTCCGTACCATGTTCCTCGAGGGTCGTGGTTTGAACTCTTCATACGCTATCTTCCAGGATGCTACAGGCCGTGCTTTCGAGCGTTGTATCGCTCTCGGTATCGGTGTAGGTTCAGGTTACTTGTTTGAGACCACCTTCAAGCGCGAGGTATACTCAGACTTGACTGGTGAGCGTGGATCACTCATGGGTGCTATCCAGGGCTTGTTGCTCGCTCAGTACGAGGTACTCCGTGAGAATGGCCACACACCTTCTGAGGCATTCAACGAGACCGTAGAGGAGCTCACACAGTCACTCATGCCCCTCTTCGCTAAGAATGGTATGGACTGGATGTACGCAAACTGCTCTACCACAGCTCAGCGTGGTGCTCTCGACTGGATGGGCCCGTTCCACGATGCTATCAAGCCCGTAATGGAGCAGCTCTATGAGAGCGTGAAGACTGGTAACGAGGCTCAGATCTCTATCGACAGCAACTCTAAGCCCGACTACCGTGAGAAACTCGAAGAGGAGCTCCGTGCCCTCCGTGAGAGCGAGATGTGGCAGACTGGTGCTGTAGTACGCAAGCTCCGTCCCGAGAACAACTAATAACAACATAGTTGATATTATAATAAGAGTGTCATACTGGGTATGGCACTCTTATTTTGTTTTTCATCACGTATGATGATGGATTGCATACACACATAAATAATAGCAATAATATAGCTGTTTACCCAGAGCCAAGGATTGTCCCCCTAACGTAGGGGGACGAGCGAAGCGGAGGGGGTATTACATTTCATAAGCTCATACCACCTCCCCCTCTACGAGGGGAAAAGCCTTCGGCACTCCTTAGGGGAGATAAATCTCCCGTCGTCGTAACCGACGCTTTCATACCGCGTCGGCCTCCTACCTTAGGAGGAGAATCGTAAAAATGGGTAAACACCTATATTATTGCATAAATAATAAGGGTAGCCGAAGCTACCCTTATTTTACTTAATGGTCACCTTCTGCCCTGAACGGATATATATACCCTTTACAGGTGAGATAACGAGGCGACCTTGAAGGTCATAGAGGGGCTTAGCCTCATCAGGCGAAAGGGGTATGGTATCAACAGAGGTACCAGTACCAGCCTTCACAAACTTCCAGAGAGCCTGCTTGGTCTTCGAGGTCTGCACATAGTACGAGCTACTGCAGTACCAGGTCTTGCCATCTGCTGCGCTGATGATAAAGCCACCAGCCACTTCGTCAGGCGTAAGTTTGAACGCCTCAGCAGTACCGCCACTGAGCACGGTGACGTAGCTCTTTCCGTTCACATTGTAGATGCCCTGACGGGTCGCATAGTTGACCATATAGAAGGTGCTATCAGCTTCGCCTGGGAGGAAGTACCAAAGCAGTTCATCGTCGGTAGTAGCATCCTCTACCTCCTTGGTACGAAGGTAGCCAAGATAGCGCGCATTATCCTTCTCCTCATAGCAGTAGAAGCCGTCCTCGAGGTTGCGGATATAGTAGAGCACTACCTGCTCATCAGTAGACACCTCAGGCAGATAGAGTGCCTTGCGGTAGTTCACTGCGAGGTTACCAATAAGAGTCGTGATTGTATTAACCATGCCTTGTACATTGTCTACACAATCTACCAACTGGCAATCCGCATTATAATTGAGATAAACATACTCCTGCAGGTCACATGCCCATGTCAGTAGGGTATCAGCACCAAGGAGTGGTGTCACGTCAGCGCAGATAGCCATATCCTCAGCAGACATATTTACATTGTAGTCAGCAATGAGTTCATTGAGTATCTCCTCAGCACGTGCGATGAGCGCATCCAACTCAGCTTGGAAGACCTCACGCTGTCCATCTTTAGTGCAGATGAGTGTCCAGTGTGAAGCTGTAGCACTGGCAGTCCAGCCCACTACAGCTTTAGCCGCATCGCAGTGGAGCGCACCATAACCCTGCTCGGTATCATTGATGGTAAAGGTACCATCACCATTGTCTGTCACCACAAAGGGTATAGCAGTAGAGGTGGTCGTAGCCGTAGCAGTGACCTGAGCACTCTGGCCGATAGTACTGATATACTTACCTGTCTCCTTATTGATAATGTAATAGGTGTTGGCCGCGCCAGAGGGTTCGAAGGCCCATTGTTTAGCGTCGCTCTGTGCAGGGTCTGAGACGGTACAACGCAGCTTAGTACCCGATGTACCCATAGAGTAGTTGGGGTACTGTACATTGGTGAGCGAATACCAGTTAGCAGCATAGATCACCTGCTTAACACCTGTGAGCGCCACGATACGCTGCATCTCGGCAGCAAGCAGAGTAGCCCACTCGCCATAGGTATGAGCGCTCTGGTCTTTGCTGCTATAGGCACTTTCTGCCTCAGCGAGCAGTGCCTGGAGCTCCTTCACCACAGAGCCATAGTAGTAGCCGGGCTTAGCGCCTGAGGGGTCACTCATCGCAATCACCTTCTTTGCTTCGGCAATATTATTTTTGAGAGCATCATACTGCTGACTCTCGTTACCACCTTCGGCAACGGTCTTCACTGCCACATCGGTACCATCTGCCTGAGCAGCCACGATGACAATCTCCTGTGCAGCCACCTCATTGGGGAGAGTGAAGGTGAGGCGATTCGAGCCGTAGAGCAGTGCTCCATCAGCCTTGGCATATACCTTAAATCCTACAGCACCGGTACCTCCTGAAATGGTAATCTTGGTGCCCGACTTATTGTAGAGGTAACCCTCAGCCTTCACAGAGGTATCCTTGAAGTCGGTATAGTGACCTACATCTCCAGCGCTACCTACTGCTACAGCATTGCCATGGTGCAGCTTGTTGCCTGATATGCCATCGGTACGCTTCTCAGCCTTCACGCGGTCCTCTACGAAGACAATTGAGGGAGCCTTGGGGTACTGCGCTGCGTGAGCGAGGAACTCCTCCACATCACTCTTACGTGTGGTAAGGTAGAAGTTGCCATAGTCATCGATAAGCTGCTTGTCAGTAATCTCAAGATAGCCCCAGAAGCGGAAGAACTCAGAGAGGTCCATCTGCGCAGCATCACAGCAAGCCTTAGCAAAGAGCAAGAGGTCTTCGTTGCCATTTACATAGTTGGCATAGTACTGCGGGTCGCGAGCCTTCATCGGAGTAGCACGCATAGCCTTGAACACGCGAGGATAGAAGGTCTCATCACCCATCACCTCGTGGAAGTAGAGGTAGAGCTGCCAGAATGAACGCAGTGTAGTAGCTCCATTGCGGAGGATATAGGGCTTGTGGTTAGCGTAGTCATTAAAGATATCATCATTGGCATTACCACGTGAGGTGTATCGTCCCAGCTTGAAGAGGGTAAGGTTAGAGAAGAAGTTGTTGCTCACCTCAGCCGTACCTACCGACTGTATGGCAGCCTGGTGTACATGGCCATTCTCATGCGCAGGTCCCCAGCAGTTGTCGGCATTGCTCATCATCTTCTCATAGGGGAGCAAGTTGTTGATATAGGTCTCAGCATACTGAGTGCGGTAATGGGTAGCAGACTGATAGCCCGAGGTGAGTGAGATGGCACAATTGAGGTTGTTAAACTTAGTAGGATACACATCTTCCAATCCCATCACATCTTGCTGCCAACGCACCATATCGTCCCACCAGCCGATAGCGTCGGTGATGGTCGATGCGCAACACTGAGTGATATAGTGGCGGCTCATGTGGAACATGATACGCTCGCCCTTGACCTGCACTACATCGCCCGAGAAGAGATTCTTGCTCATGTCTACCCAGTCAGCATCGGTGTGCTGCGCCTTGTCCCAGTAGCCATTGACCACACCCTGCTCGACGTGTATCTTAAGCTCGGGGTAGTCGGTGATGAGCACATCGCTTGTCAGTGAGGTCTCACCGATATACTGGATGAAGAGATTTGAGTAGTCCTTCTTCACCGGCACCATATTGAGTCCCTTCTTCAGCGCTACAGCCTCGCCCTGGATGCTGGTGCCGCTGATAATCTCAGCCTTCAGCGTAGCTCCCTTAGGGATATCTGAGCCTACGAATACATAGAGTACGTCGCCCGCGTTGCCATAGATACCTGTGGGGTTATTGATGCGTCCGTACTTCTTGGTATAGAGCTTCTCTGCCCAATAGTCAGGGTCGCTATAGGCCTTGTAGTTACGTATGCGGAACTCCTCTTCGCGGTGTCCCCAAGCCTCGTTCTTGATCTTGAGTGCCATATCCTGCAGTGTAGTGGGCAGTGCGCTCATCGCAGCACGCAACTCATCGTCGCTCATAGCAGCGTAGGTGGGCAGCAGCTCGGTGCAGGTAAGGTCGGTAAAGAAGGTGGGCAATGCAGCATTGTACTCGCCGATGTGGTCCATCAGTTCGAGCTTAGCCTGATACTCTGCATAGAAGGCCTGGAAGGCAGCCTGCTGCAGTGATATTGCCTCAGCCGACACGTTGACCTCCTCAAAATGCCATTGCGAAGCGGTGTTGGCAGCATCCCACCAGCGCACGATATTATTACCATTATCGAGGTGAAGGTAAGCTCCCGAGGCCTGACCGATAGAGTGGCCGGTACCCGACTCCTTCTTGATATACATGGTCGTCTTGGCAGTGCCAGTGGGGTATATCTGTGTAGACTGCTGCGCGCAGGCCTGCAGGTATTGTCCTGAGAAGGCGTTCTGCACGAGGAATCCGCTACCGCTCTCTTGGAGCAACCACAGCTGCTTGAAGTCATCAGCCTGAGCGTCTACTGATACCAGCTCGCGAGCGATACCATCTTCGCCGATCACCTTTGCATTTTTTCCATTGTGTATGCGGTATACCTTGCCCGATTCGGGAGTGGTGTAAGCCGCATTAGCCTGAGCTACTCCGAGGAGGAGCAGTAGGCATGTCATCAAGGTTAGATTCTTTTTCATTGTTTTTTCACGTTGTTTGGTTCTTTTTTTCACTTTGATCTACTTTCTCTCTTTTTTGTTTGGGTTATTATTAAGGTTTATACAATTGGGGATTACTCCTGTGTATATTGCATCACAGTACCCTGAGGTGTGATACCCTCGGCACTGATGTCAAAGCTCTTCGAGTAGCCATTGTTATAGAAGCTTACAGTGGCCTGACCCTGCGCATCGGTAGTGAGCGAGGGGTTCCAGTAGAGTGTGCGGCGATAGTCCACATCACCCTTAATAGGACCGTCGGGGTACTCGGGAGCGTAGAACTCAGCCACCTCCGTATATCCACGGAACGATGTCTGACGCTGTCCCTTGACCTTTGACTTACGCATACCCTTGGGATACATCGTGATGTCTACGACGTAGAGGCCGCGTGAGAAGACCATGCCATCTTCCAGTTTCTTATTATTATTGAGCTCCTCTATCAGGTTCGGAGCCAATATCGAGCTCACATAGGGCAGCTGCATATAGTCGAGCGGACTGTCATATACGATGATAGACTTGACATCCTCCATGTCGATATCAAATCCGGGGATATAGCTTGACTTATGCCATACCTCCTTCTCATTATGCAGATACCACAGTACACGACGATTGTTGATGGGGACCTGCTCGAGCTCCCACGCCACCATTTCATCGCGGGTTGCAAAGTCGGTAGGCACCACACCATCGTAGCGGGCAAAGTCTATGTTGTATCCCTTCTCCTTCAGGTAGTCACGTACGGTGTAGGTAAACTTTCCCTGGTCGAGGTGTAGCTCGGTATCCTCATCGGCATTGAAGGCCTTGAAGGTAAGGTAGTCGACATACTTCTTACGACCATATACATCGACATTATCGAGTACAAACACGCTATCGGGGCTTGCCTGCTTCATGGGGTCCTTGGGAGTAGCGGCATCAGCCTTCTTCTCCTCCTCTCTCATCAGCGCAAAGTCAGGCATGGCGGTCTCAGCCAAAGCGTACACACGTGTTGTGGGGCGCGAACCGCGGTCGAGGCGCATACGACAGTCGAGCTCCTTGCCCTCCTCCTTGGTAGCGGTGAGGAACATGTCCCACTTGCCGGTAAACTCCTCCACAGCAAAGCCAAACTTACCCTCCTCGTCGGTCACCACGGTGGTCTCTTGGGTCTTGCTACGGTCGGGTGAGTAGAGGCGCAGCTTCACCGACACATCCTTGATGGGCTTGTCCTTAGCACGCTGCAGCACCATGCCATCGATGACGAGGCCATCCTCCACGAAGTGGTGTATCACGAAGGGCTCTATGCGTGCCATCTGACGGAAGTTATAGCGGGTCCATCCCTGCACCATCATCAAGAGGTTGAGCGCCTGCGCATGTGCGGGGTCGGCCGCCTCGAAGTAGTACTCGGGGTTATGTATGTATCCCTTGAGCTCAGAGGAGAGCAGCATATTGGTGAGCACGTTATCGGCATGTGCCGCACCCAGGTTCTTGCTATCGCGCACTGCCACAGAGATGGTAGCGGGCTGTGGGGCACCACTGGGAGCCAATGTCTGCACCTGCATGGTCACCTGCGCATAAGGTGTCTGCTGTCCTGCGGGAGCAGTGATGCGCACGTCACCTGCCACGAAGCCATTGTTGACAAACACCAGGCGCTGCGCGCGTATGGCGCCCTCGGCATTGAACACCGTGAGCTGGTGCACACCCGTGGGGAGCTGCTCCTTGGCGATGGCCAGCGCTGCCTGTCCCTGGCTCGTGGTGATGGTATCGAAGTAACACACCTTGCCACGGCTCATGAGCATCACACCCAGCAGTTCGTCCGCAGTGTTCTTGCTACTGAGCTGCACCTGCATCACCTCGGCAAAGAGATTATTGACCAAGAGCGCGTAGCCACCCTCCTCTGCGTCGGGCAGGCGGAACGTGTAGTCCTTACCCTCATACTGGAAGTCGGCACTGTAGCGCTTCTTCTCGGGGGTGAAGTCCACCCATCCCATACCATCGTGCAGGGTCTTGAGCGGCAGCTCCATCTCGTCAGATAGCTTCAGCTTACCGTTTACCGCTACGCCCATGCCATTCTCATCCATAGCCTTGAAGGCTACGCGGTTGGTCACGCCCTGTACCAGTGCGCCACCCTCGGGGTAGAAGGTCACGTTGATATTCTTCACCTTCTGCTGCTCGGGGCGCTGCATATCGTAGGGATTATTGTATCGGCTCATCGTGGGGTTGCTAAAGTCGCCCTCCTTGGCCGGAGTCTCATATACGGGGAATACGCGCGAGAAGATGCCCGCCTCGTCAAAGTTGAGCATCGTGCGGGTATAGGCTCTCACCTCATAGAATCCGCTGGGCAATGCCAGCGTGCCGCGTAGCGCGCGAGCCTCCTCGTTAGACGAGTCTATCAAGGGCAGCGAGCCATGAGCCTGACCATTCTCCACCTTGAGCTTGAGCTGGCGGAGCACCACGCCATTGGGCGAGAGCAGCTCTACGTAGAGCACCTTGCTGGGCGCAGGGAGCTGCGTAGTGGCGTCTACCACATAGGCCGAAAACCATATCACATCACCTTGGAAGTAGGCCGTATTATCAAAGTGCAGGTACACCTTCTCCTGAGGACATACCTTGCAGAACTGGTACACATTCTGTACGTACGAGAAGATTGATTGGAAGGGGGTGAGCTCCTGCGCACGTCCCATCGCGAAGCTGCCTACGAGCAGCATTACTGTGAGGATATACTTCTTCATGTTACCTAATCTCATGCAAAAATAGGGGGATTTATAGTATTATAACAAATATTTACATCACTTTCCGTCATAGACTACATCTATAGGCCTATCGACGTTGGCTAAAGAACTGCTTCATCAGCGCAGCACACTCCTCGCCCATCACACCTGTGACCACCTCCGTCTTGGGGTGCAAGGCCTGCGGAGCGAAGCGCTGAAATCCGCGTTTGTCATCGGCAGCGCCATATACCAGTCGGCCCAGCTGAGCCCACCCGAGCGCCCCAGCACACATGATGCAAGGCTCTACGGTGACATATAGCGTACAGTCCACGAGATACTTACCACCGAGATAGTTGGCCGCCGCCGTCACCGCCTGCATCTCTGCATGAGCCGTCACGTCGGTGAGCATCTCCGTGAGGTTATGGGCACGCGCTATCACCCTACCCTTACACACCACTACGGCACCTACGGGCACCTCACCCTGGTCATACGCCTTGGTAGCCTCATCGAGCGCCATCTGCATGTAGCGAATATCGTCGGTAGGTGTCATCTACGCATGTCGTGTTCGTTAAACAATGTGGGGTAGTCCTGGTCCAGGTTCTGATGGATGAAGGTGAGCAGCGTCTCACGCATCCAGCGACTCTTGTTCTCGATCTTGTATTTACGCAGGTAGTTATCGATGAAGCGCATCTCCTCGTCGCTCACGAGACATACGAGGCGCGAGTGGCGCACCACATCGGGCTTCACCGGCTTATTTGGTGTCTTTTTCATTCAACTGATGTGTATATTATCATTACTTAAGTTTCGCTGGGCTCAACTCTATGAAGTTAAAGGGAGTTAAAGGAAGATATCGCTTCGCTCTTTGGGGAGTTAAAGGCCAATAGCTTTCTGTACATTTGGCATTTATCTCCATCTAACTCCATTTATCTCCATTTAACTACTCACTTTCGCACCCAGCGAAAGTTGAGTCCATTAGTTCATCTCACCCCAGGCGAGCCATAAACTTCTCTCTGTCGACGACGAACCTCAGGTGTTCACCCTCACCGATGACACCCTCCTCGTCGCGAGCCACTACGGCAAACCGCAGTTTCTTGCCCTCCACAGCCACCAGCGTAGCCGTAGCCTCCACCGAGCGCCCCGGTGCCGTAGGCTTCACGTGCGAAGTCGCCATGTGTCCGCCCACCGTCGTAGCCCCCTCAGGCAGATGCGCTGCCACAGCACGCATGGCAGCCTCCTCCATCAGCGCTATCATCGCTGGCGTGGCCAACACACGGAGGTCGCCACTGCCCACGTTCACAGCCAGGTGCTGCTCCTCCACACATCTCACACAGGTATAGGTAAGTCCGTTCTCTAACATAATCTTTTGATTTTATTGCAAAAATACAATGTCTTACCGAAAGATGAAACAATTTTTTCCTATTTTTGAGATAATTCTCGAAAATACTTTCGTACATTTGAAGATTACTTCGAAAATACTTTCAGTTGCAGTAAAAAATATTCAAGCAAGCTTGATATTTCTCGCTTATTTATTCGTATTTTTGTGCCCACATTCGCTATGCACCAACCCGAGATACGCCACATACACCTCGCCGAGACCACCTCGACCAACACCCATGCCCGTCAGATCGAGCAGGGCGACGAGCTTCTCCTCGTCACTGCCGACCATCAGACCGCAGGGCGTGGCCAGCGTGGCAATACGTGGGAGTCGGCACCGGGAGCCAACCTCCTCTTCACCCTCGCCCTCCGTCCGCACGAGTTGCCAGCCTCGCGCCAGTTTCTCCTCTGCGAGTACATCTCCGTGGTGCTCTGCCAGGTGCTGAGCCGCTACGTCAGCGACATACACATCAAGTGGCCCAACGACATCTACCATCGCGACCACAAGCTTTGTGGCATCCTCATCGAGCACGACCTCGAGGGTCCCCACCTCTCGCGCACCCTCATCGGTGTAGGCCTCAATGTCAACCAATCGGCCTTCGTCAGCGATGCCCCCAACCCCATCTCGCTCCGCCAAATCCTCGGCCACGAGGTAGACCGCACCGAGTTGCTCGCAGCTATCTGCCACGCCTTTGCCCACCCCACCGAGCTAACCGACACGGCACTCGATGCCGCCACGCTCCATGCCCACTATACCGCCCTACTCTACCGTCTCGGCGTGCCCGCCACCTACCGCGACGCCCAGGGCACCTTCACCGCCACCCTCCACCACGTAGAGCCCGACGGCCGCCTCATACTCCTCGACGAACTGGGCACCCTACGCAGCTACCTATTCAAGGAGGTGGCCTACATAATTTGAGTGGAACAAGAATTACCCATTTCTAGCCAGCTTTAATCTCTCTCGGGTCAAGGACAATAATATTCAATTACAGCGGATGAACATCCGCCGTAATGGTAGTACACCGCCAACATCGGCATAAAGTAAAAGAGGAGCGTCACTTTGTTCCAAAAAAGGTTGAGAATAGCTACATGGAGCGACTCTTAAGGATTAGCTTTTACCATTTCCGTCAGGGCGTTCTGTCCTACAAACATACATCTTGTTTATCAGATTGTTATAATCCGTACCTACATCTATTATCATAGGATTATGTAGTATCACCCATATACTGTCGGTGCTCTCTTCTCTATCAAAATTGAATATTGCTGTACCTTTCTCTTCCCATATATCCGGTTCTGTTATGTGATATGCCAACTTAATGGTATCACAATTTTTGCACCATGCACGTATCGTAAACAGATATTCGCTGTAGTCACTCTTTGCACGGAACACATCTTTTACTTTGGGATGTAACGTGTCACACAACACCGAATATCCTTCAATGGATAACGGTCGATTTAGGGTATCACGATACAGCAATGTATAGGTGCTGTCTCTGTTTCTCCATGCGCCTATCTCGTACACAGAATCAAGCATAACAGGAGTTTCTGAGCGATTTTGTAGATTCAAAGCAAAACGTTCTTCGATATATTCGGCATTAAAACTTACTACCCAAAACCACTTAATACCTATCAACACCGAATCCTTAGGAAATGGTAACAACTCAATTTGTCTCACAGTATCGGCCTCCACAACCGTCACATCCTTTTGTTGTGATATGTGATAGCAGGCAAATTGCGATAGGATTGTGGCTGCCATGAGTACATGGATTATGGCTTTTCTTAGTTTGAACATAATTGAATATTTGTGGATTAACAATAATTATTATACATTTAAGGTACCCTATCAAAACATTGACAAACGATATCACTATGTTCACTGGGGGTAAAATTACTAAAATTCTCTATTTGGTAGATGTTTTTTGCAAACTTTTTGATGCAGAGCTGTAGAAAAACATGTTATCAGCTTCAGAATACAGGCTAAGCATCGTCACAAACCCAAGCGTATGAGTAATGCGAAGACAATCGTTATCCTCATTCTCCTCGATGAACTGGGTTTGGTTCGCTTATAATTCATGATAATTCGTGGCCAATTACAGGCAATTTATGTTTTCTCTCTTTTTTGACACGAATTTCCAAAAATTATCCATAAATTTGCCGCGAATGATTATACATTTTCGTGATTTTGGTAATATATAAATAGAGACAACAAAATATCACACCTTAAAAACGGGCTATCATGAAAAAGATTTTTAGTGTTAGGAGTTTTTGCTGTATAGTTGCAGCATCAACGTTGTTCGCTTGTACTCAAGAAGTAATTGAACCTTTTCCGGTACAAACTGAAAATGAGAAAGAGGTTATGAACGAATTACCCAAACTACGTACTTATGAAGAGGCACTTGCTGTAGCGCAAAAGGCTATCGGCATGTTAGGCGAGAATAGTGTTACACGCTCTGGAAAGCCACGAACCGTTTGTACGGCTGATGTGCAGTATATCACAAGAACTTCTCCTACTCGTTCTGATGGAGAACTTGACACGTTGATGTATGTATTCAACTACGAAGATAATGCAGGTTTTGCCGTGGTATCAGCCAATCGCGCTACAGAAGAATTGATAGCCGTTACCGAGCAGGGTAATTATGTGACAGGCGAGGAAACAGGCAACGGAGGCTTCGACCTTTATATGGATATGGCAGAGGAGTATGTGCAGTCAAGGAGACCTCCTTTATTGGATAGCTTGAATAATGGTAGGGAAGAACTTACACAAACAAAAATTGTGACAGACGTAGATACGACTACATACGGGCCTTTTTTACAAGTCCGTTGGGGGCAACACTGGCCATATAATAAGTATTGTTATACAACTGATGGCCAAAAAGCCCCATCGGGCTGTGTTGCTACGGCTATAGTACAATTAATGAGTTACTACAAACATCCCTCTTCTATTGTAGTTGATTATGACGGGAATACCCAAACACTGCATTTGGATTGGGATGCGATGAACAATCATGTGTATTCTTTCATTCCTGTTGATTATCCGTCATCATGCCCTTGCACTTATCCTTATGCTGAAGTACATAATAAAATAGGACATGTTTTTAGACAGATAGGAAAGTATGTAAAGATGATTTATTATACAAGTGGAAGTGAGGCCAATAGTGCAAATGTAGCGACAGCTTTGGCTAATTTAGGATATGCATATGGATCGTATCGAGACTACAACAGTAGTGAAGTTACGTCTAGTATCAGGAACTCTCAGGTTGTGTATATGCGAGGTGTGGACACGAATGCAAATGTAGGACATGCCTGGGTTATTGATGGATATAAAAGCATTTATGGAACAGGAACCATATACATAAAACCTGACAGCCAACTTTTCTGGGAAATATTGGAACAGCATACCATTTCCGAAGCGTATTACCACATAAATTGGGGATGGAATGGTGATAGCAATGGCTATTTTTGCATAGGGGCGTTTGACACCACAAATATGCAATTTAGCCATCCTGATGACCCCAATACAATGAAACATAATTTCACAAGAAATTTAAAAATTTATCCCAATATCAGAAAACAATTATGAAAACAAAACTCTTATTCTGTCTTATGGCAATATTGTGGTGCATCGTATCGTGTAATGAGAATGATGTCACGAATGATATCGATGGGGGTAGTTCGTATTACTATGGTTTCCCATGCCATGCTCACAATTTGTTGACTGTTGTAAGTGAGATTCCTTTCGAGAGTTCAGGATATGACATTGAAAAGATTGTTGGAGGTGAAGTGAAAACAGCAGAATTTGCCATATCACTCATTACTTACGATTCGCTTGATGTAGAAGTCCCTCGTTTCTATGAGGAGACAGAGGCTCATGATGTTGGTTTTTGGGTTTTTCAGACAGTAGAAAGAGATGGAATATCTGAAGTTGAAGAGGCTATAGATACATATAATAGTCGTACGAGGGTTGTGAATACGAGTATCCAATACCGTTTCGAAGGTGTCGATTCCCTAAGTATCATAGCCACTCAAGATTTTAATGGCATAGCAGCGGGGAAGGAACTGGCTCATTGTTTTCACATTGTTCGCTACTCTCCCCCATTCATATTCAGTTATAAGACCTATGAATTAAGTGTATATGACGAGTGGCGTACCGATGATATTGCTGATTGGCTGGCAATGAAGCCTCTGGCACAACCGGGGATGACGCTCACGCTGAAGGAGGGGGCATATTGTACGGCGAACAATATTGCATTCACTGTCACGATGACGCTGACCAATGGCAAAGTGTTGACAGCTACAACGCCTGCAGTAAGCATCGTAATGTAACGGATGTAAACGTAAAATCTTGTAACGGAGTGGAGACCATTCAAAGAAAGGGTGGTCTCTGCTATTTACGCGGTTTATTGCTATATCCCGATGAAATCGGCATTTTGGGACGAATGACCTATGCGAAATAGCCATTTTTCAGGTGATAAAAGTTTATTTTTGGGGTGGCATGGCAGAGCGAGCGGAGCTCGCTAATGGACAATGGATAATTGATAATTGATAATTATCCGGATGGAAGTTTTCGTTAACGTTTTCGTTGGCAGCGAGCGCAGCTCTCTGCCACTGCCACTTCATTTATGAACTTTTTTCACCAGGGATAGGTCTATTTGATAATTCAGAGATTACACAAAGTACTATTTTGCTCGCGCTAAGCGAAAATTTTTTTCACTTAGTACTATGTCTTATACTATTTTGCTTTACACTGAAAAATCATAGGTTCGTTTTTTAGAAAAGGGCTATTCGTTTTTTAGAAAACACAAAGGCCTTTTCTTGCAATCGAACCTGCGTTTTTCACATCAAAGCTGTTTGGCAAAATTATCGGAGCTGTCCTCGAGAAAAATCACAGACCTTCGTTGCAAAAATTGCAGCTGTCCAATCCGTCAGGTGCATACATCAAATATAAAATTTCTACACATGCAATAAAATTATTACGCACCTGCGATATATTTTTCACGTAAGTTCGATATAAGGCTCACGTTTAATAAAGCCCGGAGGCGAATTATCAATTATC
>JAFZFF010000085.1 GCA_017556045.1 Bacteroidaceae bacterium | reverse complement strand
TTCGTTTTTTAGAAAAGGGCTGTTAGATTTTTAGAAAACACAAAGGCCTTTTCTTGCGATCGAACCTGCGTTTTTCACATCAAAGCTGTGTGGTAAATTTATCAGAGCTGTCCTCGAGAAAAATCACAGACCTCCGTTGCAAGAATTGCAGCTGTCCAATCCGTCAGATGCATACATCGAGTAAAAAATTTCTACACATGCAATAAAATTATTACGCACCTGCAATATATTTTTCACGTAAGTTCGATATAAGGCTCACGTTTAATAAGCCCGGAGGTTAATTGTCAATTGTCCATTATCCATTGTCCATTAGCGAGCTCCGCTCGCTGCCATGCCACCCCAAAAATAAACTTTTATCACCTGAAAAATGGCTATTTCGCATAGGTCATTCGTCCCAAAGTGCCGATTCCATCGGATTTTATAAAAAAAAATAGTAGAGACCACCCTCATGGGTAGCCTCACTGTTTATTTATGTCCTCACATAGCTCCAAAAGTAGACAGCACGAGCCTTAGCATCGAACTCCTCGCGCGAAGCAGTGCCTTTCGCTCCGTACTCCTCTACAAATATATCTTCCGCTGTGGGCAGATGTTTGAGTTTATTAATGTCAATCTTGGGTCTCATTGCTGCAAATTGTTTAATATTTGCTCTATAACTCCTCTCCTAACGTTAGGGGAGGTGCCTATAGGGCGGAGGGTATTTACACCGCCAAATGGTGGATTTTGCACCGCCATTAGCCATGTTTACACCGCCACATACCCTCCTTTTTTGGCTACACCTTGAAATGCTATCTGTTTCTTTTCGGACAATATTTTCAGATAGCGCTGTGTCGTTCGCAGACTTTTTCCCAAGCGTTCTGCCAATGTAGGAGCGTTCAGCCCTGGGTGTTGAGTAATGGTTTGCAGAAGCAGTTCCTCGAAAGGCACGATTTCTGGTGTCGGTTGGGATTCACGGAACAGACGCAGTATATCCATCTGTGTCATTACGATACGGTCAACGATAAAGTCTACAAACACCTGTTCGTCGGCATGTGCCTTCTCCAAAGCTGCGATATATTCAGAGCGTGTGATGGCTGGGATAATTGCAATGTTATAGTCGTTCCTCATCAATGAGAGATTCATCAACAGTCGTGCCATACGCCCATTTCCATCCACGAAAGGATGGATGAAGACAAACCGTTTGTGCAATTCGGCCGCAAGAATGACTGGATGCAGCTTTCCCTCGTTGTTGTTATACCACTGAAGCAGTAGGTTCATCCGCTTACTTATTTCAGCTACAGGTGCCACCGCATATTGGCTACCACTAATAAATACGGGTACCTGTCGGTACTTCCCTGCCCGTTGAGGGTCTATTTGCTGATAGAACAACTGATGCAGATGACAGATGATTTCTTCCGTAAGCGGACTCTGATGACTCACTTCGTATAGGTAGTCGTATGCCTGGGCATGTCCGACAGCCTCATACACATCGCGCAGTGGCTTACCCTCAATGGTGAGTCCATCTTCGATGATCACTTTGGTTTCTGACTCCGTCAAGCTATTGCCTTCCAAGGCATTGCTTGTATAGGTCAATCCCACACGATAATACTCGCGTAGCGACTTCAGTGTCTCGTCCGACAATGGCCTATATGCCCATAGTTGTTGCTGAAGTTTATCGCACTGAGTTAATTTGCTTTGTATATCTGCAGACAGTTTCATCTCTTTCGCATTTGCTCTTTTCTACCGCGAAGATACTACATAATCTTGTAAAATACAAATTGCCTATATAACCGCACCCTCGGTACACGCCTACACATCCTCACCTGGTACTACTACCTGATGAACCATGACGAAGCACGTCGCTTAGGACTCGACCTCGCGGATGTACTGCTCGAGTAGGGGGTAATGTATCTTAAGGTTGTGAGTAGTAGGTAAAGTAACACTCTCAAAAAATAAGGAGGAACCTTTGCAGGTTCCTCCATGGCGAAGCGAGAATCTTTCGTTCATACGCCGTTTTTAACAAATTTTAATCGAAATAGAACAAAATGGGCGCACGCGAGAAGTACAAATGTGTGACAAGTAAGCAGGCCTCATAACGAGCGAATAGTCATGAGTGGCGATTAAGCATAAGCCCCATACAACGCCTCACGCCCAAACGACAAGGTCCGGGCATGATGGAGGTAATGAATATTTGTATTATTCACCTTCCTATATTCCACATTTTGCACTATCTTTGCAAAAGGAATAGTCTTTTGATATTAAATGTTATGATACTATGAAAAATCAACAACAACGCATAGAAGTCGTTGATGCCTTGCGCGGCTTTGCCGTGATGGCAATTCTCTTATTGCACAATGTAGAGCACTTCATCTTTTCTGTCTATCCTACCGAATCGCCCGCATGGCTTGGGGTTATCGACAATGGCGTGTTCAATGCCGCTTTTGCCCTTTTCGGAGGCAAGGCTTATGCCATCTTTGCTCTGCTCTTCGGCTTCACCTTCTCGGTACAGTATACCAACCAGCAGCGACAGGGTAAGGACTTCGGCTACCGCTTTCTGTGGCGCCTCGTAGGCTTGGCGCTATTGGCAACGCTCAATGCGGCTTTCTTCCCAGGTGGCGATGTGCTCATGCTATATGCCATCGTCGGTATCGTACTCTTCGTGGTGCGCAAGTGGAGCGATCGTGCCATCCTCATCGCAGCCATCATCCTCTTCCTTCAGCCCATGGAGTGGTATCACTACATCGCTGGCCTCATTGACTCGATACACGCCTTGCCCGACTACGGAGTAGGGCCGCTCTACGACACTGTGGGCGAGGTCACCCGTAGCGGTAACTTCCTCGAGTTCCTATGGTGTAATATCACTACAGGCCAATTGGCCAGTTTCCTTTGGGCGGTCGGTGCTGGTCGCCTATGGCAGACCGCAGGGCTCTTCCTCTTGGGACTCTACATCGGTCGGCGTCAACTGTTTGTCGCCACCGAGCGCAACTTGAAGCTATGGACAAAGATACTCATCATCAGTGCTATTGTATTCTGCCCGCTCCTCTCATGGCGCAATCAGATTATGGAGGGGACATCACTCGTGCAACAGACCGTGGGCATTGCCTTTGATATGTGGCAGAAGCTTGCCTTCACCTTCGTGTTGGTAGCCTCTTTCGTGCTGCTCTATCAGTCAAAGGGTTTCCGCAAGCGCATCGATGGGCTCCGTAGCTATGGCATGATGAGCCTCACCAACTATGTGTCGCAGTCTATTATCGGTGCTCTCATCTACTTCCCCTTCTTCCTCTACCTCGCCCCCTATTGTGGCTATACCGTGAGCCTACTCATCGGTATTGTAGTCTTCGTCGCCCAATTGGTCTTCTGCCGTTGGTGGCTCGATCATCACAAATATGGACCGCTCGAAGGCCTCTGGCGTCGTTGGACTTGGATAGGTAATAAGTAATCAAGACAAGACAGCACCCCATAACCGACTCACGTTGCTCAGGTAGGTCATCTTATCTGTATATACAAAGTATGGGAGCCGCATGACTCCCATACTTCTGTATTAATTTTCACTCTTCACTTTTAATTTTTCACTCTTTTGATGTGCTTACTTGATGATCACCAATAGGGCACCGAAGCCATATTCGCGGAATGAGGCGTCTTGGCTGATGCATGAGCCGTACTTGCTCTTCAGCTCCTTGAGCAGGGCATTGCGGAGTACGCCTTCGCCCTTGCCGTGGATGAAGACAAGGCGCTGATTCTTCTTACCACGGTACTCGTCCATGGTCTTGCGGAATACGTCGAGCTGATAGTTGAGCATGTCGCCATTGCTCATGCCATTGGTGTTGTCGAGCAGTTCGTGGATATGCAGGTCTATCTCTATGGTGTTGTCGGCCTTTTGCTTGCGTGCGGGCTGGGGGGCACGGTTGGGGCGGCTGTCCTCGCTCTTTTTCTTCAGCAGCGCCTCTTTCAGTTCGTCGGCCTCTACGAATACTTGGCGCACGGGACGGTCGTCGCGCACGATGTCATATACGAGGGCTGGCTCTTCGAAGAAGGGGCTATCGGTGCTGAAGGTGTGGAGCTTATAGAACTTCACGGTGTCGATGCGCAGCTCTACATCTACGGCGGGCTTCTTGAGATAGTTCTTCTCCTCCTTGAAGGCAAAGAGCTGTATGTTTACACGCTCCAACTCATTAAGTTGCTCGCGGCCAAACTCTTCAATGAAGAGCTTCGTGTTGGGCTCGATGATACCCTGTGAGCGTAGCTTCATGCCACCTGCCGTGGGCGAAGCATAGAGGTATGAGAGGTAATAGTTGCTGTCGTTGACGATGTATGCCTCAAAGATGGTGGTGCTAATCTGCTTGATGTCAATGGGCACAAAGGCAAGAGCAACATTGAGCTTGTCACGACCAGGGACCTCCATTGAGAGCCCCCCTCTCATCCCCCCAAGGGGGGAAGTCTCCGCATTAGAGACCTCTTTTTTCTCCCCCTTGGGGGAGTCAGAGGGGGCCTTTACACTTTTCTTCTCAAAATTATACTCATTGGTGTCAATCACCACACACTCGCGAATGAGCATGGGGATGCTGAAGCCGTTCTCATCCTCTACGAGGGCGATGTCCTTACCTTGGAATCCCTTAACAATACCGCCTCCAGTCTCAAAGAGGAAGCGTACTTTATCTCCTATCTTCATAATATTTTTATTTAAGTAGTCAGGAGTTCAGTAGTTCTGGAGTTCAGACAATAGTCTGTTCATTGCGTCAGTCGATGCATTTGTCTGAACTCCTGTAACTCCTTACTTCTGAACTCCTTTTATAATTTTAATTTCAAAAATTCACTCTCAAAGTTGGGCGTGAGTATGCCCTTGCCGATGGCCTCGCGTATCTCTTCGAGTGTCCAAAATCGTCCGCCATCGAGCTCTGCAGTGGGGCAGATGTCACCATCGTAAGTGGTGCGGTAGACATGCACCAGTTCGCGGTCGCGCTCTGACTCGAAGATATAGCGCATGAGAAATTCGGGGACAAACTCCTCAATGCCCAACTCCTCGCGTACCTCACGAAGCAGAGCATCGGCAATCTCTTCGCCATAATCCACATGTCCACCTACGGCAGTGTCCCACTTGCCAGGTTGTATGTCCTTCCACAAGGGGCGTTGCTGCAAGTAGAGACGACCTGCAGAGTCGAACACATGCAGGTGCACCACGGGATGCAGCAGCTTGCTACCATCATGGCACTGACCACGCGTAGCGCTACCTATAACGTGCCCTTCAGCATCGACAAGTGGCAAGAGTTCTTGGTTGTTATCTTTCATATTAACTATTTTTTTTGTCATCCTGAGTGAAACGAAGGATCTCGCCTTGGACTCTGCAAGAGACTCTGCGAGATGCTTCACGGTGTTCAGCATGACACTAAATGTTTGGGCCAAATCAATTTCATTAGGGTACCAGCAGCGAACTATCGCCGTAGCTCAAGAATCGGAAGTCATGGCCGAGGGCATAGTCGTATATCTTGCGCCAATTGCCTTTGACGAAGGCCGACACGAGCAGTAGCAGTGTGCTCTTGGGCTGGTGGAAGTTGGTGACGATACGCTTCACGATGTGGAACGTATAGCCCGGTGCTATCATGATCTGCGTATTGGTGTGCAGAGCGAGTAGGCTATTGCGGTCGAGATAGTCGAGTATCTGCTCCAGCGCCTCCAGCGTGGTGAGCCTGTTATACTGCTCTTCGTAGGGCATCCACTGCGTCACGCGCAGCTGCTCCTCTGTAGCGTCGGGGTGCTGACTGATGAGCACTCCTATATAATATAAGCTCTCCAGCGTGCGTACCGAGGTTGTGCCCACTGCTATGGCTTCGCCACCATGGGCGATGAGCTTCTCTATCGTCTTGCGCTCCACTACGATATATTCTGAGTGCATCTCATGATCGCCAATCTCGGCACTCTTCACCGGCTTGAAGGTACCCGCACCTACGTGCAGTGTCACCTCGTCGCGCTCAATGCCTTTGGCATCAATGGCTTGCAATACGCTCTCGGTGAAGTGCAGTCCTGCGGTAGGAGCAGCCACCGAGCCCTTGATCTTCGAGTACACCGTCTGGTAGGTCTGCTTGTCGCTCTCCTCCGTCTTGCGGTTCAGATAGGGTGGGATGGGCAGTTCGCCCACAGCCTCGAGCACTTCTGCGAAGGTCACCGTGGGGTCATCCCACGCAAAGTCTATGCGGTGGCCCGTGCCTACCATCTCGCCTCGTGTGGCGGTGAGTGTCAGCGTGTGGCCATGTACGGTGATCTCTTTGCTCAGCGCACCCTCTTTCCACTTCTTGAGGTTGCCCACGAGGCAGAGCCAGCTGCAGCGCTCGGTCTGCGCAAACATCTGCACATATTCATTGGGCACCAGGGGCTCCAGGCAGAACACCTCGATGAGGGCTCCCGTCTCCTTGCGGAAATGCAGGCGAGCCTGTATCACTCGGGTATTGTTGAACACCATGAGGGCTCCCGCAGGCAGATGCTCGGGGAGCGAAGCAAAGGAGTCTTCACTCACCTCGCCACCACGATAGAGCAACAACTTAGAGCTGTCGCGCTGTGCCAAGGGAAACTTGGCGATGCGCTCATCGGGCAGTGGGTAGTCAAACTCGTCTATAGCGATATGTCGTGTCTCATTCATACTGCAAAAGTACGCTTTTTTATCGAATCAGACGCACGAAATGCCTGCGAATAGGGATTATTGAAAAAAAATCATAAAAATTTTGATTTTCTTGCAACCTTTTGCCACCTTTGCTACGTCTAATGGGTGTAACCGTTAAACAAACACAAATTATGAATGATATGAAACTACTGAAAGCAGTACTCTGCGCACTCGCCCTCGTGGCGACTACAAGCCTCATGGCACAAGTTACACAAACAGAGCAAAGACGCATTGGCAATTGGGTGGTCATCGAGGAATATGAAATCATAGATGAAGATGAGGTCGTTACCCGTGAAAGGAAACTCAAGGTCAAGGGTGGTAAGGAGTATACCACTAGTAGACGTATGGAGGCTCACTATCCTTCCTACTATATGGGCTTCAGCCGACTGAGCAATAGTCCGCAGTCTATAGACTATGCCGCTGGCATCAATCAAAACCAAGGTAAGAGTTGGGAGTGGGGAGTTTACCTCAATGAGAAGACCATCCCTTTCAATAAGCGAGGCACATTTGGCATCAGCTATGCCTTTGGCTTTGGACGCTGCCAATACAGGTTTAACAATGGCAACTATTTCTTTAATAACCATGGCATTACCTGCTATGGCGTGAATAGCCCTAAGGACTACGATGAGACCTGGTTTCGCTACTGGGGATTCCGCTTGCCGGTAAACATTGAGCTACAGCGTTATGTAAACGGAGAGCCCTTCTTCTTGACCTTTGGTCCCGAGTTTGAGTACCGCTTTTCACCCAATTCATTGGGTCGCCATGATGGTGGAAGACAACGTTCTATCACAAAGAATCTTGACCTTAACCCCTTTAACGTAAATCTGATGGCACAGGTGGGTTACGACAATATTGGCTTCATGGCAAAGTTGTCGCTCATCGAGCTCTTCCAGAATCCCTTGCGCCCCGAACCTCTCATTGGTGGTGTGGGAATGTCTACGCTCAACTGCGAGGTATACCCGCTCACTCTTGGCTTTTCGATATTCTATTGATGCACTTGTGATAAATCTTTAGCGCACTTGCAGTAATTCGCCGAAGAACCTGCAATATCCGCATATAGAGCAGCGAAGGTGACTCCGCTGCTTTTATTATTCACCGAATTGTATTACTTTTGCATTTATAAAGTGAATATACGACAATGATACAAGATAAACCTACGAATAAGATACCCTCTCCGTGGCTCTCACTACTTCCCATCGCTATCCTCGTGGCGCTGCTCGCCCTCACCATCTATATCTTCGGCAGCGATGCCCTCGGTGGAGGTAGCCAGGTGTCGCTCCTCATCGCCACAGGCGTATGTGTCCTCATCGGTATGGGTGTGCTGCGCAAGCCGTGGGCCGACTTCGAGGAGGCTATGGTGCGCAATATCAGCGGAGTAGGTACGGCTATCATCATCCTGCTTATCATCGGTGCACTGTCTGGCGCTTGGGTGGTGAGCGGCGTAGTGCCCACGCTCATCTATTATGGCATACAGGTCATACACCCCGACTTCTTCCTGCTCTGCACCTGCATCATCTGTGCTATCGTATCGGTGATGACAGGCAGCTCGTGGACCACCATTGCCACCATCGGCATCGCCCTAATGGGTATAGGCAAGGCGCAGGGCTTCAGCGAAGGATGGATTGCCGGTGCTATCATCTCGGGTGCTTACTTTGGCGACAAGGTATCGCCCCTCTCCGATACCACCGTGCTCGCCTCATCCACAACGGGTACGCCTCTCTTCACCCACATCCGCTACCTGATGTACACCACGGTGCCCTCACTCGTTATCGCGCTCATTATCTTTGCCGTAGCAGGTCTCTCACACGAGGCTTCCGATACGTCACACATCGCCCTGTTTACCGACACCTTGGCCAGCAAGTTCCACATCACGCCATGGCTCTTGCTTGTGCCCATCATCACCGGTATACTCATTGCCAAGCGCGTGTCATCTATCATCACCCTGTTCATCTCGACTCTGTTGGCAACCATCTTTGCAGCCATCTTCCAACCCCTGCTCCTCATTGAGATTGCTGGCGGTGTAGGCGACGGATGGGTAGAGAGCGTCAAGGGCGTATTCATGATGCTGTTCGGAGCTACCAATCTTGAGACTGGCAGCGTCGAGGTGAACGACCTCATCGCTACTCGCGGCATGGGGGGTATGATGGATACCATCTGGCTCATTATCTGCGCTATGTGCTTTGGTGGAGCCATGACTGCTGGCGGCATGATCGAAGGTATCACCCGTATGCTCACTCGATTTACCCACCGCCGCACCAGCATGGTCACCTCTACCGTGGCTTCAGGTCTGTTCTTCAATATTGCTACGGCCGACCAGTATATCTCTATCATCCTCACTGGCAATATGTTTAAGGATATTTACCGTCGCAACGGATATGAGAGCCGCCTGCTGAGCCGCACCACCGAAGATGCCGTCACCGTGACCTCCGTGCTGATCCCTTGGAACACCTGTGGTATGACCCAGGCTACCATCCTTGGCGTAGCCACTCTCACCTACCTGCCCTACTGCTTCTTTAACCTCATCAGTCCCCTGATGAGCATCTTCGTCGCATGGACAGGCTATAAGATACACCGTAAGAAGGTGGAGTAAGCGAAAATACGCTTAAAACCATAGTAACAACATCTAATCATATATGTATATGAAGAAGGCATTTCTATTGCTCAGCCTATTGGCTGGGCTCGTAACCATGCCCATACAGGCAAAAAAAGTGAAGATTACTCCTGAGCAGAAGGGCTTACAGACCATCAATCTAACCACGGCAAAGGCGCATGTCGAGTTCCTGGCATCTGATCTATTAAAGGGGCGTGAGGCGGGTACCGAGAGCGGACATATTGCTGGTGAGTACCTCATCTCGACCCTTAAGCAGATGGGTGCAACACCTCTCATGGGAGACAGTTTCGTGCAGCCTTTCGAGGGGTACTCATATTTTAATAAGACATCTGGTTACACCGTTGATCCTCAGCGTATAGAACAGATAATGCAGGGCCCCTATCGTGTGGCTCATATGCGTAATCTGTTGGCAAAGATAGAGGGCAAAAATCCGGAGGAGATTGTCGTTATAGGCGCACACTACGACCATTTGGGATATGACCCCATGCTTGTGGATGATCAGATCTACAATGGTGCCGATGACAATGCTTCGGGTGTGCAGGCGGTACTTCAGATTTTGCAGGCATTCCTCTCTACAGGTCAGCAGCCCGAGCGAACGGTGATATTTGCTCTGTGGGACGGTGAGGAGAAGGGGCTGTGCGGCTCACAGTATTTTGTCAATCACTTTGCTGATATCAAGAAGGTCAAGGGTTATCTCAATTTCGATATGATAGGTCGCGATTGCGTAGAAGGCCGCAATGACCACTTCAACTATATGTATACAGCCAAAGACTCTGTCTATGCCGATTGGTTGAAGGGGGATATCCAAAGACACTCGCTTTCCCTCGACCCCAGCTATAGTCCTTCAGATGACTTTAGTGGTGGTAGCGACCAGGTACCATTCTTCAATGCCGGTGCTTCTATTATGTGGTTTCAGACAGGCGGACATCCTGACTATCATAAGCCCTCAGATGAGTGTAAGCATATCAATTGGGAAAAGATGGTAGAGATTACCAAAGCTGCTTTCCTTTGCTTCTGGAAGATGGCTAATGAAACACTTTAAGCTAATCCTAACGCACATAAAAATAGGGGCTACGTCATAGACATAGCCCCTTACTTTTATTGAGTAGGAGAGGGATCAGAGTCTTGCTTCCTCTACATCCTCACCAGTCTGGTCGATGAAGTACTTCTCGCAACCACGGAGTACGTTACGTACCTCTGAGAGGAGCTCGTGTGACTCCTGGATGAGGTTGAGGTATACGAAGGCTACCTTGATCTTGTCAGCATCCTCCTGCTGCAGGCGGTGTGTCTGCATACGGCGGAGGTTAGAGATCTCCTTCTTGAGCCACTTACCTTCGGCAGATACCTTCTCAGCATTGGTGAAGTCACCCGTGCGGATAATCTCGCTGATACCACGGAACACCTCGATGAGGCGTGTGCGGTAGGGCGCAAACTCCTCAAGGTACTGTACGGGGAGCGGACGGAAGTTGTTGTCGGTATGCTCCTTCATGGGGTTGGTGATACGTGTCAGTGTATTGAGGATTTGCTGAGCATTGTTACTGCTGAGGTAGTACCAGGTGTTCTTCTCGATGGCCAATCCCTTGTCGATACGGCGGAAACCGAGGGTCTCCTTACGGCGCATCTTCTTAAGCCATGCCTTCTCCTCTACGATGCTGGCCAGAGCAGTACGCAACTTGCGCACATCTTCCTTGGCAAAGGCATTGATGACGTTGTCGTAGGTGTCTACAGCATAGTCGAGTGCGTGGCACAGGGTGTCGGCACTGTGGCTGCTGAGTGCTGCCCATACCTCCTGAGGATCCTCAGAGTTGAGGACGATATCCATCTTCTCATCGCGTACGTCATCGTTCTTCTTATTCTTGTAAGAGAGGTGACTGCGGATGAGCAGGAAGAGGGCGAGACCTGCCATGACTACCATGGCGATGGGGCCACCGAAGTACATGATAGAGGCTACGATACCGGCAAGGATGAAGGCTGCACCTGCGGTGAGGAACCATCCACCAATCACGGAGATTACACCGGTGATGCGGAATACGGCACTCTCACGACCCCAAGCATGGTCGGCCAAAGATGAACCCATACCCACCATGAAAGTTACGTAGGTGGTAGAGAGGGGGAGCTTGAGTGAAGTACCGAGAGCAATGAGTAAGCCTGCGAGCACGAGGTTGACAGAGGCACGTACGAGGTCAAATGCTGCACCATCGTCCAGCGTAGCCTCCTCTTGGTTGAATCGACCGGCAACCCATACCTTTACGCTGCGGGGACTGATCTTATTGATGCTGGTGATGAAGCCCATACCTGCGCGTACCAGCTTGCGGGCCATGCTTGACGAACCGAACATCTCGTCACCCTCGTCTTGGCGAGAGAGGTTGATAGAGGTCTTCAGTACCTCATGAGCCTTCTTAGAGGTGCAGAGGGCAAATACCATGATAGCACCAGCACCGATGAGGAACCATACTGAGGTCTGGGCAGGTTCGTTGAGGAAGCCCATCATGTACTCGTCGGCAGAGATACCTGCGGGCACTGCCTCGCGGGCAAAGTGTAGCACGCTATCGAGCGCAGCCATGGTGACACCGATGAAGTTTACCAAGTCGTTACCCGCAAAGGCCATAGCCAAGGCGAAGGTACCAATCATGATGATTACCTTAAATATATTGACCTTCAAGGCATGTAGGAACTGCATCAGCACGGTGCTCACTACGAAGATGATGCCGAGGAGCATCAGGGTGTTTTCGTTGAGGTAGGCCTTCACATCGGGAGTCATGAAGGCTGCGTTCTTCATACCCTTGAAGAGCATGAAGTAGAGGATAGAGGTCACTGCTACACCACCGAAGATACCGATCTTCGAGGTGAGTCCCTTCTTATAATTATAGGTAAAGATGAGGCGTGCTATCCACTGTACGATGATACCGAAGAAGAAGGCTATCGCTACGGAGAGGAAGATACCCGCTATCACCTCCAGCGCCTTACCCGTGTTGAGCAGGTCTCCTAAGGTGGTGACGCCCTCGAGTGCCTCGCCTGAGTTCATCTTGATGAGCGAGATGGCAAATGAGGCTCCCAGCAGCTCAAACACCATAGACACGGTGGTAGAGGTGGGCATACCGAGTGAGTTGAAGATGTCGAGCAATACCACATCGGTGACCGTCACGGCGAGGAAGACGCACATCAACTGCCGGAAATAAAAATGCTCGGGCTGGAACATACCATGCCGAGCAATATCCATCATACCACTACTGGTTGACGCTCCGATGAAAATACCGATTGCTGCTACAATCAAAATAGTTCTGAGCGATGCCGCCTTGGCACCTACCGCCGAATTAAGGAAGTTTACGGCGTCGTTACTCACACCGACATTGAGGTCGATGACCGCGAAAATGAACAGAATGCAGATAATCGCGAAATAAAAAATTTCCATAAAACTTGATTAAAAAAACTTTCTCGCTACAAAGATAAGACAATCCTTTGAATATAGCAAGTGTTATATAATGCAAAAAACCGCAAAAATGCGGTTCTCTACTTAATTGGCTGTTACTCTGTGAAGTAACTATCAGATGTGGGTCAAATGCTTACAAATAGGGCACCAGAGTAGCGAGTTTCATGCTGTTTGATCCCTTGATGAGGATGCAGCGCTGGGTGGGCTTTTCGGCTTGTAGTGTGGCGATTACCTCCTCGACGTTGGCAAAGGTGCGCTGGGTATGTGTGGTCTGCGCGAAGGCTGCTCCTACGAGCCATACCTCGCCGATGCTAAGCGTGTCGATATGGTCTATCACTGCCTGATGCGCCTCTGCGGTAGCTTCGCCGAGCTCCTTCATGTCGCCCAGGATGGCCATCTTGTCACTAGCCTCTACGCGGTGGAAGTTGTCCAGCGCGGCGCGCATACTGGTGGGGTTGGCGTTGTAGGCATCTACGATGAGGCTGTTGTGCTCGGTGCGGGTGAGTTGTGAGCGGTTGTTGGTGGGCGTGTATGCCGCAAGCGCTGCGCTGATCTCCTCGGCAGAGATGCCGAAGTGGGTGCCTACGGTAGCTGCGCACAGGGCATTGTCGAGGTTGTAGCTTCCGATAAGCTGCGTAGCCACCTCGTGCCAATCGCCACCATCGATATTCCAGCGGAATCTCAGGTAGGGGTCGCAAGCGGTGAGCTCACCATGTACCTTCACCTTGTCGTCGGCAGACTGGCCATAATGTATCGCTGTGAGTCCATCGGCGATACCCTTGAGGTAGTCATTGTCATTGTTGAGGAATATGGTCTTACGCTCCGTAGTGCGCAGATAATCATAGAGCTCACCCTTGGTGCGGATGACGCCTTCGAGCGAGCCGAAGCCCTGCAGGTGTGCCATGCCCACGTTGGTGATCACGCCATAGTCGGGCTCAGCGATCTCTACCAGCTCCTTGATGTCGCCCGGGTGATTGGCACCCATCTCTACGACTGCCATCTCATGCGCTGCGGTCAGTTGAAGCAGGGTTAGGGGCACTCCGATGTGATTGTTCAGATTGCCCTGCGTGTAGTGTACACGGTAGCGCTGCTTCAGCACGGTGGCCATCAGCTCCTTGGTAGTGGTCTTGCCATTTGTGCCGGTGATGCCTACGATTACCGTCTGCAACTGACGACGATGGTGGCGGGCTAACAGCTGTAGGGTCTTCAGCGAATTGTCTACGAGGATTACTCGCTCATCATCGGCCTTGGCATACTCCGCATTATCTATCACTACGTATGAGCAACCTCGCTCCAGCGCCTCTGCCGCATAGCTGTTGCCGTCGAAGTTCTCGCCTCGTAAAGCCACGAACATCATACCCTCGCGACACTGTCTGGTGTCGGTAGTGATGCCACTGCTCTGCACGAAGCATTCGTATAGTTTCGTTATATCAGTCATAATATTATTTGGTGTGACAAAGGTAGTGTATGGCAAGAGAAAACGCAAATTTCTCGGTGTGAAATAATGTCGGGGCAAATAATTCGGGATGCAGAATGCGTTATTCATAATTATTTTACTACCTTTGCCCGTTGATATGAAGACGAAATCTACCATACCCTATACGCTGAATGTCGGTGGCAAGCTGTTGTCGCTCGATAGACCATTGGTGATGGGCATACTGAATGCCACGGAAGAGTCGTTCTATGCTCCTTCGCGCAGCCATACCGATGGGGCTGTAGCTGAGCGTGCCTTGGCGATGCTGGCCGAGGGGGCTACGATACTCGATGTGGGTGGGTGCTCTACCAAGCCTGGGCTGGCGCCTGTCAGCGAGGAGGAGGAGATGCGCCGCTTGGGCATGGCGCTCGAGGCTATCCGCAAGGTGGCGCCTGAGGCTATCATCTCGGTAGATACGTTTCGCGCCTCGGTAGCCAAGCGCTGCGTCAGAGACTATGGCGCGCATATTATCAATGATGTGTATGGCGGACAGGCTGATGAGCTGATGTTCGATACGGTGGCTGAGCTACGCGTACCATATATATTGACGCACTCTGTGGGGGCGACAACCCTTGACCCCGCGCTCCTCAATGCTAATCAATCGGCCAACCTCTGGCAAAAGCTGACCTATAGCCTTGCCGAGAGTATCGATCGTCTGCACCTCATGGGGGTGAACGATGTGATCGTAGACCCGGGCTTCGGCTTTGGCAAGACGCTTGATGACAACTACCGCCTGATGGCTCATCTCGAGGAGCTACACCTGCTGGGCTGTCCGCTCTTGGTGGGCGTGTCGCGCAAGTCTATGGTATACAACCTCCTTGGATGTACGCCTCACGAGGCTCTGAATGGCACTACGGCGCTCCATGCCATCGCCCTCATGAAGGGGGCTCACATACTCCGCGTTCACGATGTCAAGGCAGCGGTGGAGGCGGTAAAGATCGTCGAACAGATTAAAGAATCACAAATCACAAAAAGATAACATGTTACTCGGTTTTGGTATTAAAGATTTGATAGATATCCTGTTGGTGGCACTCATGCTGTTTTACTTCTACAAGCTGATGCGTGAGTCGGGCTCGCTCAACCTCTTTTTAGGTATCTTCGTGTTTATCCTCGTATGGATCCTCGTGTCACAGATCCTCGAGATGCGCCTCTTGGGTGGTCTCATGGATACGCTGGTGAGCGTGGGTGCTCTGGCGCTCATCGTGCTCTTCCAAGAGGAGATACGCCGCTTCCTTCGCGAGATGGGTTCGCAACATCGTGTGCGACGCCTCATAGAGTTCTTTACCAATAAGAAGGGCGCCGAGAAGGTAGACCATTCGGAGCTGATGCCCATCGTGATGGCCTGTATGAATATGGCCAAGCGCAAGGAGGGCGCGCTCATCGTCATCGAGCACAATATCAAGCTGGGCGAATACATCAAGACGGGTGAGACTGTCAATGCTAACATCAATCAGCTGCTCATTGAGAATATCTTCTTCAAGAACAGTCCCTTGCACGATGGCGCTATGATCATCTCTAAGAAGCGTATCGCAGCAGCAGGATGTCTGCTCCCCGTATCACATAGCATGGATATCCCCAAGTCGCTGGGCTTGCGTCACCGCGCCGCATTGGGCATATCGCAAGAGACCGATGCGCTGGCCATCGTAGTGTCTGAGGAGACGGGCGGCATCACCGTAGCTCGTCGTGGCTCACTGCATCGCTGGCTCAGTGCCGAACAACTCGAAAAGTTGCTCTACGAATTGGATTAAAAGACCGACATTCTGTCACGAAAAACGTCATTGTGCCAAAAATGCGCATTGTGTGGGCCGAGTCAAACAAACTTGGCATACATTTCGTTCTATATGGCAGTGTAAGGTAATAAATAACAAATTATAAATCATAAAATCTATAAGAAATGAACATCAAACCATTAGCAGACAGAGTTCTCGTAGTGCCTGCACCGGCTGAAGAGAAGACCATCGGCGGCATCATCATTCCCGATACCGCAAAGGAGAAACCCCTCAAGGGCGAAGTAGTAGCAGTAGGTAACGGTACCAAAGACGAAGAGATGATCGTCAAGGTGGGCGACACAGTGCTCTACGGCAAGTATGCTGGCACTGAGCTCGAGCTCGACGGCACCAAGTACCTCATCATGCGCCAGAGCGATATCTTGGCGATTTGGGGATAAGCCCCCTTCTCATTCCCCCAAGGGGGAAAGAACCAGACTGAATGCGTATTAAATTAGCATAATTTATAATCCCGCTCTCTCTTAATTCTCCCCCTTGGGGGAGTTAGAGGGGGCCAAAACTTAAACAACAATGGCAAAAGATATTTTATTCAATATGGAGGCTCGCGAGCAGCTCAAGAGAGGTGTTGACGAGCTTGCCAATGCAGTGAAGGTAACTCTCGGCCCCAAAGGTCGTAACGTGATCATCGAGAAGAAGTTTGGCGCTCCCCACATCACCAAGGACGGTGTGACCGTAGCTAAGGAGGTGGAGCTTGCTGACCCCTTCATGAACACTGGTGCACAGCTCGTGAAGTCAGTGGCTTCAAAGACTGGTGACGACGCTGGTGATGGTACCACTACCGCTACCGTACTCGCTCAGAGCATCGTAAACGTAGGTATCAAGAACGTGACCGCTGGCGCTAACCCCATGGACCTCAAGCGTGGTATCGACAAGGCTGTAGCCAAGGTGGTAGAGAATATCAAGGAGCAGGCTGAGGCTGTAGGTAGCGACTACGACAAGATCGAGCAGGTAGCTACCATCTCTGCTAACAACGATCCCGAGATTGGTAAGCTCATCGCTGACGCTATGCGTCGCGTGTCAAAGGATGGCGTTATCACCATCGAGGAGGCTAAGGGTACTGAGACCTCTATCGGCGTAGTCGAGGGTATGCAGTTTGACCGCGGTTACCTGTCACCCTACTTCGTGACCGATACAGAGAAGATGGAGTGCGTGATGGACAATCCCTATATCCTCATCTACGACAAGAAGATCTCTAACCTCAAGGACTTCCTCCCCATCCTCGAGCCCGCTATCCAGACTGGCCGTCCTCTCCTCGTAATTGCTGAGGATGTTGACAGCGAGGCACTTACCACACTCGTGGTGAACCGTCTCCGCGCTCAGCTCAAGATCTGTGCAGTGAAGGCTCCCGGCTTCGGTGATCGCCGCAAGGAGATGCTCGAGGATATCGCTATCCTCACCGGTGGTATCGTTATCAGCGAGGAGAAGGGTCTCTCACTCGAGCAGGCTACCATCGAGATGCTCGGTCGTTGCGACAAGGTGACCGTATCTAAGGACAACACCACTATCGTCAACGGCGTAGGCAGTAAGGATGCTATCGCTGACCGCGTGGCACAGATCAAGGCTCAGATCGCCTCTACCAAGAGCGACTACGATAAAGAGAAGCTCCAGGAGCGTCTCGCTAAGCTCGCTGGTGGCGTAGCTGTGCTCTACGTAGGTGCTGCCTCAGAGGTAGAGATGAAGGAGAAGAAAGACCGCGTAGACGATGCATTGTGTGCTACACGCGCTGCTATCGAAGAGGGTATCGTGCCTGGTGGTGGTGTGACTTACATCCGCGCTATCGATGCACTCGAGGGTCTCAAGGGTGACAATGCCGACGAGACTACTGGTATCGAGATCATCAAGCGTGCTGTAGAGGAGCCTCTCCGTCAGATCGTCTCTAACGCAGGCAAGGAGGGTGCTGTAGTAGTACAGAAGGTACGCGAGGGTCAGGGTGACTTCGGTTACAATGCTCGCACCGATGTTTACGAGCACATGAAGGCTGCTGGTGTGGTAGATCCCGCTAAGGTGACTCGCGTAGCTCTCGAGAACGCTGCCTCTATCGCAGGTATGTTCCTCACTACCGAGTGTGTTATCGTAGAGAAGAAGGAGGAGAAGCCCGCTCCTATGGCTCCCGGCATGGGCGGCATGGATGGCATGATGTAATCCTCTACATACATATCATACAGTTGAGAGAGAGGGCGGTGTCTTCCGCCCTCTCTCTTTGTTTTCGGTAGCTTTTGGTAGCTTTTCAGTAGGATTTTCGGTAGGATTTATGGCTTTAACTGCGTGAAAAACATAGGTTTGTATGATAGTTTCGGTAGGATATGTATGTTGCTGAATCTTTTCCATACACATTGGCTTAGATTACTACGCCATGACTCGGTAGTTATTGCAGTATCCTTCGCTTACTATTGCGCTGTGCCTCGGTAACTACCGCGGATGGATATCACAGGTTAGAATAATTATTTTCGATAGTGTAATCGCAAGTTTTCGCAGGTGAGAAGATGTATAGATGCACTGATGATAAGCCTTGTGCAAAGATGACAATTACGCTGAATATATGAGAGGTTGGATAAACTTCTATATTATTCCCAAAATTTAGGTAAGAATGCAATCCTACCGAAGTTGGTGGTTATTGTGCATTGGGTCAGGCGTTTAAGTGTAAAAATCCTACTGAAAATCCTACCGAAATCCTGCCGAATCCTACCGATAGGGTAGTGTGTAAGATAAAACCACGCCAGGGCTTCGCAGCTCCAGCGTGGTCAGTCTCAATCTTACAACTTTGTACTTATAGTCTCTATTTACGTATGTTTCTTTACTGTTGTCTATTCTCATACAACTCACGCAGTTCATCGAAAGAGATCTTCAGCGTATCCATCTTGCGGAACAGCTCGGGCAACTCTTCGGTGAGGAAGGTGCGCTTGCGCTCCTTGGCAATGCGGCGTGCGGCACCCTTGGCCACAAAGTAACCCAAGCCACGCTTGTTGTAGATGATTTCGAGCGATTGCAGGTAATCGAAGGTGCGCACCACGGTGTTGGCATTGACCTCTACCATCGCGGCATATTCACGCACCGAGGGGATGCGGTCGTCCTCACTATACCGCCCCTGCAGTATCTCGTCGCAGATGCGCTCGGCTATCTGCAGGTATATGGGGTTGTTGTCCTTGAAGTTCATACGGTAGCCTCCTTCCTGTTCTTAAAAAAGTTCACTCGGCTCACAGGCACCACTTGCTTGCGCGAGAAGAGGCGATAGCTGAACCACCAGTTAAAGATACAAGATCCTAAGAATAGGAAATCAAAGACTACGAAGCCTATATAAGCATACTGTTGATTGTCCATCATCTTAATCAGTATAGGACTCAGTGGTCCAAATGCACACGGATAATACCGAATAATGACAAATACCAAAGCAGACAAGATAAGCAAGAACATAACAGAGGGTTTTCTATTCCATATATGCCCCACGAGCAATACAAAAGAGTGCAGCCAAGCAAGCACTAATACACAAAATGCAGTGAAGGCGTAACCTGCATATTCTGGATTGGCGGAGAGCACAACATAGCCATCAGATGGGAACATGGTACCCTCTACGCCCATAGTGAACCAATGGGAAAAGGCCCAGCTTATCTTACTGAGTAGATGCGGTATCGTAAGTCCCTTGAAACTATCTGTCAACACGGCATAATCGGGGTTTACAGCCATGCGATACTCTACGATGCCTATACGCACCAAGTCTGTGGTAAGTAAGGCGAGCAATATCATTACAAAGGGTTCGACTACGGCAATCATTGCACGCGACACGAACTTCTCGGCATTCGTGGCAGGCAGATTGAGATAGTAGATGGCATCGCTCTTTTCGCCAAGGCCATACGCGATAGCTATACTAAAGAGCATCATGCCAAACAGGGAGCAATAGAATAGAGGAGCTTGCTGGAGTGTAAAGTGCTCGAACATCTGAGCAGACTCTATCATGCCTGTTTTGTAGAAGGTAATACACTCGCGTAATGCACCCAACTGAGTGGCTAAGAATATAAATGCGATACCGATGTACATTCGGCGCGAGAGTGAATAGGCCCGTAGGTCTATCCTTATTACCCTGGCCAGCCTCTTAAGGCTGAACGAGTTGGTATTACTTATCGGTTTCATGAGTGTGCTTTCTTAAGGAGTTTTTTCAAACTGAGGTCGCGATCTACTACCTGCTTGAGAGAGAAGATACGGAAGCTGAGCCACCAATTGAAGATGGGGACTATCAAGAGCAGGTAGGTGAGCACGCGAGCAAGGCTGGAATTTAGGTACCATTTGAGGAGGTAGTCGTCATGGAAGATCCAACTGAGGTTGCATTGCTCGACCAACCAAAGGCCGAAGAAAATAAATCCTACACTTAATGCTAACGTTTTAATGCTTGCTGCTTTGCGCCAGATACATCCGCCGAGCATAAAGATGGAGTGGATAAGGAGGACAAGGACACCTAACCAGCTGGCAGCAATAATGCCTCTTGCGGGATTGAAGTCAACTACCGCTCGGGTGCCTTCGACTGTACCCCAATCTCGACCTGCGCCTTGGTATATCTCTACGAATGGGTCGCTTCCGCTAACGAAAACTTTCGGTAGGGTCAGCCCGTAGAACTCCTTTATCTCATAGAAGGGGACGAAGAGCATGCGTACGAGGTCGGCGCAGAGGAGGGCTACGTAGGCCATCACGATCACCATCACCGTATTGATGAGTACGCGTGAGAGGAACTTCTCAAGGTTGGTGGCGGGCATCATCATATAGTTGGTGGCATGCTGCTTACTTCCCATGGGGACGCTGGTCATATCGGAGGCTGCACACATGAGTGCTAAGCTCAATATGCCATAGAAGCAGGGGATGAGGTCTGTCGCCAGTGAAGCCATGTAATCTCCTTGCTCGTAGGTGCGTATCAGGCTGAGTTCGATGATGTCTTGCATATCTTGAAGCTGGTACGCTAAGAAGGGGATAAACATCACGAAGAATACGCCAATGTAGCGCTTGCGATTCTCCACCAAGTCGCGCTTTAGTACCATGCCGAAGCGTGAGAAACTGAATGTATTGTTTATCGCGTTCATAGTTGTTTCGTTTTTATTGACCACGGAATTCTCGGATTTACACAGATTTTATTTATTCACATGCTAGCATATAATTGTAATCCGAGAAATCTGTGTAATCTGTGGTTTTGGGATAATACTATTTGAAAACTTGGGCGAACTTCTCTCGCTCTGCCAATACACCATTGAAGAGCAACTCAAGGTTCATGCGGCTTTCCTCATCATACTCATTGAGTAGGATGGCGCTGTTGCCCGATACGGAGGGCTGCACGTAGAATGCACCATCTGTGGGTTCGCTCAGGGGCTGATTAGTGAAGAGCAGGCGGCGGCAGATGTCGGCGCTGGAGGCATTGAGCAATACGCTTGACTGGTCGATGATGACGATATGGTCGAGCAGACTGTCGATGTCTCTTACCTGGTGGGTAGAGATGATGATGGTCTTCTCGTCGCTCATGTTGCTGGCGATGAGGCGGCGAAACTCACTCTTCGAGGGGATGTCCAGTCCGTTGGTAGGCTCGTCCATCACAAGCAGCGAGGTGTTGGCAGCCAGGGCGAAACACATATAAGCCTTCTTCTTCTGGCCCATCGAGAGGTCGCCAAGGCGGATGTTCTCATCGAAGTCGAAGAGCGCGAGGTTTTGCTTCAGCTGCTCCTCACTGAAGTTGGGGTAGAAAGGTGCATTGAGCTTTACATACTGCTTCATGGTCATCGAAGGCAGCTCAAACTCCTCGGGTACGATGTACATATCGCTCAGGGTAGAGGGCAGGCGACGGCGCACCTCCTCGCCCTTGAAAAGTACGGTGCCCTGCTGCGGGTGAAGCAAACCGGTGATGAGGTAGAGCAATGTACTCTTACCAGTACCGTTCTTGCCCAGCAAGCCATACACTGCTCCCTTCTCAAACTCCAACGAAAAATCGTTGAAAACCTTACAGTTGTTGCCACTGTAAGAAAACGCTAAGTCATTAATCTTTAACATACTCACATCTTTTTATTGGTTAATCTTACGTGTACTACCTTAATAGTACACTGCAAAGGTATGTGTTTTATTTAAATCTGCAATACTTTTGGCGAAAAAAATGTGTTTTTTGTGTAAAGAGATGAAATTTGTGCTATCCGCCTGTGATGAATTTAATTTCTTTTGAAAACTTTTCCTCTTTCACGCACGTTATATGGATAAAAAAGCGTAACTTTGCAGCCCGAAATTGGTGTTGCAGTGATGCTGTGCCTATTTTGGGATTAGGAAGACACGAAATAATCATCATTTACAATATGAATTTGGATATTCTTACGGCAGTTTCGCCCATCGACGGTCGCTACAGAAGCAAGACCGCACAGTTAGCCGAGTATTTCTCTGAGTATGCACTCATCCGCTACCGCGTACGCGTAGAGATCGAGTACTTCATCATGCTTTGCGAGCTCCCCTTGCCCCAGTTGCAGGGTGTTGACAAGGCCTTGTTCCCCTACTTGCGTGGCATCTACCAGCAGTTCTCTGAGGCTGATGCAGCTCGCGTGAAGGAGATCGAGAGCGTGACCAACCACGACGTGAAGGCAGTGGAGTACTTCATCAAGGAGCAGTTTGACAAGGAGCCCGCCTTGATTCCCTTCAAGGAGTTCGTACACTTCGGCCTCACCTCACAGGATATTAACAATACCTCAGTGCCCCTCTCAGTGAAGGAGGCATTGAACGATGTATACTATCCCCTCATCGAGCAGCTCATCGCTCAGCTCAATACATACGCTGACGAGTGGGATGCTATCCCCATGCTTGCCAAGACACACGGTCAGCCCGCTTCACCCACACGCCTCGGTAAGGAGGTGCGCGTGTTTGCATACCGTCTGGAGCAGCAGCTCTCAGTGCTCAAGGCTTGCCCTCTCACCGCTAAGTTTGGTGGTGCTACTGGTAACTACAATGCTCATCACGTGGCATACCCCAGCTACGACTGGAAGGCTGTGGGCAACCGCTTCGTGAGCGAGTACCTCGGCTTGCAGCGCGAGCAGTATACTACTCAGATCTCTAACTACGACTACTTGGCTGGTATCTTCGATGCTCTCAAGCGCATCAATACCATCATGATCGATATGAACCGCGACTTCTGGCAGTACATCTCTATGGAGTACTTCAAGCAGAAGATCAAGGCTGGCGAGGTAGGATCAAGCGCTATGCCTCACAAGGTGAACCCCATCGACTTTGAGAACGCTGAGGGTAACTTGGGTATCGCTAACGCTATCCTTGAGCACTTGGCAAGCAAGCTCCCCATCAGCCGCTTGCAGCGTGACCTCACCGACTCTACCGTATTGCGTAATGTAGGTGTGCCCTTCGGCCATATCGCTATCGCTATCCAGAGCTCACTCAAGGGCCTCGGCAAGCTCCTCCTCAACGAGGCTGCTATCCGTCGCGACCTTGACAGCAGCTGGAATGTAGCTGCTGAGGCTATCCAGACCATCCTCCGTCGTGAGGCTTATCCCAACCCCTATGAGGCACTGAAGGCACTCACACGTACCAATGCAGCTGTGACCGCAGAGTCTATGCAGGAGTTTATCGATGGTCTCGACGTGAGTGATGCTGTAAAGGCTGAGCTCAAGGAGATCGCTCCCTGGAACTATACTGGTGTGTAATTGACAATTGATAATTGACGATTGACAATTAGTAACTGATAATAAAAACGAAAGGATTAAATATATTACCCTTAACTAAATTAAAAGTAACCCTGCCGTGAGGTAGGAAAAACAGAAGAAAACTATGAGTACAGACAACGTAAACAGATTCGAAGGATTCGAGTCAGAAAGAGGCGGTGAGCGCAAGTCGTATAACCGCGAGAACAGTTGGAACAACGATGGTAACCGTGCAGGTCAGCGTCAGCGTTTCGTGAGAAATGCCGATGGTAGCACACGTCCGCAGCGTCCCCGCTTTAACCGCGAGGAGGGTGGTGCACCTCGTTATGCAAAGGTAGAACGTACACAGCGTAGCTCGTTCAACCCTAATTTTGAGAACAATCGTCCCCGCTTCAATAGCGAGCGTAGCAACGAAGGTGGCTATAACCGCGAGCGCTCAT
Source organism: Bacteroidaceae bacterium (assembly GCA_017556045.1). GTDB lineage: Bacteria > Bacteroidota > Bacteroidia > Bacteroidales > Bacteroidaceae > UBA1189. The sequence continues at coordinate 12,138 of JAFZFF010000085.1, read as the reverse complement.
TCGGTGGCAATAGCTACAACAGTGAGCGCGGATACAACAGCGAGCGTACATACAGCCGTGGCAATAGCTATAATAGCGACTACAGCCGCGAGCGTTCATATGGCCGCAGCGAGTATAGCCGTCCCACACGTTCATATAACCGTCCCGAGCCGGGCAACTCTTGGAACTCTGATGCAGAGAACACCTTCCGCCCCCGTTACAACCGTGAGGGTGGTGAGGGTTACAACTCACGTCCCCGCTTCAATCGTGAGGGTGGCGATGCTCAGCGCCCCGCAGGTGGTGGCTATGGACAGCGTCCCTCATTCGGTGGTGGATTCAAGTCAAAGGGTGGCTTTGGCGATAAGAAGTACAGCAAGAAGAAGCAGATCATGTATCGTGAGGAGATGAAGGATCCCAACGAACCTATCCGCTTGAACAAGTACCTCGCTAATGCTGGCGTATGCTCACGTCGTGAGGCTGATGACTTTATCACTGCTGGCGTAGTGACCGTGAACGGTCAGATCGTGACTGAGCTCGGTACCAAGGTGAAGTTGGGCGATGAGGTACGTTTCCACGACCAGACCATCAGCATCGAACGTAAGATCTATATCTTGCTCAACAAGCCGAAAGATTATGTGACCACCGTAGAGGATCCCCAGGATCGTAAGACCGTAATGGACCTCGTGAAGGGTGCTTGCAAGGAGCGTATCTACCCCGTAGGCCGCCTCGACCGCAACACTACAGGTGTGCTCCTCCTTACCAACGATGGTGAGATGGCATCAAAGCTCACACACCCCCGCTTCCTCAAGAAGAAGATCTATCACGTACGTCTCGACAAGAACCTCACCGCAGCTGATATGCAGCAGTTGGCTACAGGTATCCAGCTCGAGGATGGCGAGATACATGCAGATGAGGTAAGCTACACTTCAGATACCGATAAGTCAATGGTAGGTGTAGAGATCCACAGCGGCCGTAACCGTATCGTACGTCGTATGTTCGAGCACTTGGGCTACCACGTGCAGCGTCTCGACCGCGTACAGTTTGCAGGTCTCACCAAGAAGAACCTCCGTCGTGGCGACTGGCGCTTCCTCACCGAGAAGGAAGTGAACATGCTTCGCATGGGAGCGTTCGAGTAAGGCAGACCCACCCCGTCCCTCCCTCTAGGGAGGGTGGCATATATTAATAAAACAATAAGTAATAACCATTAAATAAATCCCCGAAACTAGCTTCCCGCGAGGCCGAGTCCTCCCCATAGAGGGGGAGCTAGAGGGGGTCTCTATTATGAACACAATTATCAGAACACGTATCGTTGATCTCTTGCAGCGTACCGACTTCGGCGCTATGGTCAACGTAAAAGGATGGGTACGTACTCGTCGTGGCAGCAAGCAGGTAAACTTCATTGCCCTCAACGACGGTTCTACCATCAAGAACGTACAGATTGTAGTAGACCTCGAGAACTTCGACGAGGAGATGCTCAAGAAGATCACCACTGGTGCTTGCATTAGCGTAAATGGTGAGCTCGTACAGTCTGTAGGTGCAGGTCAGGCTGCCGAGATTCAGGCACGCGAGATCGAGGTATTGGGTGAGTGTGACAACACATACCCCTTGCAGAAGAAGGGCCACTCAATGGAGTTCCTCCGTGAGATCGCTCACCTCCGTCCCCGTACCAATACCTTCGGTGCTGTGTACCGCATCCGTCACAATATGGCTATTGCCATCCACCAGTTCTTCCACGAGCGCGGTTTCTACTACTTCCACACTCCCATCATCACCGCTTCAGACTGTGAGGGTGCAGGTCAGATGTTCCAGGTAACCACCATGAACCTCTACGACTTGAAGAAGGATGAGAACGGCAGCATCAACTACGACAATGACTTCTTCGGTAAGCAGGCTTCGCTCACCGTATCAGGTCAGCTCGAGGGTGAGCTTGCAGCTACTGCGCTGGGTGCTATCTACACCTTTGGTCCTACCTTCCGTGCTGAGAATTCTAACACTCCGCGTCACCTCGCAGAGTTCTGGATGATCGAGCCCGAGGTTGCCTTCAATGACATCTTTGACAATATGCAGCTTGCCGAGGACTTCATCAAGCACTGCGTGCGCTGGGCACTCGACCACTGCTACGATGATGTGAAGTTCCTCAACGATATGTTCGACAAGGAGCTCATCGCACGTCTCGAGGGTGTTATCAAGGAGGACTTTGTACGTCTCCCCTATACTCAGGGTATCGAGATCCTCGAGGCTGCTGTAGCTAATGGTCATAAGTTTGAGTTCCCCATCTTCTGGGGTGCTGACCTTGCTTCAGAGCACGAGCGCTACCTCGTAGAGGAGCACTTCAAGCGTCCCGTAATCCTCACCGACTACCCCAAGGAGATCAAGGCTTTCTACATGAAGCAGAACGAAGATGGCAAGACTGTACGCGCTATGGACGTACTCTTCCCCAAGATTGGAGAGATCATCGGTGGTTCAGAGCGTGAGGCAGACTACAATAAGTTGCTCACACGCGTAGAGGAGCTCGGTATCCCCATGAAGGATATGTGGTGGTATCTCGACACTCGCAAGTATGGTACATGTCCTCACTCAGGCTTCGGTCTCGGCTTCGAGCGTCTGTTGCTCTTCGTGACTGGTATGACCAACATCCGCGACGTCATCCCCTTCCCCCGTACTCCGAACAATGCAAACTTCTAATCAGATTAGATAATCGCAAGAGTCACCGCACTTCCTCAAGGATCTGCGGTGATTTCTTTTTATATGTGATAGATGCAGAGATGCTTACATCGCTTTTGCCAAGGCAAAGATGCTGATGCGTACGCCGGGTAGGGTGAGGAGCGTAGAGGCGCAGGCGTGGAGGGTGGCGCCCGTGGTGGCTACATCATCTATTAGTAGCAAATGCTTGCCTTTCAGAACTTCGGGGCTCACCACTTGGAATATGTCTTTGGTATTCTTCCATCTCTCCTCTTTGCTCTTGTGAGTCTGCGTATCGGTGTCTACGGTGCGTGCTAAGCAGTCGGTACGTAGGGCGATGTGAGTGACTTCGCTGATACCTTGGGCGATGTAGTCGCTTTGGTTGTAGCCACGCTGGCGGTATCTCTTTCGGGAGAGTGGTACGGGTATGATGAGGTCGATGCCGTCAAAGAATCCACTCTCTCTCAGTTCGGTAGCAGCCAGTCGCCCCAGGTAGGTGCCTACTTCGGGGTGGTCGTGATATTTTAGGTGATGGATGAGGCTGCTGTATTTCCCCTCCTTATAATAATAGAGGTAAGCGGTGGCGCTCACCACCTCGGGCCATTCTATGAAGTGCTGCATCAGCAGGTTCTCGGGTATCTGCTCATAGTGGGTGCGTGGTAGCTCCAGTAGGCAGCTGATGCATAGGTGATTTTCACTATGCGTAAGGCGACGTCCGCATACCTTACAGTAGCGTGGGAAGAGTAGGCTGATGAGGTCTTTTATCCAGTTCATGCGGGCGAGGGTAGGGGTGGCTTAATCCCAGTCGTCAAAGTCGTCAGCAGCGGCTCCCATACACTGGCGTATGGCTGCGTACTCAAAGCCTCGTCCTGTGGCGAAGCGCATGAGTTTGCCATTGATTTCATAGTCGCTTTTGCCGCGTGTGCTCTTGCGCTTGGCTCTGATGAGGTCTCGTAGGATGTCGAGGTATTCTCTCTCGTCGATAGCTTCCATGGCAGCGTCTATGGTCTCTCTGTCAATGCCTTTCATGCGTAGGGCTTGTGCTATTTTGATGCGTCCCCACTTGTTGAATCGGTATTTGTCGCGTACGAAGGCTTCGGCATAGCGCCTATCGTCGATGTACTTCTCCTCTATGAGGTGGCGAAGGATGCGTGTGCGCTCCTCTTCGGTGAGGTCATATCGACTCAGCTTTGTCTCTATGTCACTCAAGCACTGCTCGCTCGTAGAGCATTTCGCGGCCAATTTGTATAGTATCTCGTCTGCTGTCATCATATTTGTCTAATCTTCCTTGAAATACTCTCAACCCTCAACTCTCAACCCTTCACTCCTTTCACCATTCTGTCGTTACCAAAGATGTCTTTGCGTAGGCTCACCTCTTGGTATCCGTAGTTTTCGAACAGTGCTGCGGTCTCTTTGCCCAATGCCTGATTGATCTCTACGTAGATATGTCCTCCGGGCTTGAGCGCGTCGGTCTTACCTATCTCGGCGATGGCGCGATAGAAGCGTAGGGCATCGCTGTCGGGTACGAAGAGTGCCGTGTGGGGCTCCCACTCGGTGACGTGCTGCTCCATGTCAGTGGCTTCGCTTTGCATGATGTAGGGAGGGTTGCTCACCAAGATGTCATAGCTGTGGGGCAGGGGGGTGGTGAGGTCGAGTATGTCGTGGTGGAAAAACTCTACCGAAGCGCCATTCTCGCGATTGTTTGCCTTCGCCACTTCGAGCGCCCCCTCAGAGATGTCACATGCCTCTACAGCAGCTTGCGGCATCTGCTTGCTCAGACTGATGGCGATGCATCCGCTACCGGTGCCAAGGTCCAGTATGTGAGGCTGTTGTGTGGTGTGGTCGCTGACTATCCAGTCTACCAGTTCGGCAGTCTCTGGGCGTGGGATGAGCACGCTGGGATTGACGATAAAGTCCATGCCGCAGAAGGGTGCTCGGCCCTCGATGTATTGCAGTGGCTCGCCCTGCTGCAGGCGCAGGGTGATGTCGTCGAGCAAGGTCTCCTGCTCGGCAGTGAGCGCTATGGGCTCTTTGAGGTAATAGGCTGTGGTGCTGATGCCTAAGATGTCGCAGCAGATGGCGCGTACGATGGCGCTACGCTCGCTCTCCTCGGCCACTTGTGCCAATGCGCCGTATAGTCTCTCTGTCAGTTGTTTCACTTTCGCTGATTTATATTCTTTTGACAAAAGTAATCAATTATTTGTTAGCCTGCTATCTTGTTATCAACGTTTTTATCATGTTTTTGCCGATTTTGTTTGTGGTTATCGCTTTTTTGCGGTATTTTTGCCCGATAAAAGTGTGTATTAACTAATACCAATATCAACTAATAAGAATATTAACCCCATGGACGAAAGAATGCTTAACATTGCATCGCGCTTCGCAATCGAAGGCGAAATCGAGATTATCAAGCCCCTTGGCGAAGGTTTCATCAACGATACATTCGTAGTAAAGACTAAGGGCAGTACCCCCAACTACATCCTTCAGCGTAAGAATCACGCTATCTTCCCCGACGTACCTGGTATGATGGACAACATCGTGAAGGTGACCACACACCTCAAGGAGAAGATTGCAGCTGCTGGTGGCGATCCCCGTCGCGAGGCACTCACCGTGACTCCTACCACTGATGGCAAGTACTACTGGCAGGATACCGATGGTAACTACTGGGCAGTATGTGAGTTTATTGAGGGTTCAGTGACCTATGATCGTGCAGACACTCCCGAACTCGCTTACAAGGGCGGTCAGGGTATCGGTCGTTTCCAGGCTCAGTTGGCCGACTTCACCACTCCGTTGGTAGAGACCATCAAGGGCTTCCACAACATTCGCTGGCGTTTCCAGCAGTGGGATGAGGTTATCGCTAAGGATCCCATGGGTCGCGTAGCTGAGCTCAAGGAGGAGATCTCATGGATCGAGAGCCGCCGCGAGAAGATGCTCGACTTCTGGAAGATGGTAGAGGAGGGCGTACTCCCCATGCGTGTGACCCACAACGATACCAAGCTCAGCAACATCCTCTTCAATGAGAATGGCGATGTGCTCTGCGTTATCGACCTCGACACCTGCATGAGCAGCACTTCACTCAATGACGTAGGTGACGCACTCCGCTCTTACACCAACACTGGTGCAGAGGATGATCAGGACCTCAACCGCGTATCTATGGATATCAACATGTTCGAGGGTTACATCAAGGGTTACCTCTCAGAGCGTAAGGCTTCGATGACTCAGAGCGAGATCGACTGGCTTGCATTCTCAGGTATCTATATCACCTACGAGCAGGTACTCCGCTTCCTCATGGACTACATCGATGGCGACAACTACTACAAGGTACGCTACGATGGTCACAACCTCGTTCGCACTCACGCTCAGTATAAGCTCCTCACCAGCATGGAAGAGCAGTATGTGCGTATGCAGCAGATTGTACGCGAGGCTGCACAGTAATAAATCGTAAATTGTAAATCGTTAAATTGTAAATTTTATTATGAGTCAAAAACAAAATAAGACCGGCATCGCATTGGCTATTTGCGGTCTGTTCTTCTTCGCTATCGGCTTCGCCTTGGGTATCAATGGCTTCTTGACCCCCGTGCTCAAGGGCGCTTTGGATATCACTCCTGTGGTAGCCAACCTGCTGATTGCCTTTAACTTCGTGCCCTTCTTGCTCTTCGGCTATCCCGCTACTGTATGTATCAGCAAGATTGGTTATAAGGCTACTATGGCCGTATCGTTCGCATTGTTTGCTATCGCCTTCGGTCTGTTCGTGCCTGCTGCTAAGTTTGCTTCGCTGCCCTTCTTCTTGGTAGCTTGCTTCATCAGCGGTGCTGCTAATGCAGTGCTCCAGGCATGTGTGAACCCCTACATCACCATCCTTGGTCCCCTCGAGAGCGCAGCTAAGCGTACCTCTATCATGGGTATCTGCAACAAGCTCGCTTGGCCCACCACTACCGTATTCATGACCGTGGTTATCGGTAAGGGTCTCGATGAGATTCAGATGAGCGACCTCTTCTTGCCCTTCTACATCATCATCGCTATCTTCGTAGTGCTCGGCATCATTGCCCTGCTCGCTCCCCTGCCCGAGGTTAAGGCAGCTGGTGAGGATGGTGACGATGCAGCAGCATGTCCCTATGCTGAGGGTAAGACCTCTATCATGCAGTTCCCCCACCTGTTGCTCGGATGCTTGGCACTCTTCTTCTACGTAGGTGTCGAGACTATCTCACTTGCTACAGTGGCCGACTACGCTACCAGCCTCACCAAGGAGGGCATCGAGTTGTCAGCTTCAGCTACACTCCTCGGCTACATCCCCTCAGTAGGTATGGTGCTCGGTTACCTCTGCGGTATCCTCTTCATCCCCAAGTACCTGAGTCAAGATATGGCTATGCGTATCTGCGCATGGGTAGCTCTCGTAGGTTCAGTGTTGGTAGCTGTCCTCCCCGGTCAGTACTCTATCTACTGCATCTTCCTGATGGCTCTCGGCTGCTCACTCATGTGGCCTGCTCTCTGGCCCTTGGCAATGGCCGACCTCGGTAAGTTTACCAAGCAGGGTGCTGCGCTCCTCACCATGGCTATTGCCGGTGGTGCTGTGATGCCTCTCGTACGTGCTTGGGTCGAGGGTATGACCAACTTCCAGACCAGCTACTGGGTATGTGTTCCCTGCTTCCTCGTAATCTTGCTTTACGGTAGCAGCTGGTACAAGATTCGTAAGTAAATAGCTATGAGCTGTGAGCGATGAGCTTGTCTCTCGCTGCTCATGGTGCTCTCGCACAGACCTCACGTCGACGCATTTCGTGAGATCTGTGTGAGATTTATTTGAGCAATAATATAGGTGTTTACCCATTTTTACGATTCTCCTCCTATGGTAGGAGGCCGACGCGGTATGATAGCGTCGGTTGCGACGAAAGGGAGGTTTATCTCCCTCAGAGGAGTGCCGAAGGCCTTCTTGCTCGTAGAGGGGGAGGTGGTATGAACTTTCTGAAGATAATACCCCCTCCGCTTCGCTCGTCCCCCTACGTTAGGGGGACAATCCTAGGCTCAGGGTAAACTGCTATATTATTGCCTTTATTTATATGATTTTCAGTAAATATAAGTGTTCAGCTGATACGGCCTTTTTGGGGCCGATAGGGCTGATCTCCCTGCAAAGCAGATAGAGCATTCTGATACTCTTTTTGTAGTAAATCTGATAACTGCAGATAGCAGATTGTTAGGTGGATATTCCCTTTTGTCGGCAGGTGACGAAAAAAATCGCGTGCGTGAACATTTATTATGATAAAAAGTGTTGATAAGTTTGTTACTTTTATAATCTTTGCAGATGAAATGCGGACCAGGGGTTCGCGCGATGAGAAACACATTATTAACCAAAAGAAAAAAAGAGAAAACAAATTAAAATTATTAACTTAAAAGTCTCAAAAAAACATGATGAAAAATTTACGTATGTTGTGTTTGGGTCTTGCAGCCGCTACTTTTACAGCGAGCTTTGCTCAAACAAATGTGACTGAGAAGCTGCTCAACGCAGACATGGAGAAGGGTGTTCGCGGTTGGAACATTGAGTTCGAGAGCAACATCTGGAAGAAGAACACGAAGAGCCAGTCAAGCTATCATGGCTTCAACGGCGCTGTTCTTGAGAACTGGAAGAGCGACGCTTCTACTGGTCTTACTGACAACACCATTTCGCAGCACTTGACTGGTCTGCCCAATGGTACTTATGTATTTGGTGCTTACATCGCAGCTGCCAAGAAGGATTCTGTACAGAATCGTGAGGACATCGTAGGTGTAAACCTTTTCGCAAACGAAGTAGCTGTTCCCGTAGCTACTAACTGGCCCGAGCACACTGCTCAGAAGTGGTCACACACAGCTAAGTTCAACGTAGCAGCTACTGTTACCGATGGTACTCTTAACGTAGGTATCGACGTTAAGGAGACTAACGCTAACTTCATTATCTGGGACAACGCTACCCTTTACTTCTTCGGCAACACAGCTCCTGAGGCTGCTCTCGAGGAGATGGCTAAGATTGACATCGCTGCTTCTGTAGCTCTTGCTGACACTTGCAAGGCTCACAAGATGCAGGTTGACTCTTTGGCTGCACTCACCGAGCAGATCGAGGCTGCTAAGGCTGTAACAGGTGTTGAGGGTGCTTATGAGGCAGACGAGAACCTCTGGTGGGCATTCCGTCAGGCTCGTGCTTCTATCAACGACTACCGTAACTTCAACAACACCATCAAGAACGCTCAGAAGGTGGCTGACATGGAGTGGTCAGACTTCGTAGCTGCTGACGTTGATGCTTTGAACGCACTCATCGAGGCTGCTACAGCTGATTACGAGGCTGCTACAGCTGACCGCGCTGCGCTCAATACTAAGAAGGCTGAGCTCAACGAGGCTGTTGCTTACGTTCAGTTGGATGATGCTTACGCTAAGATCGACTCTTACACTGACATGCTCGACGAGATGGAGCCCGGTGAGAACGTAGGTGAGTACTCTGAGGATATGATTATCCGTATCGAGGACCTCATCGAGGAGGTAGGTTTGGTATTGGAGCAGGCTGGTAACGGCATCACTGCTGTAACTGCTAAGAATCGTTGCGATAGCTTGTATGCTTTGGTTGAGGACGTGCTCGCTAACCCCATCAACTTCGACGAGTTCCCCATCGAGCTTACTCGTGACGCTAACACCTCACTCGGTGGTTACACATTCATCAAGGGTACCGTTCGTGACTCAGCTGACGTTAACGTATATGAGTCTCGCGTATACCGCTTCCAGTATCCTTTGACAAAGGTTCGCTTCATTGTTAAGGAGACAGGTAGCAACGGTAAGAACGGTAACTACGTATTCTTTACCTTGTCTTCATTCGAGATGTTCGACGAGAATGGTAAGGAGATCGCTCTCGAGGAGGGTGATATCACCTCTAACGCTTGTCACAACACTTTGAACCCCGGTAGCCCCGACGGTCAGGGTATTGGCGCACTCGTTGACGACAACGATGGTACATTCTTCCACTCTACATGGGGTGCTACTGTAAATGAGCATCACTACATCGAGGTTAACCTCCCCGCTGGTGAGTACAGCGCATTCAGCTTCAGAATGAGAGCTCGTGGTTCAAGCCAGAACCATCAGTTCCCCGCTATTGTTGAGATTGCTCACCTCTCTGAGGCAGTTTCTGACTTGCAGTCTGCTATTGGTACTGCTAAGGCTGTAAACGCTTATCAGGGTACCGCTCCTGGTTTCTACAACGCTGACCTCACAGCCTTCTACAATGCACTCGCTGCTGCTGAGGCTCTCGAGAATTCAGACGCTACTGATGCTGAGATCTACGCTGCTATCGGCGTGCTCGAGGAAGAGCAGGGTAAGCTCGAGGAGCTTGGCTTCGTAATGCCCCAGCCCGGTAAGAAGTATCAGATCATCTCTGCTGAACCTCGCTTCTTCGAGAAGCAGGGTGTACACAAGGCACTCACTGTACACAGCGACTCTACTAAGGTTAACTGGTTGTGGTGGGAGACTGCTGCTGCAGACAGCGCTCAGCAGTACTTCAGCTTCGAGGTTATCGAGAACGAAGAGGGTAAGCACTACTATAAGATGAAACACGAGGCTACAGGTCTCTACGTAGGTACATTGTTTGATACATACGGTGACGAGGTAAGCAACTCAGCTGGTCTTAACGCTGAGGCTGACACTGTAGAGCTCAGATCTCTCGGTTACGGTCAGTTCGGTATCGTTCACAACGGTATGTTCCACACTGGTGACCACAACAGCGGTAGCGTAGGTACTGGTAATCCCGTTTACGGTTGCTCTCTCCACGGTAAGTTGGGTGACAAGTCTGGTATCTGTAAGTGGACAACTGCTGCTTACAACGGTTCTGCATGGTTCATCCGTGAGATGAGCGAGCTCCCCTGCGCTGCTAAGAGCATCTCTGACCTCAACTTCGTATCTGCTACCATCAACCTCTATGAGGGTATCAATACTGTAACCTTGACAGCTGATAAGGATTGCGCATTCGAGGATCTCACCGTATACGGTCTCCTCGGCGAGGCTATCCCCGCTGCTATCTCTAAGAACGGTGCTGTTGCTACTGTAATCTTGGATACTACTGTAGTAGAGTCATTCTCATTCTCATTCACCAACGCTGAGGGTGTTGCACAGGTAACTGTTGACGGTGGTATCTCTAAGCTCTCTATCCTCCAGGATGCTTACGATGCAGCTGTAGCTGTAGCTCCTGTTAAGGGTGAAGAGATCGGTATGGTAAGCGACCTCGCTGAGTATGAGGCTGCTCTCGCTGCTGCTGAGGCTCTCTTGAAGAACGGTGGTACTGACGAGGTTATCCAGCAGGCTGCTAACGACCTTGACTCTGCTGTAGTACACTTGTCATACAACCTCCCCAAGGCTGGTGTTAACTACCTCATCGTAAGTGCTCTCCCCAAATTCCAGGAGAACCACGGTGTTGACATGGTTGTATTCGCTAAGAACGACCTCTTGTGCTGGAGCTATGTACACATCTCAAGCCTTGACTACCAGTGGCAGTTCGAGGATTGTGGTGAGTTGAAGTATGGCAACCCCGCATTCTACATCAAGAACGCAGGTTCAGGCAAGTACATTTCACAGTATCCTGGTAGCCTCTCACAGCAGTTCGAGCTCGTTGAGTCTACATCAGCTACACAGCCCTACCGTATCGACGTTCACGCTGACTTCGTAATGACACTCAGCGACTGCCGCTACAGCGACGCTAACCTCCACATGGCTGGTCACAGCGAAGGTAAGGGTGCTTACGGTACTGTAGTAGCATGGAACTCTACCACTGGTACAGCTTCTGCTATGCGTGTTGTTGAGGCTGAGAAGTACATCGCTGAGTTCGTAGCTAATATCGAGAACATCGACGTTACTGACGAGTATGTTGCTCCCGCAGTTAAGGGTATCTACGACCTCTATGGCCGTCGCGTGATCACTCCCGCTGCTACTGGCATCTACATCATCGATGGTAAGAAGCGCGTAATCAAGAAGTAATTCCTACTTCGATATATTTGGAAAGGGCATCCCATGCGGGGTGCCCTTTTCTTTTTGGGCGGGATTTGTATTGTACACTAAGTCAAAGATCGTTTAGCTCTCTTGGGGGTTAGGGTTAAGGGTTAAGGGTTGAGGGTTAAGGGTTAAGGGGTTAGTTAATTAGGAGTTAGGAGTTAGGAATTAGGAGTTGGCTTTGAGCTTTGAGCAGTGATCACCCCCTCCGCGACATTCCGCTCCGCTTCATTCTGCTCGTCCCCCTTCGAAGGGCGACAATGCTTTTGGTTAGTCCTTACGCGCGATTAAACTTTCTGAGAGAATTGTCCCTCTTTAAGGGGGACGAGTGCAGTGAAGTAAGGCTGAACGGAACGGAGGGGGTAATTAATTGTCATTTGTCACTTGTCAATTCCATCAAGGTTGGAGGCCATCCCGACTTGATTTCTGCTGCAAAGTTACAACAAAGGTTTTTGTCACTTACAGTTACTGATAATTACTGATAAATATTGA
>JAFZFF010000084.1 GCA_017556045.1 Bacteroidaceae bacterium | reverse complement strand
GATGGCTGTAGAGCGCGGTCGCGCTGTACGTCCCGAGCTCAAGTGCGGTATCTGTGGTGAGCACGGTGGTGAGCCCTCATCAGTTAAGTTCTGCCACAAGGTAGGTCTCAACTATGTATCTTGCTCTCCCTTCCGTGTGCCCATCGCACGTTTGGCTGCGGCTCAGGCTGCTGTTGAAGAGGCTTAATCTGATACAAGAAACCTCTAAATATGAAAGGGTTTGCTCTTATGGGCAAACCCTTTTTTTTATCAATGAATACAGCGAATAGAAATAATAAGTGATAAGAATGATACAAATAAAACACAAATCACTTCGCTATATCGTTTTTTTGCATTAATTTTGCAGTGATGAGAAATTTGGCTAAACATATAGAGTTGCTTTTGCGCGACAACGACTGCGTGATTCTGCCTGGATTTGGTGGATTCATTGCTCATGCAGTGCCGGCATACTATGTTAGCGAAGAGCATCTCTACTATCCCCCATCACGCTCTATCAGCTTCAACACCTCCATCACGATGAACGATGGCCTGTTAGCTCAGAGCTATATGAGAAGCTATAATATAGACTATGCTCAAGCCGTATACCTCATCGACGTAGCTATCGAGAAATTGCGCGACACGCTCGACGAAGAAGGAAGCGTCACGATACCTCGCATCGGCACTATCAAGCAAGACATTCACCAAACGGTGCAGTTCATTGCTGAACCTACAGGTATCTCTTCACCCCTACACTTCGGTTTGGGCGCGTATGCTATCAGCACCCTCTTACAGCTACAGGCTCTTCCAGATACTGAGGTTCCCAAAAAAGAGGCTATCATCACTCAAACATCGAGAACCATCGATCTTCATATACAGAAGAGAGCACTGCGACAGATAGTATCCACCGCTGCTGTATTCCTATTGCTCCTGATGGCAGCGCTCCCCGTGGGTGATCTTAAGCCTACAGATATTGCCTCATTGCAGATTGCCAATATCGCCAATGAACCCGCAAAGTGCGTAGCGACAGATATCGAGGTGATTGCTATTGAGGAGACTCATAACGGACAAGAGAGCATCGAAACTATAGAGCTCGAAACTACTATAGAAAATACAGTAGAACCTATTACGGAGACTACCGGGGAAAGTGACATCGAAGAGACTATTACTGAGGTAACATCAAAGATTGTCGCAGAGGCTTCTGCTCAGATAATGGTGGAAAACCCTATAACAATCACTGAGTCTGAAACTTTGCAGCCTGAGACCTACACCAAGACCTACCATATCATCGTAGCAAGCCTGCCCAGCAAACGTGGTGCAGATGAGGTGATTGAGGGCTACGTTGCTAAAGGATATCAGCAGGCTTCACTGATAGAGCGCGACAATAGAGTGCGCATCTCCTTGGCTCAGTTTACCGATAAGGATGAAGCAAACAACTACCTCAAGACCTTGCGAGAGGACGAAGTGTTCCAAAATGCATGGCTCCTTCCCGTAAACAACTAACATACCCCACTAAAGAAGCATACTATTTCAATGAAAAGAGTACGATGCCCCAAGTGCGACCATTTCATCCAATTTGATGAAACCAAGTATACTGAAGGCCAATCGCTGGTCTTCGTATGTGATAATTGCCAAAAGCAGTTTGGCATACGTATCGGTGTGAGCAAGCTGCGTGCATTGCAGAGAGAGGAATCGAAGGGTTCCGCTTCGATTCCCACGGAAGATGCCTCAGCAGAGAATGTAGGCACCATAATAGCGGTAGAGAATGTCTTCGGATTTCGCCAAGAGCACTCGCTACATTTGGGTGACAATATCATCGGTCGCCGCAACAAGGGTGATGATGTGGATGTAGCCATTGAGACCAATGACCCCAGCATGGACCGACGTCACTGTGTGATTAATGTAAAGCGCAACAAGAATGGTGTACTTAAATATTCGGTACGCGACAATGATAGCATCACCGGCACTTTCGTCATGAACGAGATCTTAGGTCCCAAGGACCGCATGTACATCGAGGATGGTAGCGTCATCACTTTAGGAGCTACGACACTCATCCTACACACTGTATAGTGATACAACTATTTGAATTGAAAGATACAGAAACTGCTTCCCGAATGGGGAACAGTTTTATTTTTGTTTACTCTGCAAAGCGTTTAATCAAGTTGTAGGCGCTATAGAGCCCAAGCTCACCAGCCTTACTCAAGTCAGCTATACCTCGTGCATTCTCCCCGAGAAAGATATAGGTAAGTCCACGATTATAGTACGCCTCAGCTAGATTAGGTTCGATAGCAATCGCTTCGTTATAGCTCACGATAGCAGCACGGTAGTCTTTGAGCCAAGCAAGTATGTTACCTCTATTATAATAGGAGTAGGCAAAGTCAGGCGCAAGGTCAATCACCTTGTTCAAATCTGAAAGGATGAGCTGATAGTCGTTAATGCTTGCATCCATCATAAAATCTTCGGGCATAGAGGCGTTCTTCACCTCCTCGGAAGCATTACCACCATTGCGTGCCGACTCCATCTGCTTATATCGTGCTACAGCACGGCAGTAATATGACATCCATAGTGAGCCATCAGCTACGATAGCTTGAGTAAAATCATCAATAGCTGCTTCAAGGTCTTGGACGAGATAAAAGTCAAGTCCTCGAGCAAAGAGCAATATTGCCTCATCCCCACTCTCTCCGAAGCGAGCTGTCTGTTTTTCGATATCCTTGAAGTGAAAAGCTATCTGTTCTTCGTCAAGAGCATGTTCCGAAGCAGTGATCACCAGCGGAAGAGGAAGCTTAGAAGTACGTTGCACCATCTCAAGTTCGCGATGATAGTGCACTACCCTATTCACGTCGTTTCTCTTCTTATAGTAACTCATCGCATATAGTGGACGAAGTTCTACATATACATCCTTATACTGTATCTGTCCACGATGGTCTGATGAGAACTCCTGTGCATACGCCGACTCAGGATTTTCGGCCTTCTCTTTCTTCTTATAGTTATTGAGATTCTGCACCTCTTTCTTGCGTTTTATCTTCTCTATCACCTCCTGAGAAGGTTCATCATCACTTCCTGTATTTGCATGCATAGCTAACACATTGAGGTTTATCGCAGCTATCTCATCAGCAAGCGCCAAATCATCCCTTCCCATATTGCGGTAAAGCTTGGCACGCATATTGTGAAGGTCTGCAAAGTCGGGGAACTCATTGATAAGTTTCGTGAGGTCCTTCACAGCCATTTCCCAATCTCCAGTCTGTGTCAACAACATGGCACGCGCATAACGAGCACGTATATGGTCGGGCACACACTCGAGTACAAAGCTGTAATCCTCGATAGCTCGGTTATAGTCGCCCACCTTCTCGCGTAGCAATCCACGATTCATGCGTGCCAATGCATTATCAGAATCTAACTGTACAGCCATGTCAAGATCATCCATCGCTCCTCTCAGATTACCGAGTTCTTCACGAGCAATAGAACGATTAATATAATGTCCGCTCTGTGGATTTAGTCTGATAGCATGCGTAAGATCGCTCTCAACCTCATCGAACTTTCTTAATCCAATATTGATGATAGACCTCGACATATAGGCCCAATAATCATACTTATCGATGGTGAGTACCGTATCAAGAGCTGCCATCGCTCCTACGGTATCACCTCTCTCAAGAAGCACCTCAGAACGCATATGCAATGCGTATGTATAGTCTGGAGCTTTAGCGCGCAATGTATCTATCAGCGCTATTGTCTTATCATAATCTTTTATCTCCCAGCTGCAAAATGCATAGTTACGCCAAAGATCGAGTACATCAGGACGCATCTTCAGGACCCTCTCGTAGTCCTCAATGGCTTCGTAGTATTTCTTTTGCCTGATACGCGACAAACCACGTATCTCATAACTCACAGTGATAAAGGGGTTAAGTTCGATAGCAGCTGCTGCATCTTTCTCTGCACCGACAAAGTCACCTAAGTTATACTTTGCTTGTGCACGATAAGAATAGGGTTCTGCCAAATAGGGTTTAGCACTGATGACCTGATTGAAATACTTGATAGCAAGTACATAGTCATTGAAATATAACGCATTGACACCGACTCTCATCATATGGTCGGTATTCACCTGTGCCCTCATCTGCAACGATAAGCATAGCAACAGAGGGAGTAGTAATATGCGTCTTATCTTTGACATAAAACAATACGACGAAAACGATAACAAAGACACCCTATCGGGTGTTTCTGTTCGTTTTCGTCTTTATTTTATTAGTATTACTTCTTCGCAACCTTCACCTTATAGTCGCAACGCACTTTTCCTGTGAGCAGAGCATTAAACTTGCCCTTGTTCATCTGACGACGCAGCGGTGAGATACGATCGGTAAACACTTTACCATCGAGGTGGTCGAATTCATGCTGAATGACGCGAGCCAAGAATCCGTCTACCCACTCATCGTGCTCCACAAAGTTCTCATCAAGATACTCTATGCGTACGCGTTCAGCACGAGGCACCTTCTCATGGATACCAGGCAAGCTGAGGCAACCTTCATCCATAAGAATGGTCTCACCCTCCTCTTCTACGATATAACCATTGATGTAGGCACGCTTAAAGTCGGCATACTCAGGCATATCTTCAGCCAAGGGACGGAGATCTACAATTACCACACGGATGGGAAGACCTATCTGGGGAGCTGCTAATCCCACACCATCGGCACGCTCATTGGTCTCAAACATATTCTCGATCAACTGCTTCAATTCGGGATAATTAGCATCAATATCCTCGGCTTCTTTTCTCAATACGGGTTGTCCGTAAGTATAAATAGGAAGAATCATTTTAATATTGATAATTGATAATTTGACAAATAAGTTCCTACAGCAGTCTATATCTTAAATTTACGGCTATCCATATAGCTCTGTAGTATGATGGTAGCACTAATCTCATCTACCAACTCCTTACGCTGGCGATCTTTCTTTTTTAGTCCTCCGTCAATCATGGCTTGGTGGGCCAATACCGAGGTAAAGCGCTCATCTACATACTCTACCGGGATCTGCGGCAGCACCTTACGCAAGCGATTTACAAATGGTTCTATGCGCACCATATTCTCCGAAGGCTGATTGTTCATCTGTTTAGGCAATCCCACCACGATACGCTCTACCGGTTCGCGCTTCACATAGTCAAGGATAAAATCCATCAACGTGTGTGTAGGCACTGTAGTGAGTCCATTGGCAATGATTTGCAACACATCAGTGACAGCCAATCCAGTGCGTTTCTTTCCGTAGTCTATAGCAAGTATTCGTCCCATCAGTTCTCTAAAGTCATAATAAAGGGCGACCGTCTGGGCCACCCTTTATATAGTAATAGGTATGGATTATTACTTGTTCAAGAGAATCCAAGAACCCTGGAAATCAGCACGACTGGGATACTTCTGCTTGAATGACTCGCGAGCACGAGCAGCGTCAGCCTTGGTATCATATGAACCAATGATTACGCGGAACATGTTCTTCTCCACATTCTTCAAGATACCTGCCTGATAGCCCTGACCGATAAGATAATCCTTCAAGCCCTGTGCATTTGCCTGTACGCCGAAGCTACCGCAAACTACGCTGTAAGCCTTCAGTGAGCCATTCAATGACACTACAGCAACCTGCTCCTGACGAACGGGAGTCTGGTCATAGTTTTCAGTTGTCTGAGTTGCTACGGGTGTTACAGGAACGGGAGCGTTTACCTGTACCTGCTCAGTGTTCTCCTGCGCCTTAGCCTTCTCATAAGCCTGCTTGTAGGCACTCTCTTTTGATTTACATGCAGACATCAATACCATTACGCTAAGCAGTCCGAATAAAACACTTTTTCTCATTTCTTTCTTCTATTTTAATTGTTTATTGATTTTCAGTGCAAAGATAGTCAAAAAGTTTGATTTACACAAAGACTTCCATCAGTTTAACACCCGACTCGGGCTGTATAGCCACACTCTTTGCGCTAGCAGGCACCAATACGGTCTCACCAGCACGGATCTCCATAGTCACGCCATTGTAGTCGATCAACTTTGCAGCACCGCCTACACAGATGTAGATTACGAATGAATCCAACTCTGAGTAATCGCACTCCATAGACTCTGTGAGGTCGTAGAGCGAAGTGGTGAAGTGTGAGCATGAAACCAACTGCACAGGTTCATTAAGGCAGGGAGTGTACTGAGTCTTATACTCCTTCTCATAGGTGTAGTCGATAGCGTCTACAGCCTCCTCTGTATGCAACTCGCGCAAGTTACCCTCAGCATCACGACGGTTGTAGTCATATATTCTGTATGTCACATTGCTGGTCTCTTGCACCTCAGCGATGAAGCATCCTGCACCGAGAGCGTGTACACGTCCTGCGGGGAGGAAGAATACATCACCAGGCTTTGTACCAACGGTATTAAGCAACTCCTCTACGGTACCATCGGCTACGCTCTTCACGTACTCCTCCTTAGTCACCTCTTTACTCCAGCCTGCGCTCAAGTGAGCATTCTCAGCGGTCTCTACCACGTACCACATCTCGGTCTTACCGAATGAGTTGTGGCGCTTCATTGCCAACTCATCATCGGGGTGTACCTGTACTGAGAGATCCTGACATGCGTCGATAAACTTGATCAGCAAGGGGAAAGTATTTCCGTAGCGTGCGTAGTTATCACGACCCATCAGCAGGTCACGATACTTATCAATAAGCTCCACGATAGTAAGACCCTTATCAGTACCTTCAGATACAACAGAGAGGTTACCAGGCACAGCTGAAAGTTCCCAGCTCTCGCCCACTCCATGAAGATCAGACTCCATCTGCTTAAACGAAACGATACGCTCACCGCCCCAAATCAGAGGCTTCAGTATTGGTTGAAACTTGTACATACGATAATGTTTTTACGTTATTTTTGAAATCGCATGCAAAGTTACGAAAAAAGAAACATTCTTATAGTATAATTTGTCATAAAAATAGTATCTTTGCGTTGAAACGCTGAGATACGCACAAAACAAACTTTTATGAGTGAACAAAAGTACACCCTCGAAGCTATACAGCAGGAGCTCAACTACCTACAACTGCTCTCACGCAGCTTCCGCAATAGCGCTGAAGCCAGCACGGAGATTATCAACCTCGAAGCCATACTCAACCTTCCCAAGAGTACCGAACACTTCCTGGCCGATATACATGGTGAGCATGAAGCCTTCCAACATGTACTGAAGAATGCCTCTGGCGACATCAAACGTAAGGTGCGCGAAGTGCTAAGCGATGAGCTGAACGACAAAGATATGCGCACTCTCTGCACCCTCATTTACTACCCTGCCGAGAAGCTTGCACTCATCAAGGCCGAACGCGGTGAAGAGGATATGCTCGACTGGTACGCACTCACCCTACGCCGCCTGATCTCAGTGTGTCAGAATATGTCATCAAAGTACACTCGTTCGAAGGTGCGTAAAGCCCTTCCCAAGGAGTTCTCATACATCATACAAGAGCTACTCCATGAGTCTACAGGCATGACCAACAAGAACAAATACGTCAAAGCCATCATCGAAGCCATCATCAACACCGGCCAGGCAGACAACTTCATCGTAGCCATCTGTAACCTCATACAACGCCTCGCCATCGACCGTCTCCATATCGTAGGCGACCTCTTTGACCGAGGTACAGGTTCACACCTCGTAATGGATACACTTTGCCAACATCCCAACTTTGACGTACAGTTTGGCAATCACGACGTACTCTGGATTGGTGCAGCCGCAGGCAATCGCGCCTGCATGGCCAATGTTTTGCGTCTATGCATGCGCTATGGCAACCTCTCTGTACTGGAGGATGGTTATGGCATCAACCTCTTACACCTCGCTATTTTCGCCATGGACATCTATAAGGATGACCCCTGCGAAGAATTTGGCCCCAAGCTCGAAGACAATGTAACCTGCAGCGACAAGACTCGCCGCCTCATAGCACAAATGCATAAGGCCGTCAGTGTACTCCAGTTTAAGCTCGAAGCAGAAATCATACGCCGCCACGCCGAGTATGAGATGGATGATCGTCTTTTGCTCGACAAGATTGACTACGAGAAAGGCATCTGCACCATCGGTGGTAAGCGCTACAGCATGAGAGAGTGTTACTTCCCCACCATCGACCCCAACGACCCCTACAAACTCAGCGTAGAGGAAAGTGAGGTAATTGAGCGCATCTCACACTCCTTCACCACCAGCGAGAAGTTGCAACGCCACATCCGTTGCCTACTTGATAATGGTAGTATGTATCTCGTGTACAACGGCAACCTGCTCTTCCACGCCTCCGTACCCATGAACCCCGACGGCACCCTCAAGGAGGTATACATCTACGACGGTTATTACAAAGGTCGCGCCTTGCTCGATAAGGTAGACACCATCATACGTGCTGCCTATACCGACAATGACCCCAAGCTACACCAGTTTGCCGTAGACTATCTCTGGTACCTATGGTGTGGAAAGAATGCCCCCACCTTTGACAAAGACCGAATGGCCACCTTCGAACGTTATTTCCTCAAAGACAAGACCGTGATGAAAGAAACGAAGGGCAGCTACTACACCCTGCGTAACGAAGACGCTACGGTAGACCTCCTACTCGAGGAGTTCGGTGTAGAGGGCGACCATCGTCACATCATCAACGGACACATTCCCGTGAAGACCCTCAAAGGCGAGAATCCCATGAAAGCGGGAGGCCGCCTCATTGTCATCGACGGAGGCTTCAGCAAGCCCTATCAGTCTACTACTGGTATCGCAGGCTACACCCTTGTATACCACTCACGCGGCATGTCACTCGTAGAACATCAGCCCTTTACCTCCACCGAAGAGGCCATACGAGGTGGTTCAGACATCAAGAGCACCCGCCACCTGGTAGAGAAGCTGACCGAGCGTATCCACGTTCGTGACACCGACAAAGGCCGAGACATACGCCGCCGTATCGAATCACTACGCAAGCTCCTCTTTGCTTACCAAAACGGACTCATCAGAGAGATGCAGAAGTAGTAATTCTTATGCCTCATTCTGCCCATACGTTACATACTATCTCATTTAAGTACATACGCAAAACACACCTACCCTATCATCAGTAAAAACAAAGGAACATCTTCAAACCAATTATTTAAGATGCTCCTTTTGTAAAATCATTCCTTTGAAATTTTGAAACTAATTTACATATGAGTTTCAATGTTCCAAGTGCAGTGTCAAGATCATAAGCCTTCTCCACTTCTGGAAGCTCCTCGTAGGGAATGAGGCATGGATGTTGCTTCAACTCATCACTGCGTTCCTCACCATAAGTCCAACCTTGTTCTATACTGCTCTGTGCCCACACCTCGTGAACATTCTTAGCCATTCGTTCTACAAGCACTTTGATAATTGGATTTTTGATGCACTTTTCTTTGCTTTTCTTGTAAAAGTATGGCAGAAGCTGATGAAGGCCTAATTGCAATAAAGGGTGGGACTGATGCCCACCCTTATTCTTTTATAATCGCTCTACCCTACTCTATCATCGCCAGAAACTCCTCTTCGCTCACGATGGGTACACCGAGCTTCTGCGCTTTCTCGAGCTTGGCAGGGCCCATGTCACGACCGGCGAGGATGAAGCTGGTCTTACTGGAGATGGACGACACGTTGGTACCGCCATGCTGCTCTATCATGGCTTTGTATTCACCTCGCGAATGTTGGGCAAAGACACCACTGATGACAATGCTTTTGCCGGCAAGTTTGTCAGTGCGCTCGATGCTCTCATCCACTACGATCTCCATCTGCAGGCCTGCCTCCTTGAGTCGTGACACGAGGGTGCGACACTGCTCATTGGCAAAGAAGCTGAGGATGCTCTGGGCTATCTTCTCGCCTATCTCATCTACGGCGATGAGTTCGTCAAAGGTGGCATTCTCAAGGCGCTCCATGGAGCCAAAGGCACGAGCAAGCTTCTTGGCTACGGTCTCGCCCACAAAGCGGATGCCGATGGCAAAGAGCACACGCTCGAAGGGAACCTCGCGAGAGCGCTCGATGCTACGCACGATGTTCTCGGCTGACTTGTAGCCCATGCGTTCGAGACGACTGATATGGGGGATGCGCAGGTTGTAGAGGTCGGCAACATCGTGTATAAGACCTACGGTGTAGAGGAGGTCTACGGTCTCGGCTCCAAGGCCGTCGATATTCATGGCTTTGCGTGAGATGAAGTGCTCGATGCGCCCCTTGATCTGTGGCGGACAGGTGGCATCATTGGGACAGAAGATGGCAGCCTCGCCCTCGACGCGCATGAGAGGTGTGCCACACTCGGGACAACGCGAGATGAAGCGTACCTTCTCGCCCATCATGAAGGTGCGGGCATCGAGGTCTACGGCCGTTATCTTGGGAATAATCTCACCGCCCTTCTCCACGAACACCATATCGCCGATATGCAGGTCGAGGTTATTCATGAAGTCGGCATTGTGGAGCGTAGCGCGCTTGACCATGGTGCCTGAGAGCTGTACGGGCTCGAAGTTGGCCACGGGGGTCACCGTGCCTGTGCGTCCCACCTGGTAGGTCACCTCACTCAGACGGGTGAGTGCCTTCTCGGCTTGGAACTTATAGGCGATTGCCCAGCGGGGCACCTTGGCGGTATAGCCGAGCGAGCGTTGCTGTGCCAGAGAGTTGACCTTGATGACGATGCCGTCGGTGGCTACGGGGAGGTTCTTACGCTCGGTGTCCCAGTAGTTGATATACTCGAACACCTCGTCGAGCGTGGCGCACTTGCGCATCGAAGGCGACACCTTGAAGCCCCACTGGGAGGCATGTTGCAAGCACTCGTAGTGCCCCTCGCAGGGAAGTGTCTCACCCAACATATAATAGAGGTAGGCATCGAGCTTGCGCGCGGCCACGACAGAGGAGTTTTGTAGCTTGAGAGTACCCGAGGCGGCATTGCGCGGATTGGCAAAGAGGGGCTCCTCTTGTGCTTCGCGCTCGCGATTGAGGCGCTCAAACTGCTCCCAGGGCATGAGTATCTCGCCACGTATCTCAAACACTTCGGGATAGCCATCGCCCTGCAACACGAGCGGAATGCTATGGATGGTCTTCACATTGGGCGTGACATCATCGCCCTGCACTCCATCACCACGAGTGACCGCCCGCACGAGCTGCCCCTGCTCATAGGTCAGGGAGATAGAGGCGCCATCATACTTGATCTCACAACACAGTTCAAAGGGCTCGCTACCCAAGGCACGCTGCACACGAGTGTAGAAGTCGCGCACCTCGTCAAACGAGTAGGTGTTGCCCAGTGAGAGCATGGGATAGCGGTGAGCCACCTGCACGAACTCATTGGAGATATCGCTACCTACACGTTGGGTAGGTGATGTGGGGTCAAAGAGCTCGGGATGCTCAGCCTCAAGGTCCTGCAGTTCACGCATGAGACGGTCAAACTCTTGGTCCGTTATCTCAGGCATGTTGAGTACATAGTAACTGTGATTATGGCGGTGCAACTCTTCACGCAGCTGCGCTATACGTTCGTTTGGGGTCATAGCCTACTCTTTAGATAATCGTTATCAGAATTCACAACATCGTATCGAATGCAAAGTTAATAAAAAAACGGATTATCGGAGGTCTATTCAAGTAAATTGCATTATCTTTGTCCACGAAAGATTTATATAATCATGGCCGGCATATATATACACGTACCTTTTTGTCAGAGCAGATGCGCCTATTGCGACTTCTACTCCACTACACTGCTGCGCCATCGCGAAGCCTATGTAGAGACCGTGTGCCATGAACTGCTGCACAGGTCTGCAGAGCTTGGAGGGGAGCCGATAGGGACTATATACTTTGGTGGGGGTACGCCATCGACACTGACGGCTAAAGAGATTGGCAAGATACTGGACACTATCGTGGATGTCTACACTATCGCAAACGCCCAAGACCTTGAGATTACGCTCGAGGCCAACCCCGACGACCTCACTGAGGAGTATGTGGCGGCTTTGCGCACATTGCCCATAAATCGTATCAGCATGGGCATACAATCTTTTCACGACCGTACACTACGCCTAGTAGGGCGGCGGCATACTGCCACGGAGGCTATAGAGGCCGTACACCGGTGTCAGCGCATGGGGCTCACAAACATCAGCATCGACCTCATGTATGGCCTACCGGGAGAGACGATGGACGACTGGAGCTACTCGCTCGACCAGGCCATAGCGCTGAAGGTGCCACACATATCGGCCTACCACCTCACCTATGAGGAGGACACCCGCCTATGGAGAATGAAGGAGCAGGGTCTCGTAGCGCCTATCGGCGAGGAGCAGAGCATTGAGGCATTCAATCTATTGCGCACACGACTATTGGCCGCGGGATATGAGCATTATGAGATTTCAAACTTTGCCCTACCCGACCGCCACTCGCGCCACAATAGCAGCTACTGGAAAGGCACACTATATATAGGTATAGGGCCAGGAGCACACTCCTATGATGGTAACTCGCGTCGTTGGAACCTTGGCGACTTGGGAGAGTATATCGCGACACCCCACGATGAAGATGTACCGCACGAGGCTGAACATTTGACCACAGATGAGCGTTATGATGAGCGTGTGATCACCGAGTTGCGCACTGCGCAGGGTATAGACCTGGAACGTCTCCTCACGGACTTTGGCAAACGGTACCATACACATTGTATGCACTGTGCAGAGCCCTATATCCACAGAGGGCAACTGGTGTTGACTGCCGACAACCATCTGCGCCTGACACCCGAAAGTATCTTTGTGAGCGATGCAGTGATGAGAGATTTACTCTACGTATGAGGACTCTGTAAGGCTCAAGAGGGGAAAAATTACACTTTTTTAAAAAAATGATGATATTTTCTTACATTTTGTAACATTATTCGAGAATTATATATATCTTCGCAGCCTAATTGACAAATAGAGATAACAAAACTATAAGAAAGGAGAAGATTATGCAAATCAAATTTTATCAAGAAGAGGAGCAAGTACCTTTGGAAATGCACAAAGTACGTGTAGTACAGAAGCTCTTCTTGCGCCCCATCGAGGAGCGTTTGCAGTGTATCAAAGAGGCAGGTAACAACACTTTCCTCCTGCAGAACAAGGATGTATTTATGGATATGATTACCGACTCAGGTGTGAACGCCATGAGTGATAATCAGGTAGCAGCAATGTCTATCGCCGACGACTCATACGCAGGATCGGAGACTTGCAATCGCCTTATCAGTGCCCTCGAAGATGTATTCGGCACCAAATATTTCCTCCCCGCTCACCAGGGTCGCGCTTGTGAGAATATCCTTGCAGAGACCTTCGTGAAGCCCGGACAATTCACCTTGATGAACTACCACTTCACCACCACCAAGGCACACGTGACACGTATGGGCGGTAGCGTCATCGAGCTCGTACGCCCCGAGGGTCTCGTACCCGTGAGCGACGACCCCTTCAAGGGTAACTTCGACATCCCCCGCATGAAGCAAATCATCAAGGAACTGGGTGCTAAGAACATCGCATTCGTGCGTATCGAGGCTGGTACTAACCTCATCGGTGGTCAGCCCGTGAGCCTTGAGAACATGCTTGAGGTGGCACAGATCTGTAAGGAGAACGGCATCATGAGCATCCTCGACGCTTCGCTCTTACAGGACAACCTCTACTTCATGAAGATGCGCGAGCCTATGTGTAAAGACATGAGCATCAAGGAGATCATGCACTTGTTGGGCAAGACCATGGACATCATCTACTTCTCTGCCCGCAAGCTCAGCTTCTCACGTGGTGGTGCCATCATCTCAAACAACGAGGACTACATCCTCAAGATGAAGGAGTTTATCCCCTTGTACGAAGGATTCTTGACATACGGTGGTATGGAGGTACGCTCAATGGAAGCTATGGCAGTAGGTCTGCGCGAGACACTCGACTTCGAGTACATCAGCCAGGGTCCTCAATTCATCAAATATCTTGTTGACGAGCTCGACAAGTACGGCGTGCCCGTAGTGAAGCCCGCAGGTGGTCTCGGTGCACACATCAATGCAGGTGCTATCGTACCTCACGTTCCACAAAGCCAATACCCTGCTGCTGCTTTTGCTACAGCATTGTATATCGTGAGTGGTGTGCGTGGTATGGAGCGTGGTACTCTCTCAGAGCAACGTAACCCCGATGGCACAGAGCGCTTTGCCGACATGGAGCTCGTGCGCTTGGCAATGCCTCGCCGCGTATTCACCTTGTCACAGGTTAAGTACTGTGCCGACCGTGTGAAATGGCTCTACGACAATCGCGAACTCATCGGCGGTCTCAAGTGGGAAGATGAGCCTAAGGTGCTCCGCTTCTTCTTCGGACGCTTGCAGCCCATTGGCGACTGGCAAGAGAAGCTCGCTGCTAAGTTCCGCGAAGACTTTGGCGACTCGTTGTAAGAAATTTTATCATAACGGATATTTCATTAGAGGATATGCAAAACTGCATATCCTCTTTCTTTTTAAGCACTTAGCTCATACTATAGAATATACCAATCCCCCTATACATCACGCCTATTTGCATAGGAGAGAAAAGCATCGTATCTTCGCACCATAAAAAAAAACAAACTACATAAAGAATACGTTACACCTATAAACCTAAAAAATATATAGTATGGCTACAACCAACCTTAAAGGAAATATCGTACACCTCAACGGCACATTCATTACTGTAGGCGAAGCAGCGCCTCAAGTACAATTGGTTAAGGGAGACCTCACACCATTCACTCTCGATACATGTAAAGGCAAATATGTAGTGATGAATATCTTCCCAAGTATTGACACTGGAGTATGCGCCACATCTGTGCGCAAGTTTAATCAGATGGCCTCTTCACTACCTAATACCGTAGTGCTATGTATCTCGCGAGACCTCCCCTTTGCACAAGGTAGATTCTGTGCTGCAGAGGGAATCAACAATCTCATCGTATTATCAGACTTTCGTCGAGACAGTACATTCGGTCAGGACTATGGTATAGAGATGACTGATGGCCCACTCGCAGGGTTACTTGCACGTGCCATAGTAGTGATAGCTCCTGATGGCAAAGTATGTCACGCCCAATTAGTACCCGAGATATCTACAGAACCAAACTACGAGGCTGCTATCAAATTGATATCGTGACGATGAATAGATAAGATAAAATAGAAGTCGGGCTCACCTTCATGGATGAGCCCGACTATTTGTATTAATATCAAATATTAATCCTCTTTCTTGTCAGACTTGCGAATAGCACGCTTGCGTGTCTTCTTCTCAGGAGCCTGTACTGTAGTCTCCTTTACACCTGCCAATTCGGGGTCAATCATGATGCGACCACAATATTCACATACGATAATCTTCTTACGCATCTTGATATCAAGCTGACGCTGGGGCGGAATCTTATTAAAGCAACCACCACAAGCATCACGCTGTACGTATACAACACCAAGACCATTACGAGTATTCTTACGGATACGCTTGAAAGACTGCAACAAACGAGACTCGATAGAACCTTCGAGAACCTTTGCACGATCACGCAACTTCTCTTCCTCTTCCTTGGTCTCTGAGACAATCTCCTCGAGCTCTGACTTCTTATCTTCGAGGTCTCTGAGACGATCTTCGAGCAAGCCCTCTGTGCGCTCGATATCTTCCATCTTTGACTTCAGCTCTGCAGCAAACTGACGAAGCTTCTTCTCGCAGAACTCAACCTCCAAAGACTGGAACTCGATCTCCTTTGCCAACAAGTCATATTCACGATTGTTACGTACATTATTCTGATCCTCAGTGTACTTCTCAATCATAGCCTTAGCCTCTTCGATCTTGATCTTGCGCTTGCTCTCCTCAGCACGCAAATTCTCGATATCTGCAGAATAGTTTGCAATACGAGTACGCAAACCTGCAATATCGTCCTCCAAGTCCTGTACCTCGAGAGGCAACTCACCGCGCAAAGTCTTGATGCGGTCAATCTCTGAGAAGATAAGCTGCAACTGGTACAATGACTTCAGTTTCTCTTCTACAGTGTACTCCTGCGGGTCTCTTTTGTTTTCTTTTGCCATAATTACAAATAATTTATCGGGTTTGTATTTAATGATGTCTTAATAATCTTCAATTCTGGGAAACGAGCACCCAATACCTTAGAAAATATATCTATAGTATATTGTTCGCTCTCATAATGTCCCATCTCAGCAATGAGCAGTTCATCATCATGACCAAAATAGTCGTGATAGCGCATCTCGCCCGTAAGGAAAGCATCAGCGCCCTGGGCAATAGCATTGGATAAGAGAAATCCGCCAGCTCCGCCACACAAAGCTACACGGCGTATCTTACGTCCAGTCAACGTATTATGACGAAGACAACGAATATCAAATAGTTGCTTTATACGCATCAGAAAGTCCTGCTCATTCATAGCCTCGGGTAATTCTCCTATGACACCAGCACCAGCGGGTACTGCCGCATCCTTACCATCAAGGAATTGCAGATTTGTCAGGCCTATAGTATCTGCAATACGATAATTTACGCCACCCTGCGCATTGTCAAGATTAGTATGTGCTGCGTAGATGGCAATTCCTTTTCGTATGGCTTTTACCACACAACGCTCCACATAGCTCTTTCCTGTTATAGATTTTAATCCATGAAACAACAAAGGATGGTGCGCAACTATCAAGTTACACCCCAAACGCTCGGCTTCATCAACGATGGCCTCAGTCACGTCTAAACACAATAATGCCCCTGTAACTTCCTGCTCCTCTGTCAATCCTATTTGCAAGCCAGCATTATCGAAACCATCTTGCAAAGGCAGGGGCGCATACTGTTCAAGGGCGTCCAAAACTTGTCTTACCTTCATTATTTCAAAAAATCAGTGCAAAGTTAGCAAATAATTATGATTATTTCATCATGAGACACCAAGAAAATTCAAAATCCTTCTTTATTAATAGTTTATTAATAGTTCTATCCAATACTACACTTCAGATTCCACCTCACGATAGACACCTTTGTCTATGCGATTCCTACTGCTAGGTCTCCCTCTGGACTTACAACAGTTAGCTAATGTTCATGCTGAGCATACACGAAAGTAGGAAGAAAACTACCACGTTTTCCTCCTACTAAGAATCTGTTTGGATTTTATTTCAAGTTTAGTTGAGGACTGTTTTTGAGTAGATTTGCACTGTTTGATCGCAGCAAATAGTGGTCTATTTGCAAGAAAAAGACTGCAAAGGTGCCAAAAAGAGCGTCAAATAAACAGAAAAGTATAACCAAAAACCTATTAGCGGTAAAATCCAAATAGGTTCTAAATTGGTTGGGATAGAATGTTAATCCCATTCGCCTTCACCGTCAAAAATAATGTCACTGACTGCAAAGCCTTGTTCTACCTCTACTTCAAGAACCTCAATCGTGGGAACTATATAATTCTTTTCCATATTATTATTCGATTTAATACAGTTTACTTTACTACTACCTTCTCTCCATTCACAATGTACACACCCTTGCCAGGGTTAGATACTCGACGACCATGAAGATCGTATACGATAGTCTCTGAGTTACCATCTAATTGGACATCCTCAATTGAGGTCGTACCCTCAGCACCTGTTACATTGATCGAGATGGTCTTCAATGCTGCAGACTGAATGGGATTACCGTTCTCTGTCAGCATCAGATAGAAACGGAATGACTTCAACACCTGCTCATCGCTCGCTGCACGCTTGAACGCTCCACCAGAAATGGCATAAGCACCTGCGATGTCAGACGCTACAGTCTCTGCATACACTCCAGTGATGCTTGTCCTCTTAGAACCGTTCTCTAATGACAGAGTATTAGATTCTGACTCCACTGTAACATCACTCTGTTCGATGCGCAGTGCCAAGGCTCCGGCATTCTTTGCACGAATGATGTAGGGAGTGTTGGCCTCAATACCATCCGTCAACTCTACGGTCATGCTCATGCTATTGTCAGCATTGAGATTCAACGAAGAGAAAGAGGCCACGTCATAGTCTGACAATGCACCTGCCGAAACATCGAAGGGAAGATAAAGCGCATTCCACATCGTATTGGGAAGAGTACGGGTATAGGTTGCCTTAACGGCATCGAAAGCTATGGGGGTAGAGAAGCCATAACCGTCTGTGAGCACAAGATTCTCACATTCATCACCGCATACCACATTATTCTCATTTGCCAAAGCTGCGTTTTCAGACAAATAAAGCAGCGTATTGGGGTTACCTGTGGTAAGCACTCCCGACTCAGCTACAGATACTGCCTCGGTAAGATCAATGCTTGTAACAGACTTATTGGTTGACAATGCTGCTGAAAAATCACCAAGAACATCTGCCGTGTAAATGCCATAAAGAGCAAGAGTTGGTGTGTTGCCACCATCACCCGAAAGAATACTTGCTTCGTAATCTGAAGGTTTATTGTTTGTCACATCAGGACGCGACAAAACGATATTCTTGAGTGACAACTCACATACATCATCAGAAAGGCTCTCGTCACCAACAATTGTCAATACAAGGATATCACCCTCCTCATTCTTAAATATTTTGTTGGTGCTAGAATAGCAAACCACACGTAAGCCACCGTCTTCCAACAAAGAGCATTCGGGTAACACATGATTCCTTTTAGTCGTTCTACTTCCCAAATCTACACAATAGTAGCCCTCATCATCCATAGCGACACTGACTCCTTTAGGAAGATACAAATCGAATTGAACACCAGTGAAGGCATCATTAGGATTATCAAGCAATATTTGAACTTCCTTCTCTTCACCTGCTTTCAAAGTGAATGGCAATACAGTCAATCTAATATCATTTGTGCTTTCTACGGAAGAGGTTCGCAAGAGACCTCTTGAAAAAGAGGTTTTTGAGGCTGAAACGTTCAGAATCATATTGACTACACCTGATATATCGGTAACATCAACCGCGCCATCCTCATTTACATCTGCGGCACGTTCTATCAAGCCGCTGGTAGCTGTATTCAGGATAAAGCTTACCACACCAGAGATATCGGTTACATCTATAGAACCATCATCATTTACATCACCAGGAGTATAGACATGCACATTGATCTTAGACTCAACACAAGGAATAGTATGTTTAGTGGCATTACCATCTGTATACTCCGTAAGTACCAAATTTTTCAACTGTACACAATACTCTCCCTCTGACAAAGATTTTGATATATTCAACTTGACGGTCATCACTTCTCCTTCAGTTCCGCTAAATACGGCATTTGAACTTGAATAGCAGACAACACGCATTGAGCCATCATTTTGAAGTTCATTTCCTATCGTATGTTTGCGAACTGTAGTACGAACTGTGCTCAAGTCGATCAAATCATAACCGTCCTCATCCTGAGCAATAGTAATACCTTCTGGCAAGACAAGGTCAAATTGGAAATTGGTAATATTTACATTGTTCTTAAGAGCTATAGACAATTCTACTTGAGTGCCAGCACGAGCATCTTGATTTTCCACCAATAGCGTATTCTTGTACTCGACCTCATCTATTATTGGTTGGATATAGGAAAACTCTTCCCAACCATTTGCAGACTTATAGGCCTCTACAGAAGAGGCGGGTACATAGATGGGGATACTTCTAGGAACACCATCAAAAGCTCCGTCCATTATATATGGAGGTTTTGTTGCCCTACAAGTGATAGAGGTAAGGCTGCTACAACCACCGAAAGCTGCAATTCCAATATACGATACCCCTGAAGGAATACTAATGGAAGTAAACTCGCAGCAACAGAAGGCAAAGTCAGCAATAGCTACTACATCCTCGGGAATTGTTGTCGTTTTGCAGCCACTAATCAAAACATCCAAATTTTTCTCTATAATCGCATTGCAAGCTTCACGAGAGTCGTATACCGCATTGGCTTCATCTACAACAATAGAAACAAGACCAGGACAAACAAAAGCACCGAATCCTATATTCGCGACCCCTGCAGGAATATTAATCGAGACAATAGGGCAATTCCAAAAAGCATTTTCCCCAATGCTCGTCACGCTCTCGGGGATGGTGATGTCGGTGAGGCTGCTGCAACTATAGAAAGCATACTCTCCAATGCTCGTCACGCTCTCGGGGATGGTGATGTCGGTGAGGCTGCTGCAACTATAGAAAGCATACTCTCCAATGCTCGTCACGCCCTCGGGGAGGGTGATGTCGGTGAGGCTGCTGCAACTATAGAAAGCATACTCTCCAATGCTCGTCACGCCCTCGGGGATGGTGATGTCGGTGAGGCTGCTGCAACTATAGAAAGCATACTCTCCAATGCTCGTCACGCCCTCGGGGAGGGTGAT
>JAFZFF010000083.1 GCA_017556045.1 Bacteroidaceae bacterium | reverse complement strand
GCGATTGGGAGAATCTTACTCCCTCAAAACTATCACTAGTATAAATTAATCTTAAAAATAGTCCTTCAAATTGTTGTGCCTTTAATCAAAGGTGCCCTGTATGGGTATCTGAAAGGGGGTACGTCATTTTTGGACGCTTACCTTTTACGTAACTCGCTTCGGTTACGTAAGTCGTTATGCGCCTTCGAAAAAGGTGCCTAGTCGTTGCGCCCGTAAGGAAGGCGCCATAGAGAATTGTATACTTCAATATAATAATTAATAAAAACACATTAAAACTATGATTAACGTTGGAATTATCGGTTGTGGCTTCGTGGGCGGAGCCCTCAAAGCATGGTTGGAAGAAAACAACCCTGATTGTAAGTTGTTCATCAGCGACCCCGCAAAGGGCTACAATGATGACATGAGTCAGATTGACATCGCATTCCTGCAGATTCACGTACCCACCGAGGACGACGGTACACAGGATCTCACTCTCATGAAGGAACTCATCTCTAAGCTCCCCGATGTGCCTGTATTTGTTCGTACCACCATCCTTCCTGGTACAAGTGATATGCTCTCTCGCGAGACTGGTCATCAGGTATGCTATATGCCTGAGTTCCTAACCGAGCGTACTCATATCGAGGACTTCAAGAAGCAGACCATGGTCTTCACAGGTGCTGTAGATCTGCTCACAAAGATTTTCGTTGGTAAGAAGTTTGCCGTGATGACTCCGCTCGAGGCAGAGCTCACTAAGTACATGCACAATGTGTTTGGTGCGTACAAAGTAACCTACTTCAATGCTTGCCGCGAATATTGTGAGAAGATGGGAGCCGACTGGCGCACTGTTCATACAGGCTGTCTCCTCTCTGGTTACATCAACGATACCCACACCTATGTTCCTGGTCCTGATGGTAGGTTGGGCTATGGTGGTAAGTGCTTCCCCAAGGATGTGAATGCTTTTGCCCAGATGACAGCAGGCACTTCTCTTGGAACTCTCTTGGCTCCCCTTCATGAACTGAATGTTCATTTCCGTGGCGAGGAGGAGAGAATCTAATCACCAATATTTATTTATAATCTACCAAAATGAAGATTGTACACCTTTGCATAAGTAACTTCTTTATAGACAACTATTCTTATCAAGAGAATATGTTGACTAAGTACCATGTGAAGATGGGGCATGAGGTAACGGTGATCGCTTCACTCGTTTCATTTAATAAGGAGGGGAAGTCTTGTTTGCTTCCCTCTCCTTCAGTACGTATGGATGATAATGGGTATAAGGTTATTCGTTTAGCATATAAGAGGCCTCTAAAGTTAAATCGAACGCTTCGACGATATAAGAACTTCTACGATACTTTAGCAGCAGAAAAACCTGACGTAATATTTACTCATGGAGTGGCTATGGCTGAGGTGAATACTTTGGTTCGTTATTTAAGGAAAAATCCCCATGTGAAATTATATGGTGACCATCATGGCGACTATATAAATAGCGCGACAAATTTCTGGTCAAAGCACGTGCTGCATAAGATAATATGGCGCCACTATACCAAGAAGTTGGAACCATATCTGACGAAGTGCTATGGTGTGACTCCTATGCGTTGCCGTTTTTTGAAGGAAATGTATCGTCTAAATCCCAATATTATCGAGTTCCTACCTATGGGCGTTGATGATGAAGCAATTCCTGAAAATAGGGGAGAGGTGCGTAATTCTATCCGTAAAGAACTAGGAGTTCCTGAGGATGCGTTCTTGATAATGACAGGAGGTAAGATTGATCAGCGCAAGAATACTCACGTCCTATTAGAGGCTATCAAGCGGATTGACAATCCTAATCTACATTTGGTTATTTGTGGTGTACTTGCTCCTGAAATGGAGTATTTGAAAGAGCAATTCGATAGTCGTATCCATTATCTCGGTTGGTGCAACGCGCAGCGTGTGATGGATTGTATGGTGGCTTCGGATATGGCATGTTTCCCTGGCACTCATTCAACCCTTTGGGAACAAGCTGTGGGAGTAGGTCTTCCTGCAGTCTTGAAGCGTTGGGACGAGATGACTCACATGGATGTGAATGGAAATTGTATTTTTGTGAAAGGTGAAGATGTCATAGAATTACAGAAGGTGATTGAGCAGATGCTGATGATAGACGTTTATAGAGAGCAGAAGTCAAAAGCAGAGAAAGCTGCAACCTCTTTCCTATATTCTGATATCGCAAAGAAAGCCATTGAATTATAAATTGTAAGTGACCCAAAAGGTGTATAGAGGAATAAATCGACCTTAGTAAGGCTTTATGATTGCACGATGACGCTCACGAATACAAAATGTCAAGCCATCCAGATGATGACTTGACATATAAAACGGGATCTTTGCTGTTAGCTCTCAATTACCTGACACTTTAGGTCTGAGGGCACGTAGCTGATGTGGATCCAGCGGCCGTCGCCCTCCCAAATCAATTGAGTGAAGCGGATCCTTCCTTCCTGCTGTATCTGCTGGATGAGACGGAACAGTTTGCGGTGGTCGGCCCTGTTGCCGGCGATGATGTCGGCTGCACACCCGATGATGTGGTGGCTGTGCTTGGCGCCACCCACGAGCTCGTTGAGCTCCTTGCAGCGGTAGCCTGAGCTCACGACGATGGGCTCACCCCACGCCTCGCGGATGGGGTCGAGGAGTTGGTCTACTAGTACATGCAGCAGGTGGTAGGCACACTTGCTAGGGCGGTTGTCGATGCCCTCACGCAGCGCCGTAGCGCTGCTTGTTAGTTCTTCTATCGAGAAATACTTCATAGGTTTTCACTAATATTTTTTTTTGTTAAACCACAGATGCCACAGATTACACGGATTATTTATCATGCCGGAGGCTAGCACAAGCGAAGCGTGTGCGCCAATCTGTGCAATCAGTTAAATCGGTTGACAGAAAAAAAGAAATCTGTGCTAATCCGAGTAATCTGTGGTTAAATTAAAATTCATGCGATTAAGGTAAGTGCGCCGCCGAGTAGCAGCAGCGCACGGAGTAGCGGTCTCATGGTTACATACAGCTCACAACTCCGAGGCTACCAGCCAAGGCGGTGAGCACGGCAATGAGAACTTTAAGGATGGTTTTCCAATTCATCTGTTTCATTGTGATTGTTTCTTGTACATTACTTATTGACTAAGACGAAAACGAAGACGAAGACTTTTCTTCCAGATGGCAGGTTTTCGTAAAGGTTGCAAGCAACACTCCTTTGGGAAGATAAACCTTCCGTTGTCGCAACCGACGCTTTCATACCGCGTCGGCGTCATCGTTTTCGTTTCAGTGACGTTTGGCTACGCCAAAGCTTCACTGGAGATACGCTTCAGCGAGAAGCCGCTCTTGATGGCGCTCTTGAGCTTCACCTCGGGACGGAACAGGATCTTGTGACCCTTGATCATCGTGGTGGGCGAGAACTCCTTGTCCTCCAAGGCTTCGGCGGGGTAGCACTTGCCCTGGATGCCTACCTGCAGACGGCCGAGGTCGTTGAGCACGACGGACTGGCCGGCGAGGAGGGCCTTGGTGATGAAGGGCTTCATGGAGCGGAGCACGGCCATGGCATCGGCCTGGGTCACCGTGGTGCTGTTGTTGATGTCCTCGGCGAGGTCCTCGAAGGTGTAGTCACTGGTCTTGATGGCCTTGGCATGGAAGTAGCTCACGCCCTCGGCGCCCTTGGGGTTCTTGGTTTTCTTTACTGCGTAGTTGATCATGGCTTTGAGATTTTTGATTTCTGAATTCTGAATTTTGAATTAGCCTCCGGATGCCTCTCCTCGATTCGCGAATTCGGGTTAATAAATAGGTTCAGGTGTCAATTGACAGTGCAAAGGTACTACATCCGCTATCCCTCGTCGTCCGCCAGTGCGAGCTATGACGCGCTATAAAAGTGTTTTTTCTCGCACAGATATCTTTTTATGGTCTCCCACAGATGGCACAGACCTTACAGACTTGCAGGTTGCTTTGCTCCTGCACTCGGCGCAGCCTCCATCTGCGAGTGCTCACGATGCAGACCTCTTTGTTTTCTGTTGGTCTGTGGGTGATAAGTGAATGAGTGCAGCTGATGCGTTCTTCCACACGGAGCTTTTATGGTCTCCCACAGATAGTGCAGACCTTACAGACTTGCAGGTTGCTTCGCTCCTGCATTTGGCGCAGCCTCCATCTGCGAGTGCTCACGATGCAGACCTCTGTATTTTCTGTTAGGTCTGTGGAAGAGTATGAAAAATATTGAAGTCAACTTCATGCATCTCGCTCGTTTATCCGTACCTTTGCCGAGGTAAAATGGAGATAGCTATGGAAGTACTGAATGATTTGTCCTATCGTGTGATAGGTTGCGCCATGGAGGTGTATAGGACTCTTGGCCCTGGTTTATTAGAAACGGTATACGAAAGGGCTCTGATGCACGAATTGGAGCTAAAGGGCATCCCTGTGAGATCACAAGTAGAGGTAGAGGTGAACTATAAAGGGGTGAATATAGGTGATGGGTTGAGATTGGATTTGCTTGTTGATGATAAACTCATAGTAGAACTGAAATCTGTAGAGGAATTGAAGCCTGTGCATCATAAGCAGCTGAAAACTTATCTGAAACTCACTAATCGCCGCTTGGGGCTACTCATAAACTTTAATGTTAGTGATATCATGGATGGCGTTAAGAGGGTTATCAATGGATATGGTGAAGGCTAAGCTTTTATGGTCTCCCACAGACGGCACAGACCTTACAGACTTGCAGGTCGCTCACGATGCAGACCTCTGTGTTTTCTGTTAGGTCTGTGGGAGAAATGATGTTTTAGTCTTTTGAATTCTTGCATATCTCGCTGATTATTTGTAACTTTATAGGGTGAAAAGCGTAAGTCGAATACGCTACGATAACGAAAACTATAAAGTTATGGAACAGGAGATAGCAATCAGATCTTACACGAAGGGCGAGCTGGCCACGATGTACTTCCCCATAGGGTCCACATCCAATGCGCTGCGCCGCCTCAATAGATATATCCACAATGCCAATGGCCTGATGGACGAGCTGCTCGCTACGGGCTACCGCACCAAGGACCGGCACTTCACCCGACGGCAGGTACAGCTGATATTTGAGTATCTGGGAGAGCCGTAGACAGCCGGAGGCTGTACGATAACGAAGACGTTGACGATAACGAAAACGAAAACGAAAACTGCCTCCGGGTTCTTGTTGACGAAAACTTTCTTGAACAAAAAACGTTCGAGTTGTGTGAAAAGTGTGGCAAGATGTAGGCGATATTACGAAATCTTTGTATCTTTGCCACAGTCTAACTTGAATTTGGGAATATGGATAAGATTATAGGACGCAACCTTAGGCTCCTACGTGAAGCCAATCGCTTTACACAAGAGCAGGTTGCAGAGTGTTTGGGGATTACTCGTTCGGCATACTCTAACTATGAGTTGGGAGAACGTGAGATGCCTATTGACGTGCTCGAACGTGCTGCAGATCTATTGGGTATAGAACTTGATATGTTTTTCGAGGGCGATGAGAAGAAGGTCAGAAGTATGATGGCTTGTGCTTTCCGTATCGATGAACTCAATGCGACAGATCTTGCTCAGATAGCAGACTTTAAGCGCATAGTGAAGAATTATCTTAAGATGAATAATCTTTTGACTGAGTAGCTATGAAGGACGTTTTTAGTAAAGTGGAAGTCTTGGCGCGTAAGTTCAGAGCTGATAACGGCCTGAGTCTGACCGAAGCCATTAATGTAAAGAGTCTAGTGAGGAAGTTGAACATCCTTACCATATATCGTCCATTGTCTGCTGAGGCAGCAGGGCTCTCTCTACGAACAGACGATGATGACCGGTTTATCTTGGTCAACAGCAATAGTTCGCGCGGACGACAACACTTTACCATCGCACACGAACTATACCATCTCTATTATGACAAGAACCCTCAACCTCATCTGTGCCGTGTAGAAGGTCGCTCGCGCGAAGAACGACAGGCCAATATGTTTGCTTCGGCATTACTCATGCCTTACGAAGGAATGCTCTCCATGCTTCCAGCAGAAGCAATAGAGAAGAAACGAGTACATATCGCACATGTGTTGCGTATGGAACAGTATTTTGGAGTGTCGCGCAGTACGTTATTGTTGCGCCTCAAGGAGGTGGATTTGATAACAGAGTCTCAGTATGAAGCGTTGTCTCAGTTGTCGGTAATACAGACAGCACGAGAGTATGGCTATGATGTATCACTGTATCGTGCTGGCAACGAGGGATTGGTTATTGGAGATTACGGTGAGAAAGCCCGTACGCTCTTCGAACAGGAGCGCATCTCTGAAGGGCATTACGACGAACTGCTAAACGTGATATCTTATGGCCAAGGTGGAGATTGTGATTGATGCAGATGTGCTCATCCATTTCTCCAAAGGGGGCTGCATGAGTCTATTGCCAAAGATATTCCCTGAGTATAGCTATGTGGTCCTTTCGGTGGTATACGATGAGGTGAAGCCGCCCATACGTACACAGCTGGACAATACGATGTCGCTGTTGGGGAAAATGACGGTGCGGGACTTCCAACCCAAGGGAGAGATGAAGCGTGAATATGCTATGCTGAAAACGAAGTTCGGTAGAGGAGAGAGTGCGTGTATGGCCTATTGTAAGTTTACAAATAATGTAATAGGAAGTAGTAACCTGAAAGATATCAGGGATTACTGCGAACAGAATGGAGTGACGTATCTCACAACTATTGATTTCTTGTACTACGCAATCAAACGTGGTCTGATGTCTGTAGATGAGGCACAGCAGTTTGTTGCGGATGTAATTGCCAAGGGGAGTAAATTGCCAAAGGTCGATTTTTCGACATATGTGAGCTCTGTGCAATTATAAAAAATCACTTTACTGATTTTCTGAAATCTCTTTACTGATTTTTTTCGTTCAGTGAAGTGATTTTTGAGCGAAGACAAAAACAGGCAGCGAGCTGCCATCAACCGCAGCAGCCACTTGCTTTCTCAACCTTATATAGCTAATTAAATAATTAAAGTAGGTATTGGTTATCTGCATTAATTATTTTCCTATAGGGGTTTTAAAAGTATATGGCAGTGACGGCATCCGGCAGTCCAATATACGACCTGTGACCTATTCGGGTGTGCTCATGCGAGCGTTCTCTTGCTGCTTGAGCTTGATCTCCGTACAGTTGAGAACGATGACGTTCCATCCGCGTATGTTGTCGCGACGGCGTTGGGTGTAGCCTAGCTTGTTCATCCAGATGGCTATGTTACGAGGCTGGAGGGGAGTCTTCACACTATAGTTGATGGTCTCGATGATGCGAGTGGCGGTGTAGAACTCGCCTATCTCATGCTCATGGGGCATCCGGAAGTAGGTCTGTATCAGTTCGAGTTCCATGTTGGGCTCTTCGAAGTGGCGGTTGTGCTGCTCCAGTTCGGCATTCTCCTCGTGGCTGAACCAGTAGGGGAAGCCCTCGCGCCACAGCGCATAGGCTTGGGCGTAGAGTCCCTCGTAGGGGAAGGGGTGCTCGTAGGGCGAGTCGATGCTGTCGACCATGAAGGGTAGCCAACGGCGGTTACCCGTGAGGTCGGTGAGGAAGCGGGCGTTGTTGCCCGTGCCACAGAACGAGGCGATATGTTCGCGGCGCTCACGGAAGTGGGCATAGGCGGCACGCTCGTTCACCGTAGGGTCGGTGGTGATGGCCTTGAGTTGGTTGAGCTCATAGGGCTTCATGTGGTCCAGCTCCTCGAGGGCGATGAGCCCCATCTCGGTGAGTTCGAGACGGTCGTCCTTGTTCATGCGGTGGGCGAAGTTACGTGCCGAGAAGTAGGCACGCAGAGCAGGGGGCAGCAGCAGGCGCATGAAGGTGCTCTTGTAGATACCTTGCGAACCGATGTAGGTGAGTATCTCGTGGTTGGTGACGCCATCGGCAATCCATGAGGCTATCATGGCGACAAACCATTTCTTGAAGTAGCGGTTGTGCATCGCCTGCTCACAGCCCAGGACATGCACGCGCGAGGCCACCTCGTCGATATAGTCGTGACCATCCCACTGAGGCAGTGCCTCCAGGTACTCCCTGAAGGGGTGATAGGTGGGGTAGAAGTCACTCTCGATGATGATGTACAGGTCCGATATCCGCAGCCGTCGGCCCGTGTCGAGCGAGAAGGCTCGGTAGATGGAGTTGACGTGGCGGTCGGTGAGGTCGACAGCCCCCTCCCAACCTCCCCCAAAGGGGAGGAGTTCTGCCATTGTTGTCGGGGTCTTCCCCCCTTGGGGGGATAAGAGGGGGGCTTCTATTTCCCACTTCCTGCTCACCAGGTTGTGACGTATGCGTACAGCCTTCTCGGTGAGGTAGTCTTGGATCTCCTTTACGCTGGCATAGCGCTCCTTCTGCTCACGTGGCGGGCGCAGCGTGGCGTGCTCGGTGGTCTGCTGGTAGCAGGCGCTGACGATGCCTGGGAGGTTGTGGCGCTCGGCATAGTCGGCAAAGCGGGCGAGGGCCCACTCTGTGCAGTCGGCTTCGCTCACGCCGTAGCGGTTCATCAGGTAGCAGGCCTGCGAGATGTAGCGGTTGTGCTCGCCGGGCACGTAGCGCACGCCGCGGCGCTCCAGCTCCTCGGCGATGGCGGCCTCCACCTTCGTGGGGGCTACACCTCGGCACGGTCGCCCCACGGGGCGGCGCACCTTAGGCTCGATGACGAAG
This sequence comes from Bacteroidaceae bacterium, assembly GCA_017556045.1. Taxonomy (GTDB): domain Bacteria; phylum Bacteroidota; class Bacteroidia; order Bacteroidales; family Bacteroidaceae; genus UBA1189. Next base: position 13,400 of record JAFZFF010000083.1, on the reverse strand, counting down.
GCCTCTGCCTCGGGGTTGTAGTAGACCGCAGGGTCGTGGGCGATGCCCGAGAGGCGCGTCACGTTCTTGCACTGCAGGTCGGGATCGAGACCCGTGAGGCGGTGGTAGTATTCGTTGACTTGGAGGAAGGAGTGCTTATATAGAGACCCCCTCAGTCCTTCAGACAGCTCCCCCTCTATGGGGAGCGCCTCTGGGATGTTTGTGTGGATAGTTTCTTGCGTTGACTGGGTCCTCCCCATAGAGGGGGAGTTAGAGGGGGTCTTCCACCGCACCAGCACGCGCACCCCGTGCCCCGACACGGTGGTGTAGGCGAGCAGCGTGTGTGGGTCGCGCTTGATGACGGCGAGCACGCGAGCAAGGTCGTCGGGTGCTACGTGGTCGATGTCAACGATCGATAGTCCCGTGTAGTCTACGATGTGGCATTGCTGCTTGCCGCCACTGAAGCGCACGGCCACAGCGAAGCAGGGGAGCAGTCGTTTGCACTGGCGGGCGCTCTTCTCGTCGCCCACGGAAAGGTAATGCCGATGTTTAGCGGTCAGGTCACGTACCGACGCATCGTCGGCAATCATACGCACGACCTCCTCGAGTGTCGTGGTCTTGGGCTCACTGTCGGTGTAGCCGCGGAAGTAGTTGAGGTACATCATGTTAATTTACAATCTAACCATTTACAATTTACAATTTGTGTACTATTGTGTTATTGGATAATTTACAATTTAACCATTTACCATTTACAATTTGTGTACTATTGTGTTATTGGGTAATTTACAATTTAACTTCGTTGATACTTGGCGGTATTTGGTTTTCGTCGCAGCAAGCTGCTTTTCGTTTTGTAGGGCAAAGTAAGCGAAAGGAAAATAAAGATATACTCCCACTGTGGGAGGATATGATATTTGTTTTTTGAAAAAAAAGGTCATTCGGCTTCGCTTGGTTAACCGCTGCCCCGCAGCTTTTCACCCTTCACCAGCGACGCTCGCTTGCTCGAACTTTCAATTTTCAACTTTCATTTTTCAATTTGAATGCGTCGTTCCCATAAACCCTACAGCCCCTTGGGCTTGCTGATCACTGCCGAGCGCGAGGCGCTGGGCGTGAGAGTGAAAGATTTTTGCCGCCTTGCCGGCATCAGTTCAGGAACCTACTCGAATCTCCTTTTCGGTAAGATGTGCACATGTCGTGCAGCGCTAAGGTGCGCCGCTGCCTGATGGAGTACTACGACGAGGAGTCGTGGCCCGACCTTGCGCTGCGCTACGCGCTGGCCGAGGATGAGACGTTGAGAATTGAGGATTCATAATCATAAATCACAAATCATAAATCATAATTAAAATACTATTACAAATTCTTAATAATTAACTACTATGAAAGTACCATTTTCTCCCCCCGACATGAGTGAGTTGGAGGTTAATGAAGTGTGTGAAGCTATCCGCTCAGGATGGATTACTACTGGTCCCAGAACCAAGGAGTTTGAACGTAAGATTGCCGACTACTGCCATACCGACAAGGCAGTGTGTCTCAACTCGGCCACGGCCTGCATGGAGCTGGTGCTGCGCCTCCTCGAAGTGGGTCCTGGCGATGAGGTCATCACCTGTGCCTACACCTATACGGCTACAGCCAGCGTGACCTGTCACGTGGGTGCCAAGGTGGTGATGGTAGATACGGCTCCCGACTCGTTCGAGATGGACTACACGAAGCTGGCCGATGCCATCACAGAGCGCACGAAGGTGATCATCCCCGTGGACTTGGCGGGTATCGTGTGTGACTACGACAAGGTGTTTGCTGCCGTGGAGAGCAAGCGTCACCTGTTCCGCCCTGCCAACGACCTGCAGCGTGCCTTTGGCCGTGTAGTAGTGCTGGCCGATGCAGCTCATGCCTTCGGTGCTCAGCGCAAGGGTAAGATGTGTGGCGAGATTGCCGACTTCACCAGCTTCTCGTTCCATGCCGTGAAGAACCTCACGACTGCTGAGGGTGGTGCCGTGACATGGCGCAATATCGAGGGCGTGGACAATGAGTGGGTGTACAAGCAGTTCCAGCTGCTCTCATTGCACGGCCAGAACAAGGATGCGCTGGCCAAGACTCAGCTTGGTGCTTGGGAGTACGACATCGTGTCGCCTGCCTTCAAGTGCAACATGACGGACATCATGGCGGCTATCGGCCTGAAGCAGTTTGAGCGCTATCCGCAGATGCTTGCTCGCCGCCGCGAGATCATCGAGCGCTTCAACGAGGCCTTGAAGGACCTCAACGTGGAGGTGCTGGGTCACTACAGCGACGACCACGCTTCGAGCGGTCACCTCTACTTCGTGCGCCTGCTGGGCAAGGATGTGGAGTATCGCAACGAGGTCATCATGGAGATGGCTCGCCGCGAGATTGCTTGTAACGTACACTACAAGCCTCTGCCCATGATGACGGCTTACAAGAACCTCGGCTTCGACATAGCGGACTATCCCAATGCCTATGACCACTACCGCAACGAGGTGTCGCTGCCGCTCAACACTTGCATGACAGACGAGCAGGTGGAGTATGTGATTGAGAACTTTGTGGAGATAATAGGTAAGTAATGGAAATACGTAGAGCAAAAGTTGAGGATGTACCTCAGATTGTGAAAAATCATGAAGATGCCTTTGAAGGATTCTTCTTGACTACGTTAGGTAGCAGGTTCTTACAATTCTATTATAGGGCTTTTGTAAATAGTCAGGATGGCGTTGTCTATTGTGCCGTAGAGAATGGACATGTTCTGGGATTCTCGGCAGCTACAAAGCAGTGTCGCGGATTTAATACAAGACTTATAAAAAATAATATCTTAAGTTTCTTTGTCCTTGCTGTGAAATTGATGTTCACACAACCTGGCGCGTTAATCAGATTAGCCAAAAATCTCACAAAGAAAAGTGATGAGGTTGTGGATAATGAAGATTATGCGGAACTATATTCTATAGGTGTGTCGTCAGAAGCCCAAGGAAAGGGCATTGGTAAGAAATTGTTGTATGCAACTGAATCGGCACTGAAGGATGAAGGTGTGGATAAAGTTTCATTGACGACGGATTATAATAATAATGAGTCTGCTGTAGCTTTTTATCATTCCATGGGGTATTCTACACTATATGAGTTTATTGCATATCCTAATAGAAAGATGTATAGATTAATCAAAGTATTATAAAAATGAAACGCTTGTTTGATATCGTAGCATCGGGCTGTGGACTTCTCGTCCTCAGCCCTGTGCTGCTAATTGTGGCTATTTGGATTAAATTGGATTCAAAGGGCCCTGTATTCTATCGTCAGGTACGTGTGGGACGTCATAACAAGGACTTCCGAATCTATAAGTTCCGCTCAATGAGAGTGGGCGCCGACAAGGGCTCGCTGGTGACTATAGGTGGACGTGACCCCCGAGTGACACGTAGTGGATACTTCATCCGTAAATTTAAACTCGATGAACTACCACAGCTCATCAATGTGTTTGTGGGTGATATGTCATTGGTAGGCCCTCGTCCTGAGGTTCGCCATTATGTGAACTACTGGACACCTGAACAGATGCGTGTGTTGGATGTACGTCCTGGAATTACCGACCCCGCTTCTATCAAGTTTCGTAACGAAAACGAACTGATGGAGAAGGCTGCTGATCCTGAAGACTACTACATCAATGTGATCATGCAGGAGAAAATCAAGCTTTATCTGGAGTATGTGGATAACGCTTCGTTCTGGTATGATATAAAACTTATCTTCCAAACTTTTTGGGTGATAATAAAGGAATAAGAATATGAGAATATTATTACTCCCTCCATATTTCAAACCAGAACAAATGGCAAGTTCCCATTTGGATGATAATAGGTATGTCGCTTTTGCTCAGGTGGGCTTTGATATGGAATTGTATGTATCTTCTCCAACAAGAGGTGTTGATGATGAAACTCGTTTGAGATATGAAGAGCTGAAGAAAGATGTGGATTATGAGGGTAAGATGAAAGTCTATCGCTTCTCGATGTTCCGTGAAGGAAAGAATCCTATCTTGCGTGCTTTGCGCTATGTGCTTTGCTGGTGCAAGCAACTCTATTATGGTTGGAAGGCTAAGAATATTGACCTTATCTATCTAGTAAGCACGCCACCTATACAGGGCGTACTTGGCGGCTTGCTGAAGAAGATAAAGAGGGTGCCCTTCGTTTATAACCTGCAGGACATCTTCCCCGACTCATTGGTAGGAACAGGTTTGGCTAAAAAAGGAGGCTTGCTGTGGAAGATTGGGCGCGTGATAGAGAACTTCACCTATCGCAATGCGGACAAGATCATCGTCATCTCGGAGGACTTCAAGCGCAACATCATGGCGAAGGGAGTACCCGAGGAGAAGATTGTGGTGGTATACAACTGGGTGGACGAGGAGGCAGTGAAGCATGTGGCACGTGAAGATAACAAGCTGTTCGATGCCTACGGTCTCGACCGCAAGAAGTTCTACATCACCTATAGCGGCAACATCGGCTTGACGCAGAACATGGATATGCTACTAGAGGTAGCCAAGGAACTGGAAACGGCAGAGCCTGACATCCAGTTTGTGCTCATCGGTGAGGGTGCCTATAAGAAGCGGGTGCAGGAAATCATTGCGGAGAAGAATATCGGCAATGTGGCGTTGCTCCCCTTCCAACCCTACGAGGATATATCGCACGTGTTCAGCCTAGGCGATGCGGGTTTGGTCATCTCCAAACCTGGAGTGGGCGAGAACTCGGTGCCGAGCAAGACATGGAGCATACTCTCTGCTTCGCGCCCCGTACTGGCCAACTTCGACGAGAATGAGCTGAAGACTATCGTTGCCGAAAACCAGTGTGGCATATTCACCAAGGCGGGCGACAAGGAGGCTTTCAAACAGGCAATCCTTGACCTATACAACGACAAATCGCGTTGCGAACAGCTGGGACGTAATGGACGCGAGTTCATCCTCAAGAACCTGACACGCGCTGTGGGCACGCAGAAGTATGTGGAGGTGATAAAGGAGTTTGGTGTGTAGAGTGATTTGGTGTGTAGAGTGATTTAGTGTGTAGAGTGATTTAGTTGAGATGAAGGACGATTTCTTTTATAGGAAATTAATTGTTTATCAGAGAGCAATGGACTTAGTGACTGAAATTTATGAGCTGCTGAGAACATTTCCTCAGGAGGAGAAATATGCACTTTGTGATCAGATTCGTAGAGCAGCAGTGTCTGTGCCCTCGAACATAGCAGAAGGAATGAGTCGATTTTCTAATAAGGAAAAGATTCAATTTCTCAATATTAGTAATGGCTCTTTAATGGAAACAATGTGCCAAATAGAGATTGCTAAGCGCATAGGATATGTTTCACAAGAAGAGTATCTGCACATAGAAAAAAACGTCAGTGAAATAGCTTATATGCTTTCCTCTCTACGTAAGAAAATTACTAACAGGTGATTTAGTGAGTAAAGTGATGTGAGCTAACTCACCAACTCACCTCCCAACTCCCTAACTCACCTCCCAACTCACCAACTCACCTCCTAACTCACCTCCTAACTCACCAACTCACCTCCTAACTCACCTCCTAACTCACCAACTCACCTCCCTAACTCACCCTAACCAATCCTGAATGAAAAAGATATTTTTTGACATATTACGCTCCGTTGTGAATGATTGCTCAATGGAGCAGGAGCGATTGTGTGGACTCTCTCCTCAGGACTGGGAGGAGGTGTATCGCCTGGCCAAGCGGCAGGGGGTGACAGCGGTAGCGTTTGAGAAGGTGAAGGAACTGCCTCGGGAGGTGGCACCACCCAAGGCACTCGTGATGAAGTGGATGGCTCACTCGCTCGCCATAGAGAAGCAGACCCGGAGTATCTATCAGCGGTGTGCCGACTTTGCCCAGTTGATGCACGAGCATGGTCTGCAGGCCTTGGTGCTCAAAGGGGTGGCAGCCAGCCTGTATTACCCGAACCCATGGCATCGCGAATACGGTGACCTGGACTGCTACCTCTATAGCGTGGCGGACGAGAAGGTCACGTGGAATGGCTGCTATGAGGAGGGTAACTGCATAGCAGAACAGGCTGGATATGCCGTGAAGCGTGGGCACTACAAGCACTCGCATATCGAATACATGGGGCTGGAGGTGGAGAACCACCAGTTCTCACTGCCCATAAAGGATGGTAAGGACACCAAGGCGCTGGAGCGCCACCTCAGAGGTTTGGTGGAGCAGCAGGGTGGGGGAACGGTGATCGGTGACTCTGAGCTGCGCACACCGTCGGCGGACTTCAACGCGCTGTTCCTCACGTCACATGCCATGAGCCATTTTCTCTACGAGAGCATCAAGGTGCGCCACGTGATGGACTGGGCATTGTTCCTTAAACGAGAACAGGGAAACGTGGACTGGGATAGCTTCTGGCAATGGTGTGACCGCATGCACTACACGCGCTTCGTGCAGTGCATGAACTATATCTGTGTGCATCAGTTGGGAGTGCAGATACATGCCTTTGCCGTGGAGGAGAGCGACACGATAAAGCGACTTGCGGTACGTGTGCTGCAGGATATCCTCGAAGGCGACAGCCTCTATACGAAGGGCTATAAGGGACTTCGCTTCCGCATAGCTCTTGCTGCCAGCTACTTCAAATCAATGTGGAAATTCCACAGAGTGTATCAGCAGAGTGCACTCTGGCTACTCACCAAGCGAGCAGCGGGTATGCTGGTGAGGGACGTGAAGCTATAGGACAGCTTTGCTGTACGAAGACGTTGACATGAACGAAAACTGGCCGCGTGCGCGGTAACGTTAACGATAACGCCAACGATAAGCTTAAGTTTTAATGAATAAAATGTCCCGTGACCATCATAGTCACGGGACGTTTTTATGCGTTTAAGTAAAATTGTGGTAGTGATTTGACGGTTTGTCGGATGCTTACTGCAAATCCACCAAGACAGTAAATAATCATACTACAAGGCGAGGCCGCATCTCACGGGATGCGGCCTCGCTCGTTTGGGGTGGGGCAAAGTTAACTTTTGGCTTGTTTGCTTTGTTATTTCATAGAATCTGCGTACTTTCGCAGAAGAATCTAAAAGACGAAAGGTATGGCAACATATACAATTACAGTAAATGAGCGAACTAATGGAGGTAAAGCTTTAATGGCTTATCTGCGTGATTTAGGTGTATTGGTTGAGAGTCGTAAGACTGTTAAAAAAAGTAGTTATATGCAATCTAAAGAGGATGTCAGAAAGGGAAATGTAGAGTCTTTTGCTAACTCGGAGGATTTGTTCCAATCATTGGGGATCTGACTATGTACCAAGTGTTGATTACTAAAACTTTTCGTAAGGATACAGAGAGGTGTCGAAAACGAGGGTATAATATGGATTTATTGAAAGATGCAATACGACTACTCGAGCAGAATGGAGTCTTGCCCGCCACTTATCGCCCACATAAACTCTCTGGAAATTATGAGGGTTGTTGGGAATGTCATTTGAAAGGCGATTGGTTGCTTATATGGGAACAGAATGACTCAAAACTGACTTTGTTGTTTACGGGAACTGGCACTCATGCAGATTTGTTTGGTTGAACGATTAACCGACGAACTAAGCGAGGCAGAGATAAGTTTCTCCTTCCTCAGTTGTGTCGGATTAATCTACCAAGACAATAAATAATCAAATGACAAGCCGAGGCCGCATCTCACGGGATGCGGCCTCGCTCGTTTCGGGTATGGCGATACTTAATAGTTGAACCCAAAATGCCATAAGGGAACAAAGATGCCGTGGCCGGTCTCAATGTCATCGCGTACGACAATGCCGTGGGGTGTGCCTTCAAGTTGTTTGCTCCCTTTCTTGTGACCACCGACCTCAAAGGTGTAGGTGCCGATGGTGAAGTCTGAGATGCGAGATGATATGATGTCGTTGTTTACTCGTAATTGATTGTAGAAGAAGGTTTCGCGTAAGTTACCTATGTCTGGTGTTCCGCCAGAGAGGATGGTCATGAGGCTAGGATTGTCTATATAGACCTTCTCGACCTTGCCCAAACCACGCATGCCGCCAGTGTCGTCACGCAACTGGCCTATCATGCCTGCACGCTCTAAATAGTAGAGGTAATCGGGTATGTTGTTTTTGCTGACACCAATCTCTTCTGCCAACTTTGTGACGTTGGGCTTGTAAGGAGCAAGACTGGAGATGATGGAGAGCATACGCTTGAGCTTGCGAGTAGTGGATATCTTCATGTCTGCATATTGGGGGATGTCGCTCTCTACCGTCTGGGATACAACTTGCATCATGCGCTGTTCGAAATCGCCCTCCACTGCAAAGGGGTAATAGCCAGACTTGAGGTACGCTCTAAATAATGGCAGAGGGTGAGCGATGGAGGGCAGGTCGACCTTATGACTGATAATCTCGTCAAGCGTATATGCGGGTGAAATGACGTGATGATGCATCTCAAGGTATTCGCGAAATGACAACCCCTGCATAGAGTACATCAAGGCACGGCGGCTAAGGTCGGCCTCGCCACGCTGGATGTCGAGGATGGACGATCCTGTGAAGATGACGTGAAGGTCGGGGTGGGTGTCATAGATTTGCTTCAGCTCGCGTGACCAACCACTATACTTGTGGACCTCGTCGATGTACAGATGGGTACCACCCTCTTTCACGAAATCATCGGCCAAGTGTACTAAATGATGGGAAGAGAAATACATATGGTCGGCAGAAACGTAGAGGTACAGCCCCTCTGCACTGTGTGACAACAAGTGTTGCTGAATCATTGTTGACTTGCCTACACCACGAGGCCCGACGATACCGATGAGACGGCTGTCCCAGTTGATTCGCGAATAGAGATATCTGTGAAAAGTGGTGGGGGTCTTCTTTAGTACCTCTGTCATGTAATGGTATAAACTGATGTCAATCATAGAGCGGAGTTTTAGTCGTTTCTGGCGCAAAGATATATAAAATCTCTCAATGAGGGATGGTTTCTGCTGATTTTATCCCTCAATGAGGGGTGATTTTGCAGTTTTGGGTCTCTTAATGAGGGATAATTAACGTGGGGCTAACTGTAAGTGTTCTAAAAGATGTTGTTGATTGAGTGATTCTCGTGACTTCATCATCTCGGATTGATTCAAGAAGAAAAGGAGTGAGGACCTGAAATCCCCTCCTCCTTTGCGGTGGATTGCAGATCCACCAAAATGACTGATGGTAGATAATCATACTACAAGCCGAGGCCGCATCTCACGGGATGCGGCCTCGCTTGTTTGGGGTGGGGCAAAGTTAACTTTTGAACCATTTGCTTTGTTATTTCATAGAATCTGTGTACTTTCGCGACATAAATAAGGTAAGGAGCGTGTAGCTATGGAGCCGACGATGTTTAATCCTGCTCAGATGCAGCTGTTGGAGATGATGTCTTTTGTGAAAAGCGAAAAGGCATTGGATGGATTGAAACAGGCTATCTCTGATTATTTTGCAATGCAAGAGCAGATGGAGATTGACCGTTTGTGGGAAACAGGAGAGCTGAATGATGATAAGGTTGAAGGTTTTAGAAACCTCCATGAACGTACTCCTTATAAGTAGACCGTATGTCTAAAAGAGAGCTTTAGAATATTCGGATTTTATCTGTTCCTTTGCAAGAGCTAAACTTTGGCGTTATGAATAATATGGTAAAAGTGAGCCTCAGCGTGCCTCAATCGGACGTAGACTTATTGAACAGGCTAGTCGAGAAGATGGGGTGGGGTATGACTCAGTCGCAAGCAAAGGCTTCTTCACCAACAGATAAGGTGGAGCTGGCAAAACGCTTGTATGGCTGCATACAACTGCCAGAGGACTTTGACAAATAAACGTCCCGTGACCATCATAGTCACGGGATTTTTTATGCGTTTATGTAAAATTGTGGTAGTGATTTGACGGATTGTCGGATGCTTACTGCAAATCCACCAAGGCAGTAGATTATCATACTACAAGCCGAGGCCGCATCTCACGGGATGCGGTTTTTTTATAAAAATAATTGCTTTTTTCTTTTTTTTTAGTAAATTTGTCGCGACTTTTCATTTCGTTCATTTGTAGGTTATGCGTAGGTTCTATATTGACAACTCGGTGAAAACGGACTGTGAAGGCTATGATTCCTTGGCTTCTTTATATGAGGACATCATTTTTTCAAAGGAGGGAGAGGTGTTGGTAGATTTCTCGTTGTGTCAGAGATTTGATGCTAATTTGGCTGCTGTGTTAGGTGCTTTGCTCTTATGGATGTCGCAGCAGGGAATTAAAGTGTACGTTAGTCGACCTGCACATGTCGGGGTGCGTAGAACCTTGACGAGAAATCATTTCTTACGTGCTTTTGATGTGGAAACACAGAATGAGGATAAAGAGAACTTTATCGGATATCGACAATTCGGAGCGAATGAGCAGGATGAGTTTAAAGAATATGTGGAGTCTGAACTGATAAACAAACGAAGATTCCCTAAGCATACAGAAACCGCGGGAAAGATGATAATGGAAAGCATCTATGAGATTTATGTAAATGCAATTTCTCATAGCGAATGCGCGGTGGTACATAGCTGTGGTGAGTTTCTATCAGGAAACACCTCGTCAAGTTTGGATATGACCATCGTGAATTGTGGAGTGACGATAGCAGATAAGGTGAATCAATATATGAGGGCAAGAAATCTGCCGGAATTGGATTCATGTAAATGTATTGAATGGGCAATGGAAGAAGGTAATACCACCAAGAATGTGCCAGGAGGATTGGGATTATCGTTGATAAAGGACTTCATTCGCCTGAATGATGGCGTTTTGCAGATTGTTTCTGCTGATGCGCTATATGAGTATCGAAGTGGGGTAGTGGTGATGCATACACTCGGAAACAATTTCCCTGGTACTATTGTTAATATGGAGTTTAATCCGAATGATACTGATACGAAAAAGTATTATTATGGAGAAGAGGATTTTGTAAATCTAGATAATATATTATAATTTTCTATGAATATAATAAAAGTTTGTGATTTTGTTACTTTGAATCAAGCTGTAACACCTGATGAGGGGGAGATTATCTACAATAAGATTATATCTTATATCGGTGAGGGTAATATCGTTATCCTAGATTTTTCTGATATTCAGCTGATGACAACAGCATTCCTGAATACTGCAATCGGTAATCTGTATAAAGACTATTCTAGCGAGCAGCTGAATGGTTTGCTAAAATTGGAAAATTTACAGATTGGGGATTCGGCACGAGTGAAAAAGGTGGTAGACAATGCGAAGAAATTTTATGCGAACACCGTTACGTTTAATAAAAATGTGGATGACGCAATCTATGGCAAAGGTTAGAAAGATTGATGAGTATGTGGTGAAAGCGGGGGGAAGCTATTTCTTCGACAACAACGTGTGGATGTTCTTGTTTGCTCCTATTGCGAATGCTCATAAAGGGAAGCAGAGGAAATATGCTTCTTTGTTTCGGTCGATTCAAAATATGGGAGGAACCATCTTTGTTAGTTCTTTGGTGCTTTCCGAATATGTCAATCGTTGCCTGCGATTGGCCTTTAATCAATGGAAAGAAGAAAATCATGCATATGGTGCTGATTATAAGAGAGATTTTAGAAGAACAGAAGATTATAAATTGGCATTAGAAGATGTTAAAGGACAAGTAATCGCAATATTGAAATGCTCAGAGCGAAAGCCTGATGATTTTAACGCAATCAATGTCGACAGACTTTTAGAATCCATGTACGAAGGAGATTACAATGACGCATATTATGCTAGATTGTGTGAGATGAGTGGTCTGAAATTGGTTACGGATGATCATGACATGTTTGGCCTGATGGATGATATTGAGGTAATTACGGCATAGCTAAATTCATGTGTTATGACTAGAATCTGGCACCATCTTTGAAGCTAAGGATGGGGTATACGTGGGTCGGCAGTAAATATCTTTTCCCTCCGTCTCCATATTCAGAGGAAACATATGACTGAAGATCTTACAAGCCGAGGCCGCATCCCGTGAGATGCGGCCTCGCTCGTTTCCCATATTACGAGTGTCGAAATTCGAATTATATTGAACGAAATTTGGATAATTGCACTACGGAAGTGCAATTTTGTTCTAATTTCTGCACTTTCGTTGTGCAATTTTGCGTATCTTTGCTGCGTGATTAAACGATAACGGAAAACTGCTGCGCAGCAACGAAAACCAGTAACGAAAACTGGCTCGTTTCGGGTGTGGTGAGGTTAACTTTTGGCTCGTTTGGTTTGTTCTTACACGGATATTTGTTACTTTTGCACGCTAATAAACAATGGTATGAACAAAGTAGAGCTCAAGGTACAAGACCTGTTGCAGAAGGCATCGAACGATAAGTTCTACATCGCCCTGCTCCGCGAGAAGGAGGGCACACGCAGTCTGCCCATCCTCGTGGGGCTCCTCGAGGCGCAGGCTATCGCTATGTATATGCGAGAGATGGCTACTGAGCGTCCCATGCTACATGATCTCTTGGCGGGCATGGCCGATGCGTTCGCCATCAGCATCAGAGAGGTATATATATATAAGGTGAAGGCGGGAGTGTTCTACTCCTACCTGGTGTGTGAACAGTATGGACAGACGATCAACGTGGATGCACGGACATCGGATGCGCTGGCTATCGCTCTGCACCGACATTGCCCCATATACATCGATGAGGAGCTGCTCAATGCCCAGTGTATGCGTGACGAGGGTGGGGGAGCCTACTCGATGCCCATCACGGTGATGAACACCGAGGTGCTGCGAGGTGTGTTGCAGACGGCTATCGAACGCGAAGACTATGAGCTGGCCGCTCACCTGCGCGATGTGATACGGGAGAGGGAGAATGGTTCTGAATTATGAATTATGAATTCTGAATTCTCAATTCTGAATTATGGAATGGGCCCCACGGTGTTTGTGTTTGTAAAATGAAAAATTGGTGAGTCATGGAAGGTAATCCGATATATGATAAAGCTTTAGCATACGCTGTTCGTGTGGTTAATATGTACAAGTTTCTGAACGAAGAGAAACAGGAACGTGTCATGAGCAAGCAGTTGTTGCGCTGCGGAACCTCTATAGGAGCAAATATAAGCGAAGCGCTATCAGCAGAGTCGACGATGGATTTTGTGCATAAGTTGGCTATCTCGCAAAAGGAGGCGCGAGAAACTCAATATTGGTTGACTCTATTGAACAGAACAGAGTATATCACAAATACTCAATACGATTCAATGGTTAATGATTGCCGAGAATTATATAGGATGATAACATCTATTATTCTTTCGACTAAACAAAAAATAAAATAATCTCCTCATTCACAATTCATAATTCAAAATTCCATAACGTTCTACCATTCACAATTCATAATTCAAAATTCCCTAACGTTCTACCATTCATAATTCATAATTCAAAATTCCCTAACGTTCTACCATTCATAATTCATAATTCATAATTCAAAATTCCCAAACGTTCTATCATTCATAATTCATAATTCATAATTCAAAATT
>JAFZFF010000082.1 GCA_017556045.1 Bacteroidaceae bacterium | reverse complement strand
TAAAATTATACGAAAATGGCAGATTTGAAAGCTTTTGCAGAACAACTTGTTAACTTGACAGTAAAGGAAGTTAATGAACTTGCAACAATCCTTAAGGAAGAATATGGTATCGAGCCCGCTGCTGCAGCAGTAGCAGTTGCTGCTGGTCCCGCTGCAGGTGCAGCTGACGCAGCTGAGGAGAAGACATCTTTTGATGTAGTATTGAAGAGCGCAGGTGCAGCTAAGCTCGGTGTAGTAAAGGCTGTTAAGGAAGTTTGCGGTCTCGGTTTGAAGGAGGCTAAGGACTTGGTTGATGGTGCTCCCAGCGTAGTTAAGGAAGGTCTCTCTAAGGATGAGGCTGAGAACTTGAAGAAGGCTCTCGAAGAGGCAGGTGCTGAGGTAGAACTTAAGTAATTGCAGCCTGTCGTCAGGTAAACGGTTAAGAATCTCCATTTTGGGATTCTTAACCTTTTTGTGCCTAATCTTATTTTAAGTTCTTAAAACTATCATCCAATGTCTTCAAATACTGTAAATCAGAGAATTAACTTTGCTACTATTCAGAATCCGGTTGAATGTCCGGACTTCTTGGAAGTGCAATTGAAGTCATTTAAAGACTTCCTCCAATTAGACACTCCCCCCGAACTCCGTAAGAATGATGGTTTGTATAAGGTGTTTGCAGAGAATTTCCCTATTGCAGATACCCGCAATAACTTTGTTCTTGAGTTCTTGGATTACTATATCGATCCGCCTCGCTACTCTATACCTGAGTGCTTAGAGCGCGGACTGACCTATTGTGTCCCCTTGAAAGCTAAGTTGAAATTGTACTGTACCGATCCTGATCATGAGGATTTCGATACAGTAATTCAAGATGTTTTCTTAGGTCCTATCCCCTACATGACCGAGCAGGGTACGTTCATCATCAATGGTGCTGAACGCGTTGTTGTTTCTCAGCTTCATCGTTCACCTGGTGTATTCTTCGGTCAGAGCGTTCATGCTAATGGCACGCAGCTCTATTCAGCTCGTATTATCCCGTTCAAGGGCTCTTGGATCGAGTTTGCTACTGACATCAATAATGTCATGTATGCATATATCGATCGTAAAAAGAAGTTGCCCGTGACAACATTGTTGCGCGCCATCGGCTTTGAAAATGATAAGGACATCCTTGAAATCTTTAACTTAGCTGAGGAGGTTAAGGTCAACAAGACCAACATGAAGAAGGTGCTTGGTTGCAAGTTGGCTGCAAGAATCTTGAAGACACGTGTTGAGGACTTCGTAGATGCTGATACCGGTGAAGTGGTATCTATCGAGCGTAATGAGGTGCTCTTCGATCGTGAGACAGTATTGGAAGAGGATGTAGTTGCTGAAATTCTCGAGTCTGGTGTGGAGACTATCCTTGTTCACAAGGTTAATGCTAACCAGTCAGACTACTCTATAATATTCAATACCCTACAGAAAGACCCCAGTAACTCGGAGAAGGAGGCTGTGCTCTACATCTATCGTCAGTTGCGTAATGCAGACCCTGCCGATGATGCAAGTGCTCGTGAGGTTATCAACAACCTCTTCTTCTCAGACAAGCGTTACGACTTGGGTGAAGTAGGTCGCTATCGTATCAATAAGAAGCTCAATCTTACTACAGATATGAGCGTAGGTGTACTCACAAAGGAGGATATCATTGAGATTATCAAGTACCTTATTGAGTTGATTAACTCTAAGGCTGTAGTGGATGATATCGACCACTTGAGTAACCGTCGCGTACGTACCGTAGGTGAGCAGTTGGCAAACCAATTTGCTATCGGCTTGGCTCGTATGTCACGCACTATCCGTGAGCGTATGAACGTTCGCGATAATGAGGTGTTCACTCCGACTGACTTGATTAACGCGAAGACCGTATCTTCAGTGATTAACTCATTCTTCGGTACGAACGCTCTCTCACAGTTCATGGACCAGACTAACCCGTTGGCTGAGATTACTCACAAGCGTCGTATGTCTGCGCTCGGTCCTGGTGGTTTGTCACGTGAACGTGCAGGCTTCGAGGTTCGTGACGTACACTATACACACTATGGTCGTCTCTGTCCTATCGAGACTCCTGAAGGTCCGAACATCGGTCTTATCTCATCACTTTGTATCTATGCTAAGATCAATCACCTTGGCTTCATTGAGACTCCCTATCGTAAGGTAGAGAACGCTAAGGTAGATCTCTCTCCCGCAGGACTCGTATATCTCTCTGCTGAGGAAGAGGAAGATAAGATCATTGCTCAGGGTAATGCTCCTCTCAACGAAAAGGGTGGCTTCATCCGCAAGAAGGTAAAGGCTCGTCGTGATGCTGACTATCCTGTGGTAGAGCCCAGCGAAGTAGAGTTGATGGACGTATCACCCCAACAGATTGCTTCTATTGCTGCATCTCTCATTCCGTTCCTCGAGCATGACGATGCTAACCGTGCGTTGATGGGATCTAACATGATGCGCCAGGCAGTGCCCTTGTTGCGCAGTGAGGCTCCTATCGTAGGTACCGGTATTGAGAAACAGCTCGCCGAGGATTCACGTACTCAGCTCGTGGCTGAGGGTGATGGTGTGGTAGAGTATGTAGATGCTGCAACCATTAAGATTCTTTATGATCGTACCGAGGACGAGGAGTTTGTAAGCTTCGATTCAGCATTGAAGGAGTACAAAGTTCCCAAGTTCAAGCGTACTAACCAAAATATGACTATTGACTTGCGTCCTATCTGTGAAAAGGGACAGCGTGTCAAGAAGGGTGATATCCTTACTGAGGGATACTCTACCGAGAAGGGTGAGTTGGCATTAGGTAAGAACCTCTTGGTTGCTTACATGCCCTGGAAGGGTTACAACTATGAGGATGCTATTGTACTTAACGAGCGCGTAGTTCGTGAGGATATCCTTACCTCAGTACACGTTGAGGAGTTCATCCTTGAGGTTCGTGAGACCAAGCGTGGTATGGAGGAGTTGACCTCTGATATTCCTAACGTAAGTGAGGATGCAACAAAGGATTTGGACGATACTGGTATCATCCGTATTGGTGCTACTGTAGAGCCCGGTGACATCCTTATCGGTAAGATTACTCCGAAGGGTGAGTCTGATCCTTCACCTGAGGAGAAGTTGCTCCGCGCTATCTTCGGTGACAAGGCTGGTGACGTGAAGGATGCTTCACTCAAGGCTTCACCTTCATTGAAGGGTGTAGTTATCGACAAGAAGCTCTTCTCACGTGCTATCAAGACTCGTAGCTCTAAGCTCGCTGATAAGGCTTTGATGCCTAAGATCGATGAGGAGTTTGACGAGCGCGCAGGCGAGTTCAAGAAGATTCTCGTAGACAAGTTGCTCGCACTCACTGATGGTCTCGTTTCACAGGGTGTGAAGGACTATGTGGGTGTTGAGGTAGTAGCTAAGGGCGCTAAGTTCACAAAGAAGGAGCTTCAGGAACTTGACTATACATCTATCCAGCTCAGTGGTTGGACTACTGACGAGCGCATCAATGGCATGATCAGCCAGCTCATCATCAACTATATCCGTAAGTACAAGGAACTTGATGCTGAGATTAAGCGTAAGAAGTTTGCTATCACCATCGGCGACGAACTTCCCTCTGGTATCATGCAGATGGCTAAGGTATATATCGCTAAGAAACGTAAGATCGGTGTCGGTGATAAGATGGCGGGTCGTCACGGTAACAAGGGTATTGTATCACGTGTCGTACGTCAGGAGGATATGCCGTTCCTTGAGGATGGTACTCCCGTAGATATCGTATTGAATCCCCTGGGTGTGCCTTCTCGTATGAACATCGGTCAGATTTTCGAGACTGTACTTGGTCATGCCGGTAAGAAGTTGGGCGTTAAGTTCGCTACTCCTATCTTCGACGGTGCTACATTGGATGACCTCTCTGTATGGACTGACAAGGCTGGTCTCCCCCGCTATGGTAAGACCTATCTCTACGATGGTGGTACAGGTGAGCGTTTTGACCAACCTGCTACTGTAGGTGTAACCTATATGTTGAAGCTCGGTCACATGGTTGAGGATAAGATGCACGCACGTTCTATCGGTCCGTACTCACTCATCACTCAGCAACCCCTCGGTGGTAAAGCTCAGTTCGGTGGTCAGCGTTTCGGAGAGATGGAGGTTTGGGCACTCGAGGCATTCGGTGCTGCCCACATCTTGCAGGAGATTCTTACCATTAAGTCTGATGACGTAGTAGGCCGCGCTAAGGCATACGAAGCCATTGTTAAGGGTGATCCTATGCCTACACCAGGCATACCTGAATCTCTCAACGTATTGTTGCATGAGTTAAGAGGTTTGGGCTTGAGCGTAACCCTCGATTAAGACGTTTCATCTTTCAGATTAGAAAATTATGGCTTTTAGAAAAGATACAAAGATAAAGAACAATTTCACCAAGATTTCGATAGGTTTGGCTTCTCCTGAAGAGATTCTCGAGAACTCAAGTGGTGAGGTGTTGAAACCCGAAACCATCAACTATCGTACTTACAAACCCGAGCGCGACGGTCTCTTCTGCGAGCGCATCTTCGGTCCTGTGAAGGATTACGAGTGCCATTGCGGTAAGTACAAGCGTATCCGTTATAAGGGTATTGTCTGCGACCGTTGTGGTGTAGAGGTTACTGAGAAGAAGGTACGTCGTGAGCGTATGGGTCACATCCAGTTGGTTGTGCCCGTAGCTCATATCTGGTACTTCCGTTCGCTCCCCAACAAGATTGGTTATCTGTTGGGTATGCCCACCAAGAACCTCGATGCTATCATCTACTATGAGCGCTATGTGGTAATCCAGCCCGGTATTGCTGCTGAGGAGGGTATCGAGAAGGGTCAGCTCCTCGGTGAGGATGAGTACCTCGATATGCTCGAAAAGCTCCCTAGAGAGAACCAGTATCTCGATGACAGCGATCCTAATAAGTTTATAGCCAAGATGGGTGCTGAGGCTGTATATGACCTTCTCGCAGGTCTTGACCTCGATGCATTGTCTTACGAGTTGCGTAATCGTGCTAACAGCGATTCTTCACAGCAGCGTAAGAATGATGCTTTGAAGCGTCTGCAGGTAGTTGAGTCTTTCCGTGCATCTAAGCATCGCAATCGTCCTGAGTGGATGATTTTGAAGATAATCCCCGTAACTCCTCCTGAGTTGCGTCCCTTGGTTCCGCTCGATGGTGGCCGTTTCGCTACTTCTGACTTGAACGACCTCTATCGTCGCGTAATCATCCGTAACAACCGTCTGAAACGTCTTATTGAGATCAAGGCTCCTGAGGTGATTCTCCGTAACGAGAAGCGTATGCTCCAGGAGGCTGTTGACTCACTCTTCGATAACTCACGTAAGGCAAGCGCAGTGAAGTCTGAGGCTAACCGTCCGTTGAAGTCACTTTCTGACTCATTGAAGGGTAAGCAGGGTCGTTTCCGTCAGAACCTCCTCGGTAAGCGTGTTGACTATTCAGCTCGTTCGGTTATCGTCGTAGGTCCTGAGTTGAAGATGGGTGAGTGTGGTCTGCCTAAGTTGATGGCTGCAGAGCTCTACAAGCCGTTCATTATCCGTAAGTTGATTGAGCGTGGTGTTGTAAAGACTGTTAAGTCTGCTAAGAAGATCGTTGACCGCAAAGAGCCTATCATCTGGGATATTCTCGAGTACGTAATGAAGGGCCATCCAGTGCTCCTCAACCGTGCTCCGACACTTCACCGTCTTGGTATCCAGGCCTTCCAGCCTAAGATGATCGAGGGTAAAGCTATTCAGTTGCATCCGTTGGCATGTACCGCGTTCAACGCCGACTTCGACGGTGACCAGATGGCTGTTCACTTGCCCTTGAGCAATGAAGCAATTCTTGAAGCACAGATGTTGATGCTTCAGTCACATAATATTCTCAACCCCGCTAACGGTGCACCTATCACTGTGCCTGCACAGGATATGGTACTCGGTCTCTATTACATCACCAAGTTGCGTGAGGGTGCTAAGGGCCAGGGTCTTACCTTCTACGGTCCCGAGGAAGCACTTATCGCTTACAATGAGGGTAAGGTAGACATCCACGCTCCGGTTAAGGTATTGGTTAATGACCTTGATGAGAATGGTAACATCGTTAAGATGATGCGCGAGACCTCTGTAGGTCGTGTGATTGTTAACGAGATTGTACCCGATGAGTGTGGTTATCTCAACACCATTATCTCTAAGAAGTCATTGCGTGATATCATTAGCGACGTTATCAAGAAGGTCGGTGTTGCTCGTGCAGCAGACTTCCTTGACGGTATCAAGGATCTCGGTTACAAGATGGCCTTCCAGGGCGGTTTGTCATTCAACTTGGGTGATATCATCATCCCTGAGGAGAAGGAACAGCTCGTGGCTAAGGGTAACGAAGAGGTTGAGGAGATCATGAATGAGTATAACATGGGTTTCATCACCGACAACGAACGTTACAACAAGGTTATCGATGTATGGACTCACGTAAACGACGACCTCTCACGCATCTTGATGAAGACTATCTCTACCGACGATCAGGGCTTCAACTCTGTATACATGATGTTGGATTCAGGTGCTCGTGGTAGTAAGGAGCAGATCCGTCAGCTCTCTGGTATGCGTGGTCTTATGGCTAAGCCCCAGAAGGCAGGTGCAGAGGGGGGTCAGATCATTGAGAACCCGATTCTTTCTAACTTTAAGGAGGGTCTTTCGGTGTTGGAGTACTTTATCTCTACCCACGGTGCTCGTAAGGGTCTTGCCGATACCGCTTTGAAGACAGCCGACGCGGGTTACTTGACACGTCGTCTCGTAGACGTATCTCACGACGTAATCATCAACGAGGAGGACTGTGGCACACTCCGTGGCCTTGTTTGCACTGCGTTGAAGAACAACGATGAGGTTATCGCATCACTCTCAGAGCGTATCCTTGGTCGTGTGTCAGTTCACGATATTATACATCCTACTACAGGCGAACTCCTCGTTGCAGGTGGTGAGGAAATCACAGAAGACATCGCTAAGAAGATTGAGGATTCTCCCATCGAGAGCGTTGAAATCCGCTCAGTGCTCACTTGTGAGGCTAAGAAGGGTGTCTGCGCTAAGTGTTACGGACGTAACCTTGCAACCAGCCGTATGGTCGAGAGAGGTGAGGCTGTTGGTGTTATCGCAGCACAGTCAATCGGTGAGCCTGGTACACAGCTTACACTTCGTACCTTCCACGCCGGTGGTACCGCTTCTAACATTGCAGCTAACGCTACTATCGTGGCTAAGAACAACTGCCGCGTAGAGTTCGACGAACTTCGTACCGTTGATGCTGTAGATGAGACAGGCGAAGCAGTTAAGATTGTTGTTGGTCGCTTGGGCGAGGTTCGCTTCATCGATCAGAACACAGATATCATCCTCTCTACCCAGTCATTGCCCTATGGCTCTACTCTCTTTGTAGCAGATAAGACCATCGTAGAAAAGGGTACAATGATTGCTAAGTGGGACCCCTTCAATGCTGTTATCATCACTGAGGCAGCTGGTCGTGTACAATTTGAGTCTGTTATCGAGGGTGTAACCTACCGTGTAGATTCTGACGAGGCTACCGGTCTCCGTGAGGTCATCATCATCGAGTCTAAGGATAAGACAAAGATTCCTTCTGCTCATATCGTAACAGAGGATGGCGAGGTATTGCGTACCTATAACCTCCCTGTGGGTGGTCACGTAGTTATCGAGGATGGCCAGTTGCTTAAGGCTGGTGATGTCCTTGTGAAGATTCCTCGTGCTCAGGGTAAGGCTGGTGATATTACCGGTGGTCTTCCCCGTGTTACCGAGCTCTTCGAGGCACGTAATCCGTCTAACCCCGCTGTGGTATCAGAAATCGATGGTGAGGTTACTATGGGTAAGGTTAAGCGTGGTAATCGTGAGATCATCGTTACCTCTAAGGCTGGCGATGTGAAGAAATATCTCATCTCACTCTCTAAGCAGATCCTCGTACAGGAGAATGACTACGTACGTGCTGGTACACCGCTCTCTGATGGTGCTATCACTCCTCAGGATATCCTTGCTATTAAGGGTCCCACCGCAGTACAGGAGTACATCGTTAACGAGGTACAGGACGTATACCGTCTCCAGGGTGTAAAGATCAACGATAAGCACTTTGAGATCATCGTACGTCAGATGATGCGTAAGGTACTCATCGACGAGCCCGGTGATACTCGCTTCCTCGAGGCACAGGTGGTTGATAAGCTCGAATTCATGGAAGAGAACGACCGCATCTGGGGCAAGAAGGTTGTTGTAGATGCTGGCGACTCTGAGAACCTCGCAGCAGGTCAGATTGTAACTGCTCGCAAGCTCCGCGATGAGAACAGTGCGCTCAAGCGCCGCGACCTCAAGCTCGTGCAAGTGCGTGATGCAGTACCTGCAACCTCTACACAGATTCTGCAGGGTATCACACGTGCAGCATTGCAGACCTCAAGCTTCATGTCAGCTGCATCGTTCCAGGAGACCACAAAGGTGCTCAACGACGCTGCTATCAATGGCAAGAGCGACCGTCTCGAGGGTATGAAGGAGAACGTTATCTGCGGTCACCTTATCCCTGCCGGTACTGGTCAGCGTGAGTTCGATAAGATTGTTGTTGGTTCACGCGAAGACTATGAGCGTGTTGCAACAAGCCGTCGTAGCGTGATTGATTTCAGCGAACCTGAAGTATAATCTATAACGATACATACAAGTCAGTCGGGGATGAGTTAGCTCATCCCCGATTGTTTTATATAGTGAGATAGGGTAGTAGAGGTAGGTGATAGCAATAAGCATCTATTCCTCACGATTTCTCGTAAGCGAATAGGATAAGAGAGAAATAATTATACAACATATTAGTGTATCGTGATGATACACCTTCTCTAACGATATAATGTAGGAGGTTATTTTCTTCCGAAATCAGCAGGTACTTCTCCCCACAGTTCTGTTTCCCATTTTACGATGGGTATGGTGATGCGGTGTGTCTTGAGCCATGCCTCTGCACGCTCAATGAGTTGGAAGAGCTGCTCAGTCTCTTCAGTGCGCTCGAGTTGGGTCTTACAGCATTTCTTGCGTACCCAGCTGATGGCGGTACGACTATCGCTGTAGATGGTCATCTTGAGGCCTTGCTTATCGAGCATGGCGAGAGCATGTACGATGGCGAGGAATTCGCCAATGTTGTTGGTGCCGTGTACAGGGCCGAAGTGGAATATCTCTTTGCCATCGCCAAGGTATACGCCGCGATACTCCATGGGGCCAGGGTTGCCACTGCAAGCTGCATCTACGGCGAGAGCGTAGCGCTCTACGACGGAGGGTAGGGTGTCGAGTGTGTAGGTCGGCGTGTCAGCCTTTTTCTTCATATAGGCATAGGCTGGTGAGGCATACGCACGCTCAGCTTCTTCCTTAGAGTCAAAAGACTTGTATACCGCGCCCTTGACGCCCTTTATCTGCGCCTGACAATCGTCCCAGCTGCGGTATATTCCGGGAGTGAGACCGTTCCAAACGACGTAAAACTTTTTTTTCATAAATGAAAAAGGGAAGAATTAAAAGGGAAGAGTGAACAATTAGGCTCCGCAAAGCTGGTAACCTCTTCACTCTTCCCTCTTCACTTTTTGCTCAATTACATTCTCTCAGGAACCTCGATGCCGAGCAGTCCCATACCGAGACGGATGATCTTAGCTACGTTAGCGGAGAGTACGAGGCGGAAGCTCTTCACTGCTTCGTTCTCTTCACGCAAGATGCTGTAGTCGTGATAGAACTGGTTGAACTCCTTCACGAGGTCGTATACGTAGTTAGCGATTACCGAAGGTGTGTATGTTACGCCTGCGTCCTTTACTACTGCGGGGAACTCTGCGAGTTTTTGTATCAACACCATCTCCTTCTCGCTGAGGGTTGAGAGTTGAGAGTTGAGGGAGTTCGCGGTACCATCACTCAACACTAAACCTTCAACCTTCAACTCTTGTGCCTTGCGCAAGATTGACTGTATACGAGCGTAGGTGTACTGGATGAAGGGACCTGTGTTGCCGTTGAAGTCGATAGACTCCTTGGGATTGAAGGTCATGTTCTTGCGAGCATCCACCTTGAGGATGAAGTACTTGAGTGCTCCGAGACCTACGATGCGAGCAATATTTTCAGCCTCCTCTGCAGTGAGTCCGTCGAGCTTACCCAGCTCCTTAGATGTCTCGCGAGCGGTTGCGATCATCTCTGCCATGAGGTCATCAGCATCTACTACGGTACCCTCGCGGCTCTTCATCTTACCCTCGGGGAGCTCTACCATACCGTATGAGAAGTGCACGAGATCCTTACCCCAGTCGAAGCCCAGCTTGTCGAGCAAGATTGAGAGCACCTGGAAGTGGTAGTTCTGCTCGTTACCTACGACATAGATCATCTTGTTGATGGGGTAGTCCTGGAAGCGGAGCTTAGCGGTACCGATATCTTGAGTCATATATACTGATGTGCCATCGCTACGGAGCAAGAGCTTATGGTCAAGGCCTTCGCCTGTGAGGTCAGCCCATACAGAGCCATCCTCTTTGCGGAAGAAGAAACCCTTCTCAAGACCTTCGAGCACCTTCTCCTTACCCTCGAGGTAGGTCTGTGACTCGTAGTATATCTTGTCAAAGTCTACGCCCATCATCTTGTATGTCTCGTCGAATCCAGCGTATACCCACTCGTTCATCATCTGCCACAAGCCGCGCACTTCGGGGTCGCCAGCCTCCCACTTTACGAGCATCTCGCGTGCCTCAGCCATCAAGGGTGACTTAGCTTCAGCCTCCTCCTTGGTGCAGCCTTCGCGCTCCATGATCTCAGCCACCTCAGCCTTGTAGTGCTTGTCGAAAGCCACGTAGTAGTCACCGATGAGGTGGTCGCCCTTCTTGCCTGATGACTCGGGAGTCTCGCCCTCGCCATACTTCTGCCATGCGAGCATTGACTTACAGATGTGTATGCCTCGGTCGTTGACGATGTTGGTCTTCACCACACGGTTACCATTAGCTTCCATTACATTGGCCAGCGCATAGCCGAGGAGGTTGTTGCGCACGTGACCCAAGTGGAGAGGTTTGTTAGTGTTGGGCGATGAGTACTCGATCATCACCAGAGGTGAATTCTCTGTAGGTGTCTGTATGCCATACTTAGCATCGCTATCGATGGTGTTCAGCAACTCTACCCATGCCGATGCAGCGATGGTGATATTGAGGAATCCCTTGATGACGTTGAATGCTGCCACCATAGGCTCATGTGCAGCCAAGTATTCACCGATCTCCTGTGCGGTCTGCTCAGGGCCCTTGCGTGAGATGCGCAAGAGGGGGAATGTCACGAGGGTTAGATGTCCTTCAAACTCTTTCTTAGTCTTCTGCAACTGCACTTGAGCAGGTTCTGCAGCCTGTCCGTACAATGCCTGTATCGCTTGAGCGACACTCTGTACCAGCTTTTGTTCTATCATATATTTAGCGTAATTTATATTCTAATCTGCAA
Source organism: Bacteroidaceae bacterium (assembly GCA_017556045.1). GTDB lineage: Bacteria > Bacteroidota > Bacteroidia > Bacteroidales > Bacteroidaceae > UBA1189. Next base: position 45,596 of record JAFZFF010000082.1, on the reverse strand, counting down.
AGTTAGTGCAAGGCGAGCGAAAAAGCAAAACTTGTTTTGTGTTTTTCCGAGCTGCAGCCTAACTTCAAGCTAAAAATAGCTTAAAGTAGTGCGCGCCGAGAGAAATCGAAAATCTCAACGAATGAATATTTACCTATCTCCCATCTCTTCCTGGAGCATCTCCTGTAGTCGGGCTACAATCTCGGGGTGCTGGGCAGCTACGTTGTGCTGCTCGCCAAGGTCGTGCTTGAGGTCATAGAGCTGAGGCTCGGGAGCGTTGCCCAGTTCTATGTCAGTGAGCTTGTTGTAGGCGAGTCCCTTGGAGGGGGCGATATATTTCCAGCGTCCGTCACAGATGGATATGGATCCTGCCTTCTCGATGATATAGTCGCGACCGTGGCGGTCTTTGCCGAGGAGGGAGGGTAGGGCATTGCGGCTATCAGGAGCGGCACCCTCAGCGATGTCTGCACCAAGGAGGGTGGCCAAGGAGGCGAAGAGGTCTATCTGCGATACGAGAGCTTTAGAGTTGCCTGGCTTCACGTGGTGTGGCCATGAGATGATGAGGGGTATGCGAGTACCTGCCTCGAAGTTGCTGTACTTACCTCCACGCAGGTCACCCCAGGGGCGATGGTCTCCCAACTGCTCTACCGAGAGGTCTGCATAGCCATCGTCTACCACGGGACCATTGTCGCTGGTGAGGATGATGATGGTGTTGTCGGCAATGCCGAGTCGGTCGAGAGCATCGAGGAGATTACCTACCGTCCAGTCAAACTGCAGGATAGCGTCGCCACGCAGCCCCATGCCGCTCTTGCCACGGAAACGCTCGTGGGGGTAGCGAGGTACGTGGATATCGTTGGTGCCAAGGTAGAGGAAGAAGGGCTCGTGAGCATGTCGCTCTACGAACTGTACCGCCTTGGTGGTGATGCTATCGGCGATGTTCTCATCGTGCCACAAGGCGCTACGGCCACCACGCATATAGCCGATGCGTGAGATGCCATTGACGATAGCCTGATCATGCCCATGATTGGGACTGGGGCGTAGCTTGGTGAGCAGCTCGGGGTGTGTCTTGCCCAAGGGCTCTCCCTCGAAGGGAGCACGATAGCTCACGGCGATGGGGTCTGAGGGGTCTAAGTCCACGACGTGCTCATTCTCCACCCACACACAGGGCACGCGGTCGCCTGTAGCAGCCATGATGTAGGAGTAGTCAAACCCTATGTCCGAAGGGCCAGGGGTGATATGTCCGTTCCAATCCTGCGTGCCTGTCTTGTCGGCCAAGCCGAGATGCCACTTACCCACGGCACCTGTAGCATATCCCCGTTGCTTGAAGAGGTCGGCTACGGTCTGCTGCTCGGGGCGTATGATCATGCCTGCATTGCCAGCTGCTACGCCCGTGTCGGGGCGGCGCCAGCTGTAATGACCCGTGAGGAGTGAGTAGCGCGAGGGAGTGCTGGTAGATGCCACGGCGTGTGCATTGGTGAAGCGGAGTCCTCTGTCGGCAAGTCGCTGTACCTGCGGAGTCCGCACGGTGGGCTCACCATAGGGGCTGAGGTCACCATAGCCGATATCGTCAGCTACGAGGAGTATCACATTGGGTCGCTGATCATCATTAGTGACGGCATGTTGCTTGCTGGCCGAGCAGCCTGTGAGCACGGTGGTGCCTAAGCTGGCCAGGAGAAGGGGAGTGGAGGTGTTCATCACTATTTCGTTTGGTTTGTGGTGCGAAGATACGTATTTTTTCTATATTATTTGGCATTTCTCTCGTCTTATACTACTTTTGTATCACTATTAAAAATGAAGACATGTACAACATCTCAGATATCCGCAAAGACTTCCCCATCCTCGGCCGTGAGGTGTATGGCAAACCGCTGGTGTACCTCGACAATGGAGCCACCACGCAGAAGCCGCGCCAGGTCGTAGATGCCATCACCGAGGAGTACTATTCCGTCAATGCCAATGTGCACCGTGGTGTACACTTCCTCTCACAGGAGGCTACACGTCTGCATGAGGCTTCGCGCGAGCGAGTGCGCTCGTTCATCAATGCCTCTTCGACCAGTGAGATCATCTTCACACGCGGCACCACCGAGGCTATCAATCTGCTGGCCTATTCCTTCGGTGAGGCCTTCTTGCATGAGGGTGACGAAGTCATCGTATCCACGATGGAGCACCATAGCAATATCGTGCCTTGGCAGCTGCTCGAGCAGCGCAAGGGTATACGTCTGCGTGTGATCCCTATCACAGATCGTGGCGAGATATGTCTTGACGAGTACAAGGCACTCTTCAATGACCACACCCGACTGGTGTCAGTGATGCACGTCTCTAACGTCCTCGGTACGGTCAATCCCATCCGTGAGATGATCCGCATTGCTCACGAGCATGAGGTGCCCTTTGCCGTTGATGGCGCTCAGGGAGTACCTCACCTCAAGGTCGATGTGCAGGAGCTCGATGCCGACTTCTACGCCTTCAGTGCCCACAAGATCTATGGCCCCACAGGTATCGGTGTGCTCTATGGCAAGGAGCGTTGGCTCGACCGTATGCCCCCCTACCAGGGTGGCGGTGAGATGATACAGACCGTCTCTTTCGAGCGTACCACCTTCAACGAACTCCCCTATAAGTTCGAGGCGGGCACTCCCGACTATATAGGTACTACTGCCTTTGCTCGCGCCCTTGACTATGTGTCGGCACTCGGCATAGAGCATATCGCAGCTCACGAGAAGGCCCTCACCGACTACGCCCTTCAGCGTTTGCGCGAGATACCCGAGATGCGCATCATCGGCGAGGCAGAGGAGCGTGGCGCTGTCATCTCCTTCAATGTGGGTGACATACACCCCTCAGACCTCGGTACCCTGCTCGATCGCCTCGGCATTGCTGTGCGCACCGGTCACCACTGCGCTCAGCCCCTGATGCAGCGCATGGGCATTCCTGGCACCGTACGTGCCTCATTTGCCCTATACAATACCATGGAGGAGGTCGACGCCCTCGTGGCAGCTGTGGATAGGGTGAGGAAGATGTTTTAGGAGTTAAGAGTGAAGAGTTAAGAGTGAAGAGTGAAGAGTGAAAAGTGAAGAGGTATGAGTAAGAAGAGTAATCTGGAAGCTAATTCTCAATTATCCATTATCCATTGTCCATTAAAGCCCTGTCTCCATCCTCATCTCATCGAGGCAGGCTGCGACGAGGCAGGTCGTGGCTGCTTGGCAGGCGATGTATATGCCGCTGCGGTGATCTTGCCGCCCGACTACTCACACCCCTTGCTCAATGACTCTAAGCAGCTCACCGAGAAGCAGCGCTATGCCCTGCGCGAAGATATCGAGCGTGATGCCCTGGCATGGTCACTCGGCATCGTCACAGCTCGTGAGATCGACGAGATCAATATCCTCAATGCCTCCATCCTCGCCATGCACCGCGCCTTAGATGGACTATCCGTTCGCCCCGAATATATTGTGGTAGATGGTAATAAGTTTAAGCCCTATGGCACTACGCCCCACGAGACCGTGGTCAAGGGCGATGGCAAGCTGATGAATATTGCTGCAGCCTCTATCCTCGCCAAGACCTATCGTGACGATTATATGAACCGCCTACATGACGAGTACCCCCACTACGATTGGTGTCACAATAAGGGATACCCCACAGCCAAGCATCGTGCCGGCATCAAGGAGCATGGCCTCACACCCTATCACCGCATGAGCTATAACCTCCTGGGCGATGGGCAGCTCTCGCTGGACTTTTAGAATTGATAATTGAGAATTGAGAATTAACTCCGCGATGTCATCCTAAGCAGGCTAATTGACAAAGTTTTAATTTTCAATTTTCAATTTTCAATTCTCAATATACCTCACCATCTCGCACGCCGCGAGCAGGAACGCTCCCACACCAAAGTTCGAGGTCGAGTGCTTGTCTACCACCTGGCCAGGGATAGCACGCTCACCGATAGGCTGAACATAGCCTACGCTGCCATCCTCCTGCAGAGCCACAGTAGTGAGGTAGTTCCACGCCAGCTCTACGGTAGGCCAATATTCGCTATCCTTGAGATACCCATTGTTGATACCCCAGAGTAGGGCATAGGTGAAGAATGCCGTGCCGCTGGTCTCAGGGCCAGGAGCATGATTCTTGTCCAGCATACTACGTGTCCAGTATCCCTCGGGCTGCTGACACTCCTTCACGGCCTCAGCCATGCGGGTAAACACCTGTATGTATTCGTCGCGGTGTGCATCATCCTTGGGCAGATCCTTCAGCACCTTGGCAAGGCCTGCGTGTACCCATCCGTTGCCACGTGCCCAGAAGTCCTTACAGCCGGTGTTGGTCTTATGATTCGGGTACAGATACTTACCATCGCGGTAGAAGATACCCTCCTCCTCATCAAACATCAGATCCTTGGCATAGGTGAAGTACTCGTGCAGCTTCTCCAGATAGAGCTCATTGCCCGTGATGTTGTACAGCTTGGTCATCACCGGCATCACCATGTATAGTCCATCGGCCCACCACCAGTAGTCGCTCTTCGGTGTACTCATCTGGTACTCCATCACCTCGCGTGCACGAGCTATCTTCATCGTGTCGGGCTCCAGGTTGTAGAGGTCGGCATAGGTCTGGAAGCATATCTGCCAGTCACCGAAGAGTACATACTCTTCGCGCTCGCCGTATGAGTAGCGCCACTTCGTCTTATCAGTGCCTGTAGCTCCCCAGTAGTTGTTATGCTCTGCCCAGCGCTTGGTATAGGCCAGCTGCTCCTCATTGCCCGTGAGCGCATACACCTCCATGTTACCCGTATGGTACGCCGCATTATCCCAGAAGGGGTTCACCTCGGCCTTATTGTTGGTCTGCCAGTGAGTATTCACTTTGTCGATGATGCTCAGCACCTCATTCTTGTCGGGAGTCTCATGTCCGCAACTCATCATTAGCGCTGCTAATGTCAGGAGAGTCATTACTTTCTTCATGTCTTATTTGTCTATGTATTAGATGTGTGTTGACAAATGTAGCACAATCTTACCACTCTGCCAAATTTTAGGTAATTAATCTCATTATACGGCAGGTCGGTTTTTACCGTTCCATGAGCTCACCAGTGATCTTATAAAGGTAGGAGCTGCACGTGTGCAGCTCCCAGGTCTTGCAGAAAATTATATTTATTCACATTACAGGTACAAGCTCTGCAAGATTTCCTTTTCAGTCTTAATCTATATGCTTACTATTATCTTTCGATTACTGCTGCACAAAGGTTAGAGTTGTTCCACCATCTTTTATAAGATCTGACAACTGAACTGTAGCTACATAATATGTTGTTGTTTGATTCCATCCATTTCTTGTAGTCACACTAAACCTTACATAGATATATCCACCATTATTCATTACTGCCTGATATTGTGTCGCTGATAGCTTTATAGACGAGCTGTTTGAACCATTTCTCTTAGCAGTAAAGCTCCCAACACTATTACCTGCATTTGCATTGTTTCCCGGATTTTGAGAATAGAGAGTAAACGTAACATTACTACTATTCGAAATATAGCTATTATTACCCACCTTGATATTACCTGCAGGAATGATACACTCAGCCATCAATGAAGCTGAAGCATCCTCAAAGTGATAAGCTGATAGATTTACATCCACTGCTACCCCAATCGATGTAGTCTTGAGCTTAATGGTTTCGGTTATTTGTGTAGGATTAAAGCTATAACGCGCTTTGCCGCCTACAGCATCAATGTAGGTTAGGCGATTTTCATCATTTGCAGGTTCAAGATTACCCAAGGTAACGGTAACATAACCCTGACTCGGGAGCTGTGACATGCTGAATGTGAATGAGATATTTGCTCCTTCTTCTATAGGGAGAACAGTAGGATTAAACGTCAAATTGCTAAAGGTACTTGGTGTGTAATTTTTTAGTTCTGCCGAAGCCTGTTGGAAATACTTGTTCTGCGCATAAATCATAGTGGCACTTTCGGCCTTGATACTCTTAAAATGGCATCGCACGGTCTTGTAGCCTCCATCGTTGGGTAAGGCGTCGTAATCAGTCCACTCCAAATTACGAATAAAACCTATACTAGCCTTATTCTCTTTACCAGGAACGATACTCTTACCTGTGACTACGGGGAGGTCATCACCCAGGTCGGGGGTCATACTCTGCGCAGCGGATTCAATTTGAAATTCAAGGGGGAACATCGCACTTCCCAGTCCACCAGGCACCTTGAGTACAAGGTCAAAAGGCTCTCCTACCTTCTTTTGTATGTCATTGGGATCACAAATCAACTGCATGGTATATTTGGGACGCAAATTGATTGTAACTCTACGCTGGAGTTGGTAGTTATGATTGTTTATTGTCACGTTACCCTTAATTACGATATCCTGACTTTTGCGATAGTCTGCCAATGCTGTTGTAGAAATTGTGATCTCACGCCAACCATCAGTGTCATCAGCTGCAGCTCTGCTCATAGTGTTGATAACGTCTCCACCTGTAGATGTACTCTTTGTAATTGTTACATTCGCATCACTATTGAGTGCTTGCTCATTTATCAACACATTTCCTTGAGCATCTTTCGTTTCAAACACCATAAACTTATAGCGAAGCTTCAAGTCGTTCATCTGATTGACCAAGGTGGTATCGGTATAACTTACAAAGATACGCGCCACATTATTAGAAATATTGGTAAAGTCATCTGTCTCGATAGCTGTAGATATATCACCGCTACCTGCACCAGACGCAGCAGCAGCTGCTGATGCATGACCCTCATGCTTGACACTTGAGATTTCGACGTTATATCTAAAATTTCGAATTATGGGAAAATAGTTCCCATAATTATCTCGCAAGTCTACCTTGTAATATCTATTGGGCATCGGGGAACCATTTTCAGGAGTATATGTTCCCTTTACCAGAATAAAGGTCGGGTCTGAGATTGGCTTTTCACGTTCGTACACAAAGTAGGCATAGTTATCAGCTGCTACCCCATTTGCCTTAAACCATTTAGACTCGTCTGGAATATTTTTATCCAATATCGCTTCAGCTGGTATGAATCCATTATACCCCTCACTGACAAGATCCGCATGAGTCTGTTGCTGAGCAAATTCCGCAAATTGCAGTTGAGCGGTATTATAGGGAGCTACAGACCCCTTAGTGCGCGTATTTACTACACAGTAAGAGTCTATACTGAAATTGCCGACCATACTTCCGAGTTGAACCTTAATCCATGCAAAGTTACGTATAAGACGTACATTCTGCAGTGCACTCACCACCGTTGGAGCAAGTGACGCACCACTCTTTTTGATACCATCGGGGAAGATGACCCTTTGCCAATAGGCTTCGGCTCCATTTTCTGTAAACAGACTACCTACAGCCTCTACCTCAGTTCCAAATTTCATACTTGAGGGTGCATTACCGATAAAATGTACGTATGTCGGAAAGTCAGTGGGAGTGAGGCTGACTTTATAATTATATACCGTATTATTTGTAGTTGCCAAAGCTGCATCTGCCTTGACATACTCCAATAAATACCCATTCTCATCAAATACCGCCAAGTAGAGATTGCTCAATTGAGGACTCATCGCCATCGCACGAGTTTGTAGATGTGCGTCAGGAATCTGAGGTAACACTACAGATATAGTAGTGCTCAGTTTTCCATCAGTAACAAAGTCACTCCCCAACTGATCGGTGCAAGAGGTGAGGGCGAGCAGGGATGTAATGTATAAAAACAGCCTTTTCAGTATATTCATAGTTTCAAATATTCTTTTTCAGTTTATTTCATCACCCCAGGTGAATTGGTTGTATTTATTAGGATGATTACCACGAGAAGCCATGCGGGGATATGTGGAATGATCCCAATACCATTCGTCATATACACAGCGGACAGCACTATTAGTAGCATTACTTCCCGTATTACGGTCAATGGTCACAGTGCCATTGTCACTTGGTGTGACTCTTCCGGTAGCGCTCCAGTATCCTGTTCCTGAAGAAAATAGTGGCGGAATCTTACCATCTGCATATAGTTTGGTGACAAATCGTATCTCAGCCATTGTGGGTACACGCCAACGTCCTGCAGGGTAGCCATCCTCCTGATATGATGCAGCACGATTTAATGTGTTGGCATAACCTTGCAATGAGCTGCTCACGCGACCATGGGCTGATGCCATTCTAAATTTAGGAGCAATCATATTTTCAGCAGATGCATCTCTGATTGTACCATAATAGTTTGTGAGCGTTCTATTGTTGCCTCCCTCCACTGGAGGTGCTGAACAAAAATCGCTCTTAGCTGCAATATCTGTACCAAACTCATATTTAACTCGTGGGTCTCCTAATATGAACTCCGAACCTGCAGGCAATACAGAGACTTCAATCGTATACATATATGGATTTGTATTATTGGTACCTGAGGTTTGTACACCTGCGACGCCGCCATAGTCACTCTTCCCACTTCCACTACCTCCGGCAGCATTTCCATTTACATACACATAACCTGTTATGGTTTTACCCTTGCTATAATCATATAGAGAATTCAGATGCGCCGTAACAGAAATTGCAGGTTTCTGCGTAATCGTAATGATTTCATTAAAATTCTCTTGATTGTTTTCGTGGCAAAGGGTAAAGGTAAAGACGTAGGGGGTATAGTCGTAGTTCTTGTTGGTAGTACTCTCGAAATCATTATTAAGTTCATGATTCAACTTTATCACATTACCTTCGACGGTAAGCCAGTTGCCAGCCTTTGCTTGGCTGGTAATGTTTTCTGGAGAGGCTGTCGGATTTGATGCTGTTCCAAAGTTCATGCGTGTAACAGTCAAGCTATTCTCCTTGATGATGCACTTGTGACTAGTAATAAATGGTATCTCAAACTGATTTTTATTGTTTACTACATACTCATTTTTCTCCACTACCAGATAGTGGGCACTGAGCAAATCTGTATTTATATTAAGTCCCGCACTCCAATCCTCGTAGCCGTTCGTCCAGTGGGCTACCTTATATGAATACCCTTCGAGCACAATAGGATCGACAGTTTGCGTAAACGAACCGAGCACACCGATATGCAAATCCATATTATACCAGCTATTACGGTCCAATTGCATCATACTTGGGAATACCTTATAGTAACAGTCTTTATAACGAGTAGCACCATCCTCAGTATACTGCCAGGGCAACTTGATATAGATGGCCAAAGCATCCTCGTCGAGGTATTCCCATTGACAGGGATAAGAGTAGAAGGGGGCAAAGACATAAAGTGTCTTGGTCACTCCATTTGCAGCTTCAGTCTTAGTGCCGATACGATGTCGTTGCGCATAGTCAAAATGATTATCGCCGAACGTAGCTCCTAGCGTAGTATTTGATACGGCATTATCCATATGTACCTGCATTTGGTCTAATTGTGGGGTCCACACCTTACCATCGGTATCTATAAATGAGTTGGCTACAGAGATGCGAGTAGTAAACTTTGCAGCCAATCGCTCAAGCAAGATTGTTCCTGTCGCCGCTACCGTCTGATTACGGCTGGTGATGATTGCAGTAGCCTCTCCATCCATGACGAATGCCTCTTGGAGCAGATTGTCCTTAAAATTAGTCGTGATTGCCAACGACTTGAGTTCGCTAAGACTTGTATGAGAATGATTCTCTAAATCTATGCTTACAGTACTGGGAAGATTGGCTATGAGATACACTTTACAGTCATTGTAAGGTCGCGGGAATACCACATAGTTGAGAAGCGTTTCGTCCATAGGTATACGGACAATCGTTTGCCTTTTTGTGCCTTCAGCAATATCAATCTTTCCAGCCAATACAGCATTCTCATCCGTCTTTCCACTCGGGTAGAGGAAATAGTGCAATGTCTTGATTAGATTCTCATTCTGATTATCCTCTCCGCCCATCGTGTTGGTCTCCGTACGCGTAGCGTTGAGATTGACACAACTGACAGTAAGCTCCATACACTGAGTCTCATCCAGTTTCTCTACATCGTGCTCCGTACACGATACTACGCCAAGGAAGATGAGAATCAGAAGTGATATTTGATAGATATGGCTTTTCATAAGATACATGTGTATAGTGATTATTTAGCACTTTCCAGGACAATGGTATAAATCTCAGCCTGATGGTGATTTCCATCAACATCTTGTACCATATTGTCAGCGGGGAGTGTCTTGCCATCGGCTGTGATTGCTACAAATTTAAGTCGAGCTGTATAGTCGCGGTCAGGATTGCTAATCAAGGGTACTACCCTAATACGATGCTCTTTTCCGTCGATAGGACCAAAGCCATCGTCAGTGGGTGCCACATCATCCAAAATGTTAAATGCAGTCACATCGCCTTCGAGAGAGACGCGCCACTGTCCACCTTCAGGAGCATCAATAGTAAATACTCCCTCGATGGGCCTTCCATTTTGGACATAAACTTTTCTGACAGAATGATCAACCCGACAAGTGCTTTCATCCCATACAAGCTGATTGTTTTCCTTCACCACGACCATCTGGTCACTGAAGTTTATCTCAGAGGTGCTATAGTTCCAGTCCTTGACTGTAGCTGTAATCTCCACCAACTTATCTGCAATCAACACCTCGAAGTAATATCTCTTTCCTGCTACCCAAGCTTGCTGGGGAAGCTTCAAACGCTTCTTTACCAAATTTCCGTCAGCCACATACTCGACGACTAAGGGAAAATCAGTGTCTGGAGCTGCTGCCTCTGCATCATCATCCGCAAAGTTAAGCTCAGGGAAGACATCTTCAGCCTGTGGCCACACCATATAATATCGCCTTGAAGAGGCGGTAGGGTCAAATATGTTAGGTAAAGTGCCTCCCCTCTTGTTTAACACATGATTTCCTGTGTATGACACGAAGGCTGTAGTACTGGGATTACGAGAAATTGCAGTATTGCCATAAGTCACCACACACGGAGTTTGGCTAAAATCGATGACTGCAGAGCCCTTGTCATGCAGGGTTCTGAGAGTGACACTTTTGAGAGTGATGTCGTCTTCAGATGTGTTTTGAATTCCTATACCGAATGCCGTGAATAGATGATTCATGCTCACCGATACAGGAACTCTCCTATTTGTACTACTCAGTACACGTTCGTCAACGTTAGAGTAGAGAAAGTCAAACTGGCTGTAGTCCTTGTCTACGACAGTTTCTGGTATTGTTATTTTTTTTGTTTCATTACTATAGCTGAGTGGGAGTGGCACCTGACTTGTTCCATCATGTGTCAACCACCCGAAGAATCTATACGGATTCTGATCCTCTTCCTCCCAAAAGTAATTGATGGGAGCACCACTATCATCGACTACCTCCCAACTATTCAGTTCGTCGATATATGTTAATGTTTTTCCCTCGAATTGCTTTGATTTGCCTTGAGCAAGAAAACTATCACCATGATAACCATACAGACAGATTTTCGTGCCTCTCGCAGTCAAGCTATTTATGAGTCCTCTGGTCGTAGGTTCCTTTGCCTGAAACAATATCGCGCAATCATCTCCATTGCTCTCTGAACGCAACTCGATATCTTGTGTGCATGCCACCAATCCCAATAAGAATATTGGCAGAGCACATATAAACGTGTGTTTTGACTTTAAATCAAGCATAGTTTTCACCCTAATTTAGATATGCATCACAAAAATACAAATAATATTTTATTTATGGTACAAAGTGTAGCAAAAAAAAGTACTGACTCTACTGACTCTCTGACTACACCTTGCACTCTCTTTTGTTACTGGAATCCTTCACTACGCCTCGGAGGTGACAGGGCTGGGCCGTCATGCCGCCTGCGGATGTTTCTCCAGGTAGGCGGGGGTCTTGATGTAGCGCTGGCGCATCACATCGCTCTGAGGTAGCGTGTCGCCGTACTCCTCGATGTAGCCGCGGCGCTTCCAGTTGCTGAGCATGAGGCGCACGTTACCCTCGCGGATGCCTTGGTGCATGCGCATGAGCTGGGCCTCCTCGCGGGTGAAGACCTCGGGGAGCAGGTCGAGCAGGTTCTGAGGACCCTTGGTCTTGAGGGTCTCTTCCTCGTCAGCCTCTGTCAGGCGGCCGATGGCCTTGCCGAAGAACTGCATCTTACACCAGAGATCATACTCCAATGACCAGCGGACAAACTCCTCCATCGTCTTGTCCCACTTCTCGCCACTGGCCACGTAGAGCACCATGGCCTTGAGGAAGGCGATGACACTGGCACGGAACGAGAGGTTCTCATACACGCGGTTTTGTGAGAGGCGGGCAAACTCGGCATTCTCCTCTACCAGCTTCTTTATCAGTCGGTTTACGGCACGGCACTCCACCAGGCCGCGTGCCTTGTTGAGGTTCTCGATGTATGGGCGCAGCTCCTCGTCGAAGGCCGCGTCGTAGGTGCCGAAGATGGGCATCTCTGAGCCTATGGTGCGCTTGGGGATGGTGCAGAAGTTGATGCGCGAGATGGGGCCGTCGGTCAGCACTGAGCGGAAGTAGTCCTTGCCCTTGGCGATGGTGGTCGATGCATTCCAGTTGAAGCGGATACACACGCGCTCGGTCACGCTACCCGTGCCCACACGTGTCTGTCCATATACGTTGCCGGGGTCGAAGGCGAGGCACATGATCTGGAAGTGTGCCTTCTTGTTGGCATTAGTCTTGAGGGCATCAAACTGGTCTATCTCATTCATCCTCGTGTAGAGGAAGCGGCCCTCGGCGTCGGCCAGGCGCTGTACGAAGGCGGCATTGGTCATGTCGGGGTCAATCTCTTGGATGACAAGTCCCTCGGGGCGCTGGCGCTTGTCTTTGTTGGCACCCTTGGTCTGCATCTCTTGCTTCCACTCACGCTCACGGGCGAGGTTGATGCGGTCGCGCTCGCGTATGTCGGCCATGATGCGGTTGATGGGCTCAGTGATACAGTTCTTGCCGGCTCCCGTGCCTGCCATGAGTACGTTCATGAGCGTGGCCTCGTGCTCCACATTGTCGATGTAGCGGAAGGTAGTGTTCCACAGGTGGGCAGCCAGGGCGGGGAACACGGCATGTGCCACGGCGGGCTGATACATCTTAGGGGTGCGGCTCACGAGCAGCTTGATGAGTGCCGGTAGGCGTTTGGGCATTGCGGGTGGGGTGAGCGAGGTGTTCTCGTCGGTGGTCAGGCCCAGTCGTTCCTTACAGATGAGCACGGTGCGCTGCATGATCTTGGGCATTGACTTGTTTTGGCTTCTGGCACAGGCGCTGCGTATGGTGCTCATTCGCTTGGCCTCTGCCTCGCCATAGTTGGGGAGCACGGAAGCTATCCAGCGGGCATCGTCGTTGCATACATAACGCAGGTGACATGCCATGCTGAAGATGAAGGTGTTACGGTTGCCATGCTCGGGCGCTCCGCCCATCTGCTCCTCGAGGGTCTGTACCAAGATGGGGTAGGGGATCTCTTCGTACTCTTGGGGGAAGGATTCCAAGGGCTCACTCGGTACTTGCGCGTCGGCCTCCTCGGTGAGGAGTGTCTCCGGGGTGTTAGCTTCGGTGGTTGGCAGCGATGGCTGAGTCCTTCCTATAGCGGGTGCACACAGCTCCTCACTCATATAAAGCACATAGGTGCGGGGCACCAGGAATGAGCATCGGGCATAGTCCTTGACGCAGGCATCATACTCGGTGTCGCCCAGCTGCTGGGCCATCCACGCCTGTGCCTCGGCCAGCGACATTCCTTGGGGCATGACAAACACCAGGCGTAGCCCTTCGGTGCTGGGGGTGACGTGGGCAAATACGATGCCCAGCTCCGCTACGCGCGGCTCAATCTCTGCCCACTTGGCACGAGGGTCGGCAATGTGGTCGATGTCATACATAGAGAGACCGCTCGGGATGGCTTCGTCATTCTTGCGGCGCTCGTTACGGAAGGTGGCGTGTGGCGTGATGAGCGGCAGCTGCTTCTTGAGTCGTGCCTTGGTGGCGTCGTACTCCTCATCGGTGATCGCGCCCTCTCGGTGCTTGTGCAGGGCTTCGGCGATGGCGCTACACACCTCGGCTACTCGGGGTGAGTCGAGGGCTTGGCTGAGTTGTTCACTGGTACATGGCTGTACATTGTCTTTGATGGTCTTTGCTATTCCAATCATATAATTATAAGTATTAACGTGATCGCGACATTGCGATTACAAGGGCAAAGTTACTACGGATTTCTCCCATTACCCTTGTTGGGGATACCACGGGCGGGGTACCCCGATGCACGGTTAATGCCTTATACGTTAGCGGATTAAGACCTTTAGCTTTTTTGTAAATTCGTTGACCGCGTCCGTCATGAAGCCCTTCTCGCGTGCCTTGCGGATGGTCTCTCCATTACATCTCCACAGGGTGCCCATCGTCTTCCAGCAGGTCTTGATGCCGGGGTGGTCACACAGCTCCCATGCCAGTACTCCCCGCTTGGCTCCACTGAGCCCTACGGGTTGCAGGTCTTCGTCAAGCAGGCCTCTCTTCTGTAGCTTGGTGAGTATTCTCTTGGCCTCGGGTGTCTGCAGCTCCTTGGGGATGGTCACGAGGAATGGTTCGTCAGTCGTCACCTCTGGAGGGGTGACCGTATCGTTCACCCCCTCGTGCTGGGTGGCGAGCTGGGTGCGCTGGCGTAGGAGCATCAGTGAGACGACCTGCCAGTACTTATCGCGCGGTACCCCAGAGTAGTGCATACGGGATAAGAAGACCTTCGGCTCATCGATGTAGGCATATAGTTCGCAGGGGAGGGTGCGCAAGAGTGTAGTGATCTCTCTCATCCCTTGCTCCAGGTCATCGCCGATGCGGCCTGTCCAGGTGTTCCAGAGGCGTTGCATCTCGGCCGATTGCATCAGCTCTCTCCACCACCCTGTCACGCGCAGAGTCGAGCGCCTCTGCCCGCAGATGGCTGTGCGCTGCTTCATGAGCTCGGTGACCAGTGCCTTGATTCGGGTGAGTGGTCTGGATGAGGGTGTCGCGTCAGACGACTCCCCCTCTTGCGATGAGGCCGTGTCTTGGGACATCATCTCCTTTAGGCACTTGATATAATGTTCGCGTGTGAGGCGTGCCTCGTTGCTCAGGTCGTGCAGGGCATTATGTATCCAGAGGTTCATGTAGGTCTCGATATGCTCGATGGTGGCGGGGGACATACCCTCGCTGGTGGGGTGGGTAGCAAACACCTCATCCAGCATCACCTCAGCCTCCTCGCGGGCAAAGTAGGCCTCGTCGGGGGCGATGACGGGCAGGGTGCTCTCCCATTCCCGCCACACCTCCTCAGACCTCTGACGATGCTCCATGGGCACCTCCTCGCTGGTCTCGATGGTCACGAACAGCCATCCGTGCCGACAGGCATTCACCTCGTCGATGGTGGCGCGCAGGGGGCGTCTGCCATTGCTCTCCAGCAGGGCATGTACGATATCGAGCTGTGTCTTGTCTACATAGCCGATGCGCCTACCCATGACGCGGGCCATCACGGCGCGGTCGTCAGCGGGGTTCTGAGGCTCGTGCATGAGTACCACGGCAGGGCGCTTGTCGTCCAGCTCACGTAGCTGGTCGGCGGTGCGCTGGTGCATGAGTGCGGTCTCCTCGCCGCTGGATGCGGAGTCGGGGTTGACGGCATAGTGTATGCCCACAATCTTCAGTCGGTATATAGCCATAGCGTTTCGATAAGTTTAGTGACGTGTAACAAGGAGCAAAGATAATACAATGATTCGATACCATGCCCCCACTTACAATTAAAAGTGTAGCCGTCGCGAAAAATTGCCTTCGAGCTGGGGTGTAGTCAGTGAGTCAGTAGAGTCACATAGTAATCTGACTACACCACCCGCTATAAAGTATGATAATGATATATAAATAAAAAATTTT
The DNA here is from genome assembly GCA_017556045.1 of Bacteroidaceae bacterium. GTDB lineage: Bacteria > Bacteroidota > Bacteroidia > Bacteroidales > Bacteroidaceae > UBA1189. The sequence continues at coordinate 29,891 of JAFZFF010000082.1, read as the reverse complement.
TCTATAGTATTTCCAGGGTGATGAAAAATATATCGCTGACACTACTGACTCACTGACTACACCCTGGGCAGTAAGGGGGCTGTATGGTGTCAGTTTGCGCGAATTTTATCACCCCTTCTTCGCCAATTTATCGCAGGTGTGTGCGGCGCGTGGCTCCTGTGTGATATGTTCAAGCTGCTCTTTCCTCTGACAAGCTACGGAAATCTCCTCGTAAGGCTTTCCGACTATTTACATCTTGATGGGAAATGCTGTATGGGGATGTGGCATGAGCATACGTACGTGTTTTTTATGAGATATTTAGAAAACACAAACGTGCTCGGGAGTCCCCGAGCACGTTCTGTTAAAGTGTAATCCATTAATTCTGAGCAGAACTTGCTCCATTCAGAGGAATTTCATTAGGAGTCCAGCTATCCACTGTAGCAGAGAAACGAATATAATGAACTTCGCCTGCTACGGAAGCTGCATAATTATACTGATAACCTGGTTGCCAAACTTTATGAAGGTCGTCATTTATAAGCAACGACGCTGTAGATTTTTTGTCAAATCTTTTTATATATTCCCCGTTATTGTTTTTTTCATAAGTTTCAATATCTACTTCAAATTCAATGTTATTACTCTGAGGAATAAAGAATAACATATCTTGGAATGAACTACCAGGAGCTACATAGCCTTCATTAGTAGTAGGCGCTTTAAAAGTATAATCCTTTTCTGTCGCAGATACAGCTGATGCTGCTGACGTTGTGTTTTCCCATACACAAGTTTTTGTATTATTATCTATCTTATATGTACAGTTGTCTTCTCCGATAGCTTTAATAGTAACATCACCAAACTTTAAATACAATTTATCAGAAGCGTTTGTTATAGTAATTCTCACACATGATAACATATGCTGAAATGGTAATGCTACAGTTTGTGGTATATCACTACCTGTATCGTTTGTTTTAAAAGGAGGTACAATTGCAGCTAATAAATCCTCATCATCAACCTTATAGTCATTAAACTTTAATACATAAGAGCCATTTACCTCCGCAAATGAAACTTGCTCGTCTGTTAGGCTATTATTGCCATTCGAATAAGCTGCAAAATTATAAGTAGTATTTAAAGCCCATGCTTTGGGATTTTCATAAGTAAATCCGGTTCCGGTATGGCTACATGCTACTTTATCAAATAAAGAAACGACAGAACTTCCATCAGGTTGTGCGTAACCCATGACCCAGAACATGTTTAAGTCATTACTTTGTTGTCCTGTTTGTTCTATTTTTGATGCAGTTCTTGTGTGTTTGCCAACAAACGAATCAAACCCGATAACTCTGCTTTCTGCAATCTCAAGCACTTCGCTCTGTGTACAACTTGTCAAGGCTGCTACAGCCATTCCAAGCATCAAAAAACTCTTTCTCATAATCATTAAGTTTTTAGTTGAACAATGTTTTATTAATAAATAATATTTTTTTCTCATTTATATTCAGTTATAATTCTATTGGTACATCAATCACGTCGTCCCATCCGTCGACGCCCACATAGAAGGCGCCAGCACCCTCCTCATCGGTAATCTCTAAGCCAGCGACTGTGACGACGCCTCCGCGAGGCTGATTGGTTATCTGGTCAGAGATGTCAAACTCAAAGGTCTTCGTGGTACCATTGGTGAGCTTCACCTCGAGGTTGATGGCATAGTGTAGCGGATCTGTCGGAGAGCGCATGTAATGGTCGCCAGGATATCCGGGTACACCGAAGGTCTGTACACGAGCCTCCACGCCCCACGGCTCTACCGTACAGTCGTAGAGTATGGTGGCCGACTGGGAGCCTGTGTGGCCATCGTAGAGGTATACCGACTCGGCCATGCCAGCCAATGCTCCACGAGCCAGGGAGAGGTACTCGGCTCCATGGCTAAACTCGTAGCGGATGAGGTAGGTATATACCAGAGGTCGCAGCTCGCCCTCGTAGCGATAGGCATCTACAGCGCGCTCGCCAGTATAGCTCTCGATATAGTGTCCGTAGAGCATGTCGGGCGGGTTGATGGTGCGCTCCTCCTTATGCAAAGGCATGTAGGTGGCGCGGGTGAGCGTACGGGTGGTAGCACGGGTGTGTGCTCCTTGGTATAGGTTGTCAAATACGATATACTCCGTGTCGTTATTGTAGAATAGTATAGAGAAGGTCTCATCGGTGAGGTAGAGACGACCACCCGTGGTGGGGAAGTTGCGCTCATCATACACGACGCTATCCTTATAATACACCAGGGCTCGTATGCCTGAGGCGGGCGACGGCAGGAGGTCTTCGTATGAGCAGGTCCAGTCACTTGGCCAGCTCTGCTCCCAATTGCAGCCATAGTCGCGCTCCCACACAGTATCCCATGAGGCGACGAGGTCAAACCTTACGCCCAAGGAGTGATGGTCGTGACCATAACACAAGTCTTTGCGGCACCCCACAGTGAGCAGCAGGCACGACAGGAGAGCGAGACGGGGATACAACCGCTTCATCGTGCACCTCCTTTCAGCCACTGAGCGGCTTTGTGTAGTTTAGCATCGTCGATATGCCATGTGAGAGACAGACGTAGCTTGAGCGGGCCTACATACTGGGTACGGCTGGTCTGCTGATATACATAACATCCATCGATGGGGAGATACTCTTCGTACTCGGTGACCATGGCGCCCACACCTATGCCTGCATCCAATGAGAGCTGCTGGCTTATGGGGAACATATAACCATAGCAGAGTCCCGCGAGGATGTGCTCTCCCTTATATCCACGATAGCCATTCTCGAGGTCATAGTATCCGCCACCGACAAAAGCTCCCACGTAATGGCCATGCCAGGGCTTATCTGTGCGGAACCAATAACGCAACTCGGGGTTGAACTGCATCAGCTGGTAGTACCAGTGAACGCTCTTTCGGCTCCACCATGCAATGGAGTAGTCGGCCATCACTGACCAATGTGGCTTTATGCGATACTCCAGCTCGATATTGGGCGAGAAGAGGAGGTCATTTACCAGGTTGGTGCGGATGTTGAGCTTTGGTACACTGGGTGTCGGTGCATTTAGGATAATGGGGTATGCCGATGAGATTGGAGTGTCGGGTACAGGTGTGGGGGCTATCGATTTAGAGATGATACCCTCGATACCCTCTACTGTAGTGTGAAGGTCGTAGTATACGATGCAGAACACTGAGTTACGGATGCGTGGGTAGTAGTTGACGTGCAGATAATCGTATACGGGTAGTTGGCTCATCTGTCTCTTCTTCGTGGCGATATTGACGTCAGAGTCGATGATACGTAGTACCTCGTCGATGGCAGACTGCTGCATCGTAGTATCGCTCTTTACGTATTCACGCAACTGTGCCCACGACTCACCGTCGGGATATATGCGGAGCAGCTCCTTCAGCTCAGGATGGCGGCGCTCGATAGCACGGCGCATGGTAGCGGCACGGCGCTGTGAGAGGCGCATGTTGTGCTCATACGTGCCCTCGGGCGAAGATTGTGAAACGACAACTATAGAGTCTATCTTCATCAATCCGATAGAGTCGACCACGTATGTGAAACGGGAGAGGGAGTTCCTGTTGCCCATATAATCGAGGTCGAGCTGAGAGTCATCAAAACGGAAGTGTACCTCGATACCCACCAGGCTCTTGGCTTCACTGTGCAAAACGATTTGCGCATAGCTCTTGGTGACTCCCATAATGAGAATCATTAAACTTGCTACAATCTGAATCGCTCGCCTCATTGATATCTTGTTTTTTTATCGCTTGTTGGCACATTGCGTACTATAATAAATACACGCATGTACAAGGTTCATGCGTCCAAAAATCGTAGCAAATATACATAGTTTTTTTGAAACAACAACTTATAAATGGGGCAAAATAATGTAAAGGTGATTTTTGGGCCATTTTTCAACACCAACAATGTGTGTGGTGCATAAAAAAAGAGACATAGGGTGTGTCCTATGCCTCTTATCATATCTCTTTCAACTGTTATAGCGAAGCTACGAACTCTTCCCAACCATCGCAGAGGGCTTGCATAGAGGGGTAGAGGCGGTCGGCACCTTCGTCGGTGAGGACCTTATCGGGTAGGGGACCGGTATTGACTGCGATGGTGTAGATGCCTGCAGCTTTGGCCGCACGTACGCCGAGTGGAGCATTCTCTACCACTACGCACTCCTCGGGAGTAAGACCGCCCTTCTGCATACCCATGAGGTAGGGCTCGGGGTGGGGCTTGCCATACTTGACATCGAAGGCGGTGACCATGAGCTCGCGACAGAAGATGTCGGGGAAGTGATGGTTGAGGCGGTCGAGCAATGAGTGTTGTCCGGAGCCTGTCACGATAAGTATCTTCAGTCCTTGTGCCTTGATCTTTTGTAGTAGCTCGAAAGCACCGGGCATGGGCTCGGCTGGGGGGAACTCATTGAAGTACGCTGACTTCACGCTATAGATCTCCTGTATGCGCTCTTCGGTCTCCTCTACACCATGCTGGCGCATGCTGACGAGGTTGACAGTAGATGCTCCTGTGCGTCCCTCATGCAGATACACCTCGTCTTCAGGGAGGTCGAAGCCAAACTCTGTCATGGCTCTATGCCATGCCTTAGCATGGTAGGGCATAGAGTTGTAGAGCACGCCGTCCATATCGAAGAGGACAGCACGAAGAGCAGACCCACCCCCCTTACCCCCTCCCTCTATGGAGGGGGAGTTGGGCGGCAATGCCGAATGTGTCGGCGATGGTTGAGTTCTCCCCATAGAGGGGGCCGAGGCGAGAGGAGCCTCGGTTGCGCTGACTGAATCTTTAGATTCACAAAAGCGTCTCGCTTGCGAGCTCTTAGAGGGGGTCTTCTCCATTATGCCAAACGTGCCTTGATAGCCTCTGTCTCTGCCTCGTAGCCGGGCTTACCAAGGAGGGCAAACATATTGCGCTTGTAGTCCTCTACACCGGGCTGGTCGAAGGGGTTAACACCGAGTACATAGCCGCTTACGCCGCAACCCTTCTCGAAGAAGTAGAGGAGCTGACCGATGTAGTACTCATCGAGCTTGGGCATTACGATGCGGAGGTTGGGCACGCCACCATCAACGTGTGCGAGCAGTGTGCCGAGCTCTGCCATCTTGTTTACCTCATCTACGTGCTTGCCTGCGAGGAAGTTGAGACCGTCGAGGTTCTTCTCGTCGGCGGGTACTACGAGGCTGTGGTTGGTGTTCTCAACAGAGATTACAGTCTCGAAGATGGTGCGCTCGCCCTGCTGGATCCACTGACCCATAGAGTGGAGGTCGGTAGAGAAGTCTACTGATGCGGGGAAGATACCCTTGTTCTCCTTACCCTCAGACTCTCCGTAGAGCTGCTTCCACCACTCTGATACGTAGTGAAGCTTGGGCTGGTAGTTGACGAGGATCTCAATCTTCTTGCCATCAGCATAGAGGGCATTACGTGTAGCGGCATATACAGCAGCGATGTTCTCCTCGAAGGGAACCTCGGGAGCGGTAGCAGCCTCCATGTCGGCAGCACCCTTAACGAGAGCCTTGATATCGAAGCCTGCGATAGCGATGGGGAGCAAACCTACGGGTGTGAGCACTGAGAAGCGGCCACCAACGTTGTCGGGGATGATGAAGCTCTTGTAGCCCTCGTTGTCTGCTGTAGTGCGTGCAGCACCACGCTTAGCGTCGGTAACAGCTACGATGACCTTGCGAGCCATCTCGATGCCGCGCTGGTCCTCGCACAGCTTCTTGAGCAAGCGGAAAGCGAGAGCGGTCTCGGTAGTGGTACCTGACTTAGAGATGTTGATAACACCGAACTTCTTGTCCTTGAGGAACTCGGTGAGCTCGAAGAGGTAGTCTTCGCTGATGTTGTGACCTGCGTAGATGATAGCGGGGCTGTCACCCTTGAGGTAGCAGTGGAAGTTGTTGCTGAGTGCCTCGATTACGGCACGTGCACCAAGGTAGCTACCACCGATACCTGCTACTACTACTACGTCACAGTTGGCACGCAGAGTGTCTGCTGTAGCCTGAATGTCGTTGAGGTGCTCCTCGGTGATGCTTGAGGGGAGGTGCAACCAACCCAAGAAGTCGTTACCAAGACCAGTACCCTTCTCGAGCATTTCCAATGCTTCCTGTACCTTAGGAGCGTATGCCTTAACGGCGCCTTCTGCGATAAAACCTGCGGTCTTATCAATGTTCAAACTGATGTTATTCATATTATACTTATTATTTACAATTTGACAATTTACAATGTACTATTTATTTGCAATTTTATAATTGTACAATTTTCCTAATCCGCGATGCCAGCAAGCCCCCTCTTTGGGAGGGGGTTGGGGGAGGCCATTATCTTATTGAATCAGTCAATAACTTAATCTCGATGACAGGTGAGATGCGCTCGTAGAGGATGTTGTAGACTGCATCTACGATGGGCATATTGACGTGGTACTTACGGTTAATCTCTTTGATACATTTGGTGCCGTAGTATCCTTCAGCCACCATCTCCATCTCGAGCTGTGCACTCTTCACGGAATAACCCTTGCCGATCATCGAACCAAACACGCGATTGCGGCTGAAGTTTGAGTATCCAGTCACGAGGAGGTCACCCATGTACACCGACTCGCTGACCACACGCTTGATGGGGTGCACGAAGTCGATGAAGCGCGACATCTCCACGAGTGCATTACTCATGAGCACAGCCTGGAAATTGTCACCGTACTTCAAACCGCTACAGATACCAGCTGCGATAGCGTATACGTTCTTCAATACCGAGCTATACTCGATGCCAGTGACGTCGTCGCTCACGGTAGTCTTCACGTAGCTGCAGTTGAGCTTCTTGGCGAAGGCGAGCGCGTTGTTGCGGTCGCTGCATCCTACGGTGAGGTACGACAGACGCTCGAGCGCAATCTCCTCAGCATGACAAGGACCTGCGATAACTGCGATGCTGTCGTAGGGTACGTGATACTCCTTGTGGAAGTAGTCTGACACGAGCATGTTCTCTTCAGGTACGATACCCTTGATGGCGGTCACCACAAACTTGTCGTGCATCTTGGTCTTCACCTTCTTGAGGTGTGACTTCAAGTAAGGCGACGGAGTTACGAATATCAATACGTCGCTCTCCTTGATGATCTGGTTGATGTCTGATGAGAAGTTGATGCGGTTCACATCAAAGTGCACCGAAGATAAGTATCCAGGATTATGGCCTGTGCGCTTGAAGTCTGCGATGCGGTCATCACGGCGCATATACCAATTGATTGAATCCTCATTGTTGAGGATCATTTTGGCAATGGCGGTAGCCCAGCTACCGCCACCCATAATTGCAACTTTACCTTGAGGAAAACTCATTTCTTTTTAGGAGTTAAAGGGAGATAAAGGGAGATATCGCTCTGCTCTTGGGGAGATAAAGGTCAATAGTTTTTATTTAGGAGTTAAAGGAAGATAAAGGGAGATATCGCTTCGCTCTTGGGAAGTTAAAGGCCAATAGTCTAGTACACCGCGTACAAAACATTTGGCATTTATCTCCTTCTAACTCCATTTAACTCCCTTTATCTTCTCAATTTATTTTTTCGATCCAAGCTGTCACCTCATCCACGGTGGGATTCTTCAGTTCCAGCTTATACTTCTTATTTACACCACAGATGTCCATGTGTACCTTCTGCGGATTTACACCCTGCATGTCAGCTACGAGCTTGTATCCTGCTTTCTGGATCACAGGTACCCACTCCTCAGCGATGCCCAGCTCCATATACTTGCTTGCGGGATCCTTGGGAGACTTCTTCTCAGGACGCATCTGCGGGAAGAAGAGTACCTCCTGGATGGTCTGCTGACCGGTCATGAGCATCACGAGGCGGTCCATACCGATACCCATACCTGAGGTGGGAGGCATACCATACTCGAGAGCACGCACGAAGTCGTTGTCAATAAACATTGCCTCATCGTCGCCCTTCTCGCTCAAACGCAACTGCTCCTGGAAGCGGCCAAGCTGGTCGATGGGGTCGTTGAGCTCGCTATATGCATTACACAACTCCTTACCGTTAACCATAAGCTCGAAGCGCTCGGTGAGCTCGGGGTTCTCGCGATGACGCTTACAGAGGGGCGACATCTCGATGGGGTAGTCGGTGATGAAGGTAGGCTGGATGTAGTTGCCCTCGCACTTCTCGCCGAAGATCTCGTCGATGAGCTTACCCTTACCCATGGTCTCGTCAATCTCTACGCCGAGCTGCTTACATACGTCGCGGAGCTGAGCCTCGTCCATGCCGGTGATGTCGATACCGGTGAACTCCTTGATAGCCTCTGTCATGGTGCGACGTGCGAAGGGAGCCTTGAAGCTGATCACATTGTCACCCACCTGTACCTCGGTAGTGCCGTTTACGTCGAGACAGATCTTCTCAAGCATCTGCTCGGTGAAGGCCATCATCCAGTTGTAGTCCTTGTAAGATACGTAGATCTCCATACAAGTAAACTCGGGGTTGTGAGTGCGGTCCATACCTTCGTTGCGGAAGTTCTTAGAGAACTCGTATACACCCTCGAAACCACCTACGATGAGGCGCTTGAGGTAGAGCTCATTAGCGATACGCAAGTACAAGGGGATGTCCAGTGCGTTATGGTGTGTGATGAAGGGGCGTGCTGCCGCTCCACCGGGGATAGACTGCAATACGGGAGTCTCTACCTCCATGTAGCCGCGTGTGTTGAAGAATTCACGCATTGAGGTGTACACCTTGTTGCGCTTGATGAAGATCTCCTTCACGCCATCGTTTACCACGAGGTCTACGTAGCGCTGGCGATAACGCAACTCGGGATCATCAAACTTGTCGTAAGCAACGCCATCCTTATATTTTACGATAGGCAGCGGACGGATGCTCTTAGACAATACGGTGAGCTTGTGGGCATGTACGCTGATCTCGCCCATCTGAGTGCGGAATACCACACCCTCGATACCTACGAAGTCACCGATATCGAGCAAGCGCTTGAATACCACGTTGTACATATCCTTGTTCTCCTCGGGGCAGATGTCGTCACGAGTGATGTATACCTGGATACGTCCTTTAGAGTCCTGCAACTCGATAAATGAAGCCTTACCCATCACACGACGGCTCATCAAGCGGCCTGCGATAGATACCTTACGAGGCTCTGCTTCATCGCTGAACTCCTCTTTTATGTCGGTAGAAAAAGCATTGGTCACATACTCTGCGGCGGGATAGGGCTCGATGCCCATAGCACGCAATTCGTTCAGACTATTACGTCTTACAATCTCTTGTTCACTAAGTTCTAATACGTTCATTTCTTTCAACGTTTTGTATTTGAGGGTACAAAATTAGTGCAAGGCGAGCGAAATATCAAATTTATTTGAATATTTCCGAGCCGCAGCCTAATTTAAGCCTACAGAGTAGGCTAAAGATACCGCAAACCGAGAAAAATACCTACAAAAAAGCAGTCCGCCTCAAACGAAGCGGACTACAACTTTATTCTTTATGTTCTATCAGCGTTAGAGCTTCCTCCTTATCTTCAGGAGCTACCAGGATACACATGTCGCCACCTATGCCGCTGTAGTGCGATGTCAAGGCCGACATGGTGTGATCTTCGAGAATACAATGGATACCGTTTGCTTCGAGCAATCCCTTCACGACTTCGGTCTCAAATGCTGCGCCAGAGAATACTTCTACCCATGCGCTGTTGTTGTTCGTTGTCATAGCTTATCCTCCTTGATTGATTAAGTTTATAAAAACCACCTTGGCTTTCGTCTGCAATATTAGTCATTTAACACGGGAAATGCAAGTATCGTTCGGCTTTTTTATGAGAAAAATCGCCAACAATCTCCAGATTTCATAAAAATATAGTACTTTTACTGCCCAAATGACAAATGCAATTCAAATCTTATGATCGAATACTTGAGAGGAGACCTTACCGAGCTCACCCCCACTACTGCTACGATAGAGTGTCATGGAGTGGGCTACCTCACCCATATATCGCTATACACCTATACGGCCATACAGAATCGCCCACAGGTAAAGCTCTACGTCCACGAGTCCATCCGCGAAGATGCCTACCAGCTCTACGGCTTTGTCGACAAGCGCGAGCGTGAGCTCTTCTTGCAGCTCATCTCTGTGTCGGGCATTGGTGGAAATACGGCACGTACCATCCTCTCGGCTCTCAACCCTAATGAGCTATGCGAGGTGATAGCTTCGGGCAATGATAAGTTGCTTAAGATGGTCAAGGGCATCGGTGGCAAGACCGCACAGCGCATCATTGTGGAGTTGAAAGACAAGATTGGTGCCGTAGGTGGCGAAGCTCCTGCCGTAGGACTTGCTGCTCTCATGGCAGAGGCTGAGGTACACAATGAGGTGCTTGATAGCGCCGTGGCAGCTCTTACCATGCTGGGCTACACTCCCGCAGCATCACAAAAGGTGGTGAAGGCCATTATCAAAGAGCAGCCCTCCGTGACCGTAGAGGCGGCTATCAAGGAGGCGCTGCGTAGGTTGTAATACTCTTTCTTGTTTTTAGCGCTGTAGCTGCTGGCGAGCTCTTAGCTCCTGTGTGCGCAGACTATCTTTGTAGTGGTTATGTGCCGCTACGCGCTCGGGGCTGAGGGCTGCATCGCTGTTACCCTCCCATCGGCGACACAGGTAGATTGGCTCATAGATGCGTCCGATGCGATACTGACGGCTGATGGCAATACCCACAGCATAGTCTTCGCCGTAGCTCACATTGGGGAACCCTATCTCACGGATGATAGGTGTGTAGAATGCTCTCGGAGCTCCGAGTCCATTGATACGCAGCGCATTGTTCATGCCATTCTCTTCGGTCCATTCACGATGGTCGATAATGCCGGGAGGCAAGGTCTCCAGGGCAAAGTTACACAGGCGATAGCTGCCCACTACCATTGCGCTTCGCTCGCGGTGGAAGGCGTCGACGACGCTCTGTAGGGTATGCGCATCGCTATATATGTCGTCGCTGTCGAGCTGTACGGCATAGCGTCCGCACTTGTCATGACGGATGGCAAGGTCCCAGCAACCTCCAATGCCCAGGTCTGTACGCTCAGGGATGAGGTGGAGCAGCTGATTGTTGGCTGCCGATAGTTCTTCGATAATCTCTCCTGTCCCATCTGTAGAGTGGTTGTCTACCACGATGAGGTTAAAGTCGAAGTCTGTCTCTTGCGCCAACACCGACTGTATGGCATCGCCTATGGTCTTGGCTCTATTTCGTACGGGTATGATGACAGTAGCTTCGCAGGGGAAGTCACCTGCAGTAGTGTCGATCGTCTGCAGGGTGCGATAGTCCACGAAGGCTCCTACAGCACTAAGGTGTGTGGTGCAGGCGCGCTCCATCTCTATCTGTATCTGACGGTTGCGTGGGTCTACGTAGTCAAACTGCTTCTCGCCTGAGCTGCGCATGTCGAGCTCACTCTCCGTGTATAGGTATTCGTTGATATGTACGAGACGGCTGGTGCGGCTGATATACAGGCGTAGCTGGTACAGAGCGGCATGTGTCATCTCCTCCGGCTCGGTAGCCAGGAACTGGCGTAGTGCCTCGGTACGCACCAGGAGCAATGGGCCGAAGTCGAAGTCATCGCGCACGCTGCCCTCTTGATATTCGTTGGTAGGCACGGCCAGCGTCTCGCTCTGCTTGGTCATATGGCGGTGGCTATATACCCAGTCGCTTTGGCTCTCCACTGCAGTGCGCAGCATACGTTCTACCGCTCTGTAGGCGATAGTCAATCCCCCGCAGTGGGTGTAGAGGAGCAGGTAGTCGCCTGTACAGCGAGCAGCGATGTCGCGTAGCGCTTGGGTCGATAGGTTACGCTCCAAGGGGATAAAGGGGGCTCCCCCCTCGCCCTCCATGTGTATGGGATGTATCTGTGATATGGGGCTATCGGCCAAAGCCTGGCATAGCGTATGGAAATGTCCATCATTGATGTAGGGGACAAAGCAATCAATCGTAGGTGTCATAAATAATTTGTATGTCTATTATTGGCCGTAAAGGTACGAATAAGTGAGCAATTAAGCAAGTTTCGACTAATAAAGGTAGTTTTATTCACCCGTTTGCACTATCTTTGCAGATATATTTTACTTTCGCTGGGGCGAAGTTGGTAGATAAATGTAGTCAAAGGGAGTTATCGGCTCTTGCGAGCCTAAGGAGATAAAGGCCAAATGATTTGTACACGGTGTACTAAACTATTGGCATTTAACTCCTAAAAACGAAGCAAAGTGGAGATTTATCTCCCTCTAACTCCTTTATCTCCTGAGAGTTGGGCTTGGCGAAACTTAAATTAAACATTGATACGATGAGCGAACCTAAGAAAAAACTATTGGGTATGGACCTCGCCGAGATGCAGGCGGTGGCCAAGGAGATGGGCATGCCGGGCTTTGCTGCACGGCAGATGATGGAGTGGGTGTATGTGCGCCGTGTGCGCTCTATCGATGAGATGACCAATCTCTCGCTCAAGCATCGCGAGGCGCTGAACCAATGCTACGAGGTAGGTGTTGTAGACCCCGTGGAGGGAATACATTCGGTCGATGGCACCATCAAGTACCTGTTTAAGATACGTGAGGGACAGTTTGTCGAGGCTGTCTATATCCCCGATGCTGATCGTGCTACGCTGTGTGTGTCGTCACAGGTGGGTTGCAAGATGCACTGCGCCTTCTGCATGACAGGCCGCCAGGGCTTCAGCGCACACCTCACGGCAGGCGAGATACTCAATCAGTTCTATGCCATCCCCGAGAGCGCATCGCTCACCAATGTCGTGATGATGGGCATGGGCGAGCCGCTCGACAATACCGATGAGGTGCTCAAGGCACTGCGCCTGCTCACCGACACCAAGCTGCTGGCATGGAGTCCTCGCCGCATCACCCTCTCTACGGTAGGCGTCAAGGGAAACCTCAAGCGCTTCCTCGACGAGAGCGACTGCCACCTGGCTATCAGCCTACACGCCCCCACACCTCAGCTGCGTTCCGAGCTGATGCCTGCTGAGCGTATATACTCCATCACTGACATGGTCGAGGTGCTCAAGGACTACGACTTTACGAAGCAGCGCCGTCTGTCGTTTGAGTATATCCTCTTTGATGGGGTCAATGATACGCTGGCCGATGCCCGCAAGCTCGTACGCCTGCTCGATGGACTCCAGTGTCGCATCAACCTCATCCGCTTCCATGCCATCCCCGACTCAGAGCTCGACGGTGTCCCCATGGAGCGCATGGTAGCCTTCCGCGACTATCTCACACGTCACGGACTGTTTACCACGATTAGAGCCTCACGCGGAGAAGACATCTATGCTGCATGTGGCATGTTGTCGACCAAGAAGTTAAAGAGTAAAGAATAACAGATATATTTTACATACCGATGATGAAGAAACTATTTGTATACGCCACAGTGTGCCTCATGGCACTTAGCGTAGCCAGCTGCGCTGGTGGCGAAGGTAAGAAAGATACAGCAGAGCAGCCTGCCACCAAGAGTGAGCAGACTCAGAAGAGTGTTAAGAAGACCGCCAAGCCCGCAAGTAAGAAGAAGCTGCTGATGCCCAATGCCAGTGGCTTGCCCTACGAGATGCTCGTGGTCATGAGCGATGAGCAGTGGGATCGTCCCTTGGGTCGCGCCGTGTTTGGCGTGCTCGACACCGACGTGCCCGGCCTTCCCCAGTCAGAGCGCTCGTTCCGTATCACCCGTATCGACCCTAGCGCATTCAGCAGTAATATGTTTCGTATCATGCGCAATGTCATCAAGGTCGATATTCAGAATATCTACACTCAGCCCAAACTCAAGTTTGCCCGCAACGTATACTCATACCCCCAGATGGTGATGACCCTGCAGGCTCCCGATGAGGCCAGCCTCGCCGAGTATGTCAAGGATAATGCTCAGTCTATCCTCGACTTCTTTACCAAGGCCGAGATGAACCGCGAGATCGATAACCTGCGCGAGGAGCACAACCCCGAGGTGTCACGCCTCGCTCAAGAGATTCTCGGTGTCGACGTATGGGTACCCTGGGAGGTCAACAAGTTTAAGAAGGGCAAAGACTTCCTCTGGGCATCGACCAATACCGGAAAGAAAGACATGAGCATAGTGCTCTACTCATACCCCTACACCGATACCAATACTTTCACCCTTGAGTACTTCCTCAATAAGCGCGACTCAGTGATGAAGGTCAACATCCCCGGTGGCCCCAAGGGTAGCTATATGACCACCCAGCGCGACTACGTATATGTCAAGGATGCTACCGTACAGGGTAAGTATGCTCAGGTAGCTCGTGGCCTTTGGCGCGTACAGGGCGACCGTATGGGAGGCCCCTTCGTATCTCACTCACGTGTCGACGAGGTCAATGGTCGTGTCATCGTAGCCGAGGCCTTCGTCTATGCTCCCGAGTCGCTCAAGCGCGACCTCATGCGTCGCATGGAGGCAGCCCTCTACACCCTACAGCTTCCCCAAGCCGACAAGGTCGATAACCTCGTGTATAATCTCGAAGAGATCGTTATCGAGCCAGAATTGTAGAGGTATGAGCCTTGAATAATGAGCTTTGAGCCTTGGGTAATGTGTTTACTTCTCACAGCTCATGGCTCACAACTTATAAAACTAAGAATTATAAAACAATAGAAATACAAATACACTATGGAACAAAACAGGATAAGAGTCGCCATCACACAAGGCGATGTCAACGGCATAGGCTACGAAGTCATCCTTAAAGCCTTCGAAGACCCCACGATGCTCGAGCTGTGTACCCCCATCATATACGGTTCGCCCAAGGTGATGACCTATCACCGCAAGACTCTCAACCTCGAAACCTCGTTCACCATCATCGGCTCTGCTGCCGAGGCTATCCCAGGCAAGATCAATGTGATAAATTGCAATGAAGACGAGGTCAAGGTCGAATTTGGAAAGCCTTCTCGAGAATCTGGCAAATCAGCTTTTGAAGCGTTGGAGAAAGCTATGATTGATTACAAGGAAGGGCTCTACGATATTTTAGTTACAGCTCCTATTCATAAGGAGATGATACAGTCTGAGGGATTTACCTTCCCCGGCCATACAGAGTATATCGAACAGTCTTTGGGAGACGGAGACAAAGCGCTGATGATACTTGCCAGTGAACGATTGCGTGTAGCACTTGTAACGGGGCATGTCCCAATCGCTAAGATTTCGTCAATACTCACCAAGGAACTTATAGAAGAGAAAATTCAGTTGTTTAACACTTCGCTTAAGACTGACTTTGGCATTGGTGCTCCCCGTATCGCCGTGTTGGGACTTAATCCCCATGCTGGTGACGGAGGTGTTATCGGTATGGAAGAAGAGAATATTATAATTCCTGCCATCTCGGCTATGCGCGAACAGGGTGTTATCTGCTATGGTCCCTTCCCTGCCGATGGTTTCATGGGTAATAATTTATACACTCATTTTGATGGAGTATTGGCTATGTATCACGATCAGGGACTCACTCCTTTCAAAGTATTGGCTATGGATGAAGGCGTGAACTTCACTGCTGGTTTGCCGATTGTGCGTACCTCACCTGACCATGGCACTGCATTTGATATTGCTGGTAAGGGTGAAGCTTCTGAAAATTCATTCCGCCAAGCTATCTACATGGGTATCGACATCTATAGAAATAGAAAGAATGAAGCAGATGCGTCTCGCAATCCCCTGCGCAAGCTCTACTTCGAGAAGCGCGACGATAGTGACAGACTCAAATTAGACTAATAACGATATAATACAACACAATGAAGAAGCAAATCAACACTGCAGCTGCACCTGCAGCTATCGGCCCCTACAGCCAAGCTATCGAGGCCAATGGTATGGTATTCGTGAGCGGTCAGCTCCCCATCGATCCCGCTACAGGCGCTTTCGCCGAGGGAGGCATCAAGGAACTCACTCGCCAGTCACTCACCAATATGAAGGCTATCCTCGCTGAGGCAGGTCTGACTATGGATAATGTGGTCAAGACCACCGTCTTCCTTGCTGACATGGCCGACTTTGCCGAGATGAACGAGGTATACGCATCATTCTTCGAGGGCGTATGTCCCGCTCGCTCTGCCGTAGCTGTGAAGACCCTCCCCAAGGAGGCTCGCGTAGAGATTGAGTGCATTGCAGCTCGCTAAAAAAATGGTATAGATAAGCAAAGGGCTTCAACACAAGTTGAAGCCCTTTTTGCTATATAGAGGTAATGAGTGTTACTCCCAGTCGAGGATAACCTTACCACACTGGCCAGACTCCATCACGTCAAAGCCCTTCTGGAACTCTGCGATGGGGAAGTGGTGTGTGATTACGGGTGCAAGGTCGAGGCCTGATACGAGCATCTGCTCCATCTTGTACCAAGTCTCCCACATCTCACGGCCATAGATACCCTTGATGGTGAGTGCCTTGAAGATGATCTCACTCCAGTCAACAGTAGTGGTCGGAGGAAGGATACCGAGCTGTGCGATCTTAGAGCCGTTGTACATCTTACTTACCATCTCGCGGAAGGCTACGGGAGCACCTGACATCTCGAGACCTACGTCGAAGCCGCGAATGCCGAGCTGATCCATAGCGCCCTGCAGGGTCTCACCCTTAGAAGCGTTTACAGTGCAGGTCGCACCCATCTTCTTGGCGATGTCGAGGCGATAGTCGCTAAGGTCGGTCACTACGATGTTCTTAGCACCAGCAAACTTGGCAATAGCTGTAGCCATGGTACCGATGAGGCCAGCGCCGGTGATGAGCACGTCTTCGCCCAACAAGGGGAATGAGAGTGCTGTGTGTGTAGCGTTGCCGAAGGGGTCCATGATAGCTGCCATGTCATCAGAGATGCGCTCGTCGAGCTTCACTACGTTTGACTCGGGGATGCAGAGGTACTCAGCAAAAGCTCCGTCACGGTTTACACCTACACCGATGCTGTTTTCGCAGATGTGCTGCAAGCCACGGCGGCAGTTACGGCAGTGTCCGCAAGCGATGTGTCCCTCGCCAGTAACACGGTCGCCTACCTTGATGTTGCGTACGCCGGGTCCTACCTCAGCTACTACGCCTACATACTCGTGACCGATGGTCATGGGGGTCTTGATGGTCTTTTGGCTCCACTCGTCCCACTTGTAGATGTGCAAGTCGGTACCGCAGATGGCGGTCTTCTTGATCTTGATGAGCACGTCGTTAACGCCTACTTCGGGCATAGCGACTTCTTCCATCCAAATGCCCTTCATGGGCTCTTTCTTTACTAACGCTTTCATTTTGGTTTATAATTAAGTGTTGTTATTTCTAAAATATGGTGCAAAGATAATCTTTTCCCCAATAAGTAAGATGTGTTGATTAAAAAAACTTTATAAAAAAAGAAGAGGCCAGGATGACCTCTTCTAAGTAAGGCTTTTAGCAGCTCAGCTTCTCTTCGCGCCGGTATGGGTGAAGATGGTGGCTTTGACGGGCAGCTGCTTATCGTGGGCCATGCGCGATGGAGTGGGGTACTCTAACTTTTCGAAGTCGGCAATGGCATTCCTGATGTCGCCGAGGAGCATGTCTGCCATGTCGCGACTGAAGCCTTGGCGCACTACGATACGCATCACTACGCTGTCCTCGATATTCTTAGGCATGGTGTAGGCGGGTACCATCCAGCCGCTCTGTTTCAGCTTATCCTGTAGGTCGAAGAGTGTCCACTTGGCGTTCTTGGCGTACTTCTCTTCCATGTACCAGATGAAGAGCGGGTTTACGATGTCGGTGCTGTAGTTCTTGAACGGTGCCATCTTGCCAATCTCTGCGTGGAGGTAGCGGGCGATGTCCATGGAATTTTGCTGCACCTGACGGTAGCCTTCGAATCCGAGGCGGATAAACTGGTAGTACTGACCCAATACCTGCGCTCCGGGGCGAGAGAAGTTGAGACCCACCTGTGTGATGTCGGCACCGAGGTAGTTGACCGAGAATGACATCTTGCCGGGGAGGTACTTCTTGTCTTTCCAGATGACCCAGCCGAGGCCCGGGTATACGAGGCCATACTTGTGGCCCGAGGTGCTGATAGAGAGTACCCACTTGAGGCGGAAGTCCCATTTCTTCTCAGGCTGCAGGAAGGGGAGGATGAATCCACCCGAAGCGGCATCTACGTGGATGGGGATGTCGTAGCCTGTGCGGGCGTTGTACTCGTCGAGTGCGGCATCGAGTGCCTCTACGTCATCGTTCAGGCCTGTCCAGGTGACACCTTGTATGGGTACTACGCAGATGGTGTTCTCGTCACACATCGCTATCACCTGCTTGGGGTCGAGGGTGATCTGCTCCAAGGTCAGAGGCACGGTACGCATCTCTATCTGCCAAAGGTCGGCAAACTTCTCCCACACTACCTGATAGCCGGTAGAGATGATGAAGTTGGGCTTGTCTGTCGGCTTTCCTTGAGCTAAGCGGCGCTCCTTCCAGCGCAGCCATGCAGCTACACCGCCCAGCATACAGGCTTCTGATGAGCCTATGGCCAAGGCTCCAGTCTTCCACTGCGCCTTCTCGGGTGAGTTCCACAATGCAGCCATGATGTTGATACACTTGGCACACATCACTGCTACGCGCGGGTACTCAGTCTCATCGATATAGTTGAGGCTGATGGCCTCGTTCATCAAGCGTGTGGCGTAGGGGTCCATGTAGGTGGTGACGAAGGTGGCGAGGTTTAGTCGAGGCTGCGTCTGCGCGAAGGTCTCATCCTTTACCATCTGATAGGCAATGTCGGGGCGTGTGCCATGCTGAGGGATGCGGTCTGTGGGAGAGGGCTGCAGCATCTCCTTAGAGCCAAATACGTCGGTACTAAAATCTGTTCTTTCCATAATTGTTGTTTTAAGGTTTAGGGGTTAAGTTCAGTCAGTAACAATGCGCAGCGTAGAATGTTTCTTCGTCAGTTCAAATGGTGAGTGTAAATGGCGCAGAAAACGGATGGTTTTAGTTGGTCTATGTTGCATTTTATGTTAAAATTATCTGCACGGAGTGGATTGTGTGGTGATGTGGAGTGGGAAAAGAGTTAATAAGTGTGACTAATTTGTTTCTTCGCACAAAATGTAGTAATTTTGCGTCCGATTTTGAGAATTAAGAAGTTATAATAATCAACACGTATAAATGCGACGTATCTTTTCACTGTTGGCGGTGGTGCTGTTTACAACTTTGGCATCGGCGCAGGATAATCAAACGGGTGTTTTCGGCGAAAACAAGTTTGCAATCAAGGTGGAGCCCTTCCAGGGATCGTATACCAGTCATTCGTATCACTTTGAGAAATTCAGACCTTTCTCTCCCAGCGGTATAAACTTGGGTCTCGAGCTCCCCTCGTCGCAGCAGCGCCCTTGGCAGCAGTATCTGGGTAACCCTACTTGGGGTGTAGGTCTTTCGGTGATAGACTTTGGTCACGCTATGATGGGTGAGGCCGTATCTATGTATCCCTACCTGCTCATCCCGGCAGTGCGTAGCAAGTATCTCGATGTCAACTTCAAGGTGGCGGCAGGACTTGGCGTGGTGACAGAGCACTGGTATACCGGCGATGTGGATCCTGATAACTATAAGTACTATTCGCCCGATGTGAACACTATCTTCGGATGTTACCTCAATGCTTATCTCAGCGCAGCGCTCAATGTAAGTGTCCCTATTACTAAGAATGTGGCACTCAATGGTGAGGCTGGATACTTCCACATGAGTAACGGACGTACTTGTATGCCCAATATCGGAGCGGATATCCTCTTTGCTGGTGTGGGTGTTATCACTACCTTCAATGCTGAGGCTAAGAAGGAGCCTATCCAGTTCCCTGACCTTCCCTATAAGTGGACGCTCAATATCACAGGTGCAGCAGGTGCTCACCGAGCATGGATGTATTATCCCCGCTACCTCATCTCGTCATTCCACGCAGGTGCTGTGTATAGCGTGACCAACTGGTATGGCTTAGGTCTCGGTATGGATGTGTTCTACAATGGTGCTATTGACAAGGGTACAGGCCGCTCGCTCTATCGTCAGGATAGAGACTATACGACTATGGACAAGGTGCGTGCAGGTTTGGCCTTGAACAATGAGTTCCGCTTTGGTGTAGTGACTGGTATGGTCGACTGGGGTGTATACTTCTTCAACCCCTCGCGCAACTACTACGATACTGATCACCCCATCTACGGCTATGGTAAGCGTCCCTTGTTCTATAAGAATGATGGTGCTGGCACCGATGAGGCATTCCACTATATCCGCTTCGGTATGAAGTATCGCATCTGGGATAACCTCTATCTGCAGACCTCGGCGAAGACTCACCTCCATATCTGTGAGTATGTGGAGTTTGGCTTAGGTTATCAGATACCTTTCCTCAAGAAGGGTCTGCGTAAGGGAGATAGCAATATCTTCCATCACACGAAGAACTGGTGGAAGTAACTCCCTCTCTGATGAGGTGAAAATAATAGCAGCGAGTCCTACGGGGCTCGCTGCTTTGCTTTTACGCTATGTGATAGGTGTCTTATTTCTTTACGGGGCGTATGGTGTGTCCATCGCAACGGTCACTATTGATAGTATAGCGGTCCTTCTTGTTGAATCCCAGGCATATCTCAAGTTCGTAGTCATCGCCGTATAGCGTAGATGACATGTAGCATCCCTGCGAGCCTTGGCTGGTGTAGAGGTCTTCGTACTGTGAGCCTGCTGCGGGGAGGAAGATGCTGTTGCCGTTACCGCTGACTCTGTAGCCATAGACGCCATTGACAGAGGTCCATGTCCATGTGCAGCGATCCATGAGCTCCTTCATCTCAGCTTGGGTGGGCATACGCCACTCATCGCCCCAAAGGGTTTGGGCTACATCGTCTGTAGCTTCAAGGGCTGTCTTACCATCCAAATCGTTATACTTGATAATCTCTTCTATGCTGTCGTTGTACCATTCGTACTTGGTCCATATGCAAGAGTCCTTCTCTACGGGATCGCCCCATGCGTAGTAGCCGCCAAACTCTTCGGGCGAGGTAGCGCCGACATTACAGCAAGCCCATTTCACAGACAGGCCGAGGTCTACAGCGTGTACATGTCCCTCTTGAGCACAAGGGATAGTATATTCTTCGATCTCGTCTTGGGTACAAGCAGTCAAGCCGAGTGAGAGCATCGGCACATAGGCAATAGCTGAAAATATGCGTGAAAATGTAAAAACTTTTTTCTTCATTTGAATATATAATGTAATACAGCGCAAAAGTAATATTATTTTATCAAAGTGCCAATAATTGTTTCATCCTTTTACTCCTTATGGGGAATGTTCTCATAAACAACTCTGCGCCTCAGGTGTTATAACCCTCAGAATCTAAAAACCTTTAGACTATGGCAAATATAGGTAAAGCAACTAAGCTGAGTGTGGCAACACTCGCTATCATGAACGTAACGGCTGTAGTGTCGCTGCGCGGACTTCCTGCTGAGGCTGAGTATGGACTGAGCTCAGCATTTTATTATCTCTTTGCAGCCATCGTGTTTCTCATCCCTACGGCGCTCGTGGCGGCTGAGCTGGCTGCGATGTTTTCTGACAAGCAGGGTGGTGTGTTTCGCTGGGTAGGTGAGGCCTTCGGTAAGCGCATGGGCTTCCTCGCTATCTGGCTGCAATGGGTGGAGAGCACCATCTGGTATCCTACGGTATTGACCTTCGGTGCGGTGTCGCTGGCTTTCATCGGTATGAATAGTACACATGACATGGCCTTGGCGTCAAACCGACTCTACACGCTCGTAGTGGTATTGGCCATCTACTGGCTCGCCACCTTCATCTCTCTCAAAGGTATGTCGTGGGTGGGCAAGGTGTCAAAGATAGGTGGACTCGTAGGTACTATCATCCCTGCAGGCTTGCTCGTGGTGCTGGCTATCGTGTACCTCATCGGTGGCGGACACTCTCAGCTCGACTTCCATGGCAGCTTCTTCCCCGACCTGACGAACTTCAATAACCTCGTATTGGCATCGAGTATCTTCCTCTTCTATGCAGGTATGGAGATGGGTGGTATCCATGTGAAAGATGTGGAGAACCCCTCGGTAAACTATCCTAAAGCGGTGTTTATAGGTTCGTTTGTGACGGTGCTCATCTTTATCCTCGGTACCTACTCGCTGGGTATCATCATCCCTAAGAGTGAGATCAACCTCACGCAGAGCCTGCTCGTAGGCTTTGACCGTTACTTTGCCTTCATCAAGGCCTCATGGCTGTCGCCCGTGATCGCTATTGCCCTTGCCTTTGGTGTATTGGCAGGTGTGCTCACCTGGGTGTCAGGTCCTTCGAAGGGTATCTTTGCTGTGGGTCGTGCGGGCTACTTGCCTCCCTTCTTCCAGAAGACCAATAAGGCTGGTGTGCAGCGCAATATCCTTCTCATCCAGGGTGCACTGGTGACTTTGCTCGGATTGCTCTTCGTGGTGATGCCTTCGGTGCAGAGCTTCTATCAGATTCTCTCTCAGCTCACCGTGCTGCTCTATCTGATCATGTATCTGCTGATGTTTGCTGCTGCTATCTACCTGCGTTATAGCATGAAGAAGGCTGAGCGTCCCTTCCGTATTGGCAATAGGGGTAATGGCCTGATGTGGATCATCGGTGGCTTGGGCTTCCTCGGTTCGTTGCTCGCCTTTATCCTCAGCTTCATCCCTCCTGGTCAGATCGCTGTAGGTAGCAAGACGATGTGGTATGCCGTGCTTGTCATCGGATGTGTGGTAGTAGTCGTCATCCCGCTCATCATCTATGCACTGCGTAAGCCTTCGTGGAAGGATGCATCTACCAACTTCGAACCCTTCCATTGGGAGGAGGGCGATGCGGCCAAGACTGCTTCTTAAGAGAAGGTGTAGTGAACTATCGTGTGGAATAAAAAAACGAGGGGCTCAAGAGAGTCCCTCGTTTCAGTGATTCGCTTGGGGCTCGAACCCAAGACCCCATCCTTAAAAGGGATGTGCTCTACCTGCTGAGCTAGCGAATCGACCTCATTGTGCAAGTGCTTTCACATTTGCGAGTGCAAAGGTACAGCTTTTTTGCGTAACTGCAAACTTTTTTGCCCTCTTTTTCATTCTTCGCCCTCTTTTTGCGGCTTTTCGAGGCATGCTTTGGCCTCCACCTTCTCCTCCTCGGCCTGTTTGCGTAAGAATCGGCGGTAGTACGAGAGTATCAGCGAGGTAGCTGGTAGTGCGATAATCATGCCCACCAGCCCGAGCAGGCTACCCCAGATGGAGAGTGAGAGCAAGATGACTGCAGGGTGTAGGCCTATGGCCTTGTTCATGATGCGTGGGATGAGTATGGTCTCCTGGATGATCTGCACCACGAGCATCACCATGCCAGCGGCGATGAGTATCCACCAGAAGTTTTCGCCCGTGTTGGCAGCCTTCACCAATGACAAGAATATCATGGGTACGATAGAGGTGATCTGCAGATAGGGTACGATATTGAGCAGACCTACGAAGAGGCCGAAGCCGATGGCCATGGGGAAGTCGATGATGAGGAAGCCGATGCTGAAGAGTATGCCTACGCATAGGGCGATGAGTGACTGACCACGGAAGTAGTTGCTCATGCTGATCTCCACGTCGCGTGTCACGCTCAGTACGCGCTCACGGTACTTCTCGGGGATGAGGCGTACCCACCCGTGTGCCAAGGTCTCATAGTCATTGAGGATGAAGAATACGTATACCAGCACCATGAAGGCTGCCACCACGCCACTCACCAGGCTGAACGACTGCGACACTACACGCCACAGCTTGGGGAGTCCGCTCTTGATGAGTTCGCCTATGCGGTCGGCAGAGAAGTAGGCCTCTACCTGGCGCATATCGATATGTTCGCGGATAAAGTTGTTGACCACATCGGGGATGTTGTTGGCGGTGCTGCCCGAGGTGAGGTAGTTGGTGACAAACTCCTTGAGCATCACTGCCTCCTGTATGATGGGAGGGATGATAGCAAATGATAAGCCTACCATCAGTGCTGTCACCAAGAGGAGTACGGTGATGATAGAGAGTACGCGGCTCTTGAACTTCAGTCGGTACTGGAAAAACTTGACGATAGGGTACACCAGGTAGCAAAACAGCCATGCGATGAGAAAAGGCAATAGCGCACCACTGAGCCTGCTGATGAGCATATAGGCGATGATGATGCCTGCGATTGTCATGAGTCCGCGGATGAAGCGGTCAAAGGTGATCTCTCTATTCATATCGGATGTTTGTTAATAAATCACAGCAGCAATTTGTCACTGTTTCTTTTGCAAAAATAAACAAACTGTTTTGTACTACAAACTATAATCTGTTTTAAAATTAAGAAATAATATAGGTGTTTACCCATTTTAACGATTCTCCTCCTAAGGTAGGAGGAGTACCCTCGTAGAGGGGGAGGTGGTATGAATTTTCTGCAGACAATACCCCCTCCGCTTCGCTCGTCCCCCTACTTAGGGGGACAATCCTTGGCTCAGGGTAAACTGCTATATTATTGCCTAAAATTATTTCGAGTTTAGCTGAGAGGTGTTAAAATCCCCGAAGCATGGAACTTCAGGGATAGACGTCGTGCTATGGATAGGCGATTAAGCCTCCTCCGCCGATGCTTCTTGCTCTTGGGCGCCGAAGAAGCTGAAGTGTACGCTGCCGTAGATGCGCTCTTGTATGAAGTGGGGGTGATGAGCGAAGTTGTTGTCCTTGCCGTGCTCGAGGATGAGCAGGCCATCGGGCGCGAGCATACCCTTCTCGAGTATCAGATCGGGGAGTTCGCTCAAGCGTGAGAGTGCATAAGGGGGGTCGGCGAAGATGAGGTCGAAGGTGTCGTGACACTTTTCGATGTATCGGAATACGTCGGCACGTAGGGGTAGCCAACCCTCCTCCTTGAGCTGCTCCTTTACCTTATATATAAAGGTGTGGTGTGAGGGTTCGCGCTCTACAGATACTACGCGGGCGCAGCCACGTGACACCAGCTCGAGGCTGATGCTGCCTGTGCCGGCAAAGAGGTCGAGCACGTTGTGACACTCCTCGAAGTCGATGAGGTTGTTGAGCACGTTGAAGAGGTTCTCCTTGGCAAAGTCTGTGGTGGGACGTGCCTTGAACGTACGGGGCACCTCGAAGGTGCGTCTCTTGTATTTTCCGCTGATTACTCGCATGCGATAAGGGCTTGAAGGTCAAAGGGTACCTCGCCTATGCGTGCCAACTCGGTGGAGTGGAACTCTTCGGCGGGGCGTATGACGTGTATGTGTTGAATAAATTTCTCTAACTCTCGTGTCAGGGCCTTGACGTTGCGCGACGTGCCTGTCAGGTGTATGGTGTCTTCGGTCTGTGATAGCCCGAGGGTCTGCCAGCAGTTGAGCAGGAAGTACAGGATGTCTGAGGTGTCGCGTCCGCTAAAGGTGTTGACAAAGAGGGGTGCTGCATTGGTGAAGCACAGCACGTGCGCGTAGCGCTTGTGCAGGTGTACCATGAAGTAGTTGCGTCCACTGGCATAGCTCTTCTCTACGCCGAAGTCGATGAGCGGGCTCACGGGCGAGTAGAACTGTGCCTTGGGGTAGCGCTCGGTGACGAACTGGTGTAGCTGTCGCTCGATGCCGAAGAGCACTACGGCTTGTCTCTCGCCCACCATGTTGGGCAGTACGATGGTGTTGTCAGTGCTCGTGGGGAAGTTTTGCAGATACAGCTCCCTCTGGTGTGACTCGGCATAATACTCTTTAGGTACTATGGTGTAGGGTGCCTCCGCCACGATCACGTTCACCCTGGCATAGGCGTGGCGCAACATCTCGGTCTCCTGTACGGCAGCCTTGAGGTTGGCCGTGACAGACTTTAGTGGGTCGATGCTGTAGGGCTGGAAGGCGTACTGATTGTCGGCCTGAGGGTTATGTACGGAAAAACAAAATCCATCCGTACTCACACGGATGGATAATGTATATTGTTTGGTGCGGTTGAAATCAATCACAATGCTCCCAATATGTGTGTTGAGATAGTACTGATTACTCCCAGTTACCAGCGTTGTTGTTACCAACCTCAGCGTCACCCACCTTCAAACCAGCGTAGCGACCCAACTCCAACTGGAGGTCGATGAGGTTGTTCAACTCGTCCTTGTTGATACCCTCGAGGTATGTGCGGTAAGGAGTCTTAGCCTCGAAGAGGTAGAGCTTGTTACCAGACTTACTGCTTGAGTCGCAACCTGTGCGCAACTCAAACTCAGCACCGTTACCGAAGGGTACATAGCGCAATGAGTCAGCGTTGAAGCCTTTGGGGAACAATGTGTCGAGAGCGAGCACCCACATGGTGTCACGGCTGAAGATAAACTCCTCTACCTCGCCCTGCTTATTCAACTTAACGAGACCTGCCTTCTCAGCCTCCTGCCATTTTCTCTTAGCGATAGCGGGCTTCTTAGCATTTCTTGCCTCCTCGATGAGCTTCATAGCCTTAGTCTCTGTGAGACCATCCTCGAGCTGCTTATCTGTGAGCTCACCTACCTTCTTTACGAAGGGGAGACTATCGTTCTTTACGAATGAGATGAGTTCGTCGAAGTTGTCAGTGTACTGACCCTTGTTGCGGTCGCGGAAAGCGATCTGTGCGGTACGGATGTCAATCAGACGTGCAATGATTTCTTTCTCTCTTGCTTCACGCTCTTTGCCGAAGTTGATTGAGCCCATGATGCTACCTACGCAGATGTAAGCGAGACCGGCTACACACAATACCAATACGATATTTACTAATTTTTTCATGTTTATATGATTTATTTGATTAATTTCGTGCTGCAAAAGTAAAACAAATAGTTTGAATATGCTATAAATAACCGTTTTTTTTCTTCGAAAGGCGATGATAAATAGTTTTCTAACAACAAAAATACGAGAAAATTTCGGTTTTGAGCCTACGAGTGAACAATCCGAAGCTATCAGTATGATGGGAGATTTTCTCATATCGCGCCAAGGCATGGAACTTTTCCTGCTGCGTGGATATGCCGGTACGGGTAAGACCACCCTCGTAGGTGCCCTGGTCAAGACGCTCGTCGCTCTCAAGCAGCCCGTGGTGCTCATGGCCCCTACGGGACGCGCGGCCAAGGTCTTCTCGGCCTATGCCGAATGTCCTGCCTACACCATACACAAGCGCATCTATCGGCAGAAGTCGCTGACCGACGATACCAGCTTCTCGCTCTGCCCCAACCTGTCGAAGCATACGCTCTTCATCGTCGATGAGGCCTCCATGGTGGCCAACGATGGCCTCTCGTCCACCACTTTCGGTACGGGCCGCCTGCTCGATGACCTCATACAGTACGTCTACTCGGGTGAGGGCTGCCGCCTGATGCTCATGGGCGACACCGCCCAGCTGCCTCCCGTGGGTGAGGAGGAGAGTCCCGCCCTATCCCCCTCAGTGTTAGCGTCGTATGGCCTGCAGGTGTATGAGAAGACGCTCACCCAGGTGATGCGTCAGCTCTCCGAGTCGGGCATCCTCTACTGCGCCACACGTATCAGAGAGGAGCTCTCCTCAGCCACCGAGGAGTATAGCTCCGATGCCACGAGCCTGGCCACCTCATTCCTTGGCGACGGCGAGGTCAAGTTTCCCGATGTGAGCCACGTCAGAGGCGACGAACTGATAGAGTCTATCGAGTCGGCCTACTCACGCTGGGGAGCCGATGACTGCATGATAATATGTCGCTCAAACAAGCGCGCAAACATCTATAATCAAGGCGTGCGAAACCGTATCTTATACCGTGAGGATGAGCTCGTTACAGGCGACCGTATCATGATCGTGAAGAACAACTATTATTGGATTGAGAAAGAGCTCAGAGCGCTCAGGGCTCAAGACCCATCGCTCGCCGCTCAGAGCATATCGCTACCCCTCTCCTTCATCGCCAATGGCGACATCGCCATCGTGCGCCGTGTTCGCCGTACCCGCGAGATGTATGGCTTCCGCTATGCCGATGTCCTGCTCCGCTTCCCCGACTACGACGACTATGAGATGGAGGCCACCGTCTTGCTCGACACGCTATACTCCGAGTCCCCCTCGCTGACTCGCGAAGACAGTGAGCGCCTCTTCGCGAACGTGATGGAAGACTATGCCCATATCTCCCAGAAGAAAGAGCGCTACAAGCAGCTGCGCGAAGACCCCCACTTCAATGCCCTACAGATCAAGTTTGCCTACGCCGTCACCTGCCACAAGGCCCAGGGCGGCCAGTGGGGAGCCATCTACCTCGACCAAGGCTACCTGCCCCCCGAGACCTCCGTCATCGACTACTACCGCTGGCTCTACACCGCCTTTACCCGCGCCACCGAACAGGTCTATCTGGTGAATTGGCCAAAGAGGGAGAAGGAGTGACGGGTTTAGCCTTTCTCAAGCTCCCTCATTCGATCACCTGACACCGTAGGTCAGAGGGCACGTAGGAGATATGTATCCAGCGGCCATCGCCCTCCCAGATGAGCTGGGTGAAGCGTATCTTCCCCGCCTGCTGCATCTGCCGTATGAGGTTAAACAGCTTGAGGTGCTCCGCCTTCGAGCCTGCGATGAGGTCCGCAGCGCATCCCAGCAGGTGGTGACTATTCTTTGCTCCACCCACGAGCTCATTCAGTTCCTTACATCTATATCCGCTACTGACTAAGATAGGTGCTCCCCACGCCTCGCGTATGGGGTCAAGGAGTTGCTCTACTAATACGTGCAGCAGGTGGTATGCACTCGTCGGTGGGCGATTGTCGATGCCCTCGCGCTGCGCTGTGGCGCTGGAGGTCAATTCGGAAATGGTAAAATATGAGGCCCCCCTCTTATCCCCCCAAGGGGGGAAGGTCTCGGCCTTTTCGGTAAAGTCTGATGTTTTCATAATTCTGATGTTTTTGTTTACAACGATGATTGAGTCCTCCCCATAGAGGGGGAGTTAGAGGGGGTCTTCAGCCAATTAGTGTGAGTGCGCCGCCGATGAGCAGTAGCGCACGGAGGAAGGTACTCATGGCTACATACAGCTAACGACTCCCAGCGAGCCGGCAAGTGCGGTGAGTACAGCGATGAGAACTTTGAGGATCTTTCCCCAGTTGGTAGTGTTGGTTTTCATAATGGTTGAGTGTTGAGTGTTTAGTGTTTAGAGAAACCGCGATGGGTGTCATTTTGAGCGCAGCGCCGACGCTTTCATACCGCGTCGGCACTCCGTTCAGGATGACATCATCGCGGGGACGAAATGGTACATTGTAAATGGTCCAATGGTACATTCCGTTTACTTCTTCGGCTCCGCCTGTCTCACGAGCGAGAACTCAGCAGCAACAGCTTTGCGCAGGGCTACGTCGGGACGGAACACGATCTTGTGGCTCTTGACTTGTGCCGAGGGCGAGAAGTCGCTGGCAGCCATCGCATCCTGTGAGTAGCACTTGCCCTGGATGGTCACCTGGAAGCGGCCGAGGTCGTCGAGCACCACCACCTGACCTTCGGTGAGGGCCTCGATGATGTGGTCCTTCATACTCATGAGCACGGCGCGACAGTCGGTCTGCGTCACGGTGGTGCTGTTGTTGATACGCTTGGCCAGCTTCTCCATGGTGAGCTCACCCGTCTTGATGGCTTGCGCATGATAGTAGTTCACTCCCTCAACGGCATTCTTGCCGGGGTTCTTCACTCTCTTGATTGCATAGGTAATGGGCATGATGTTTGAATTGAAAATTGAAAATTATTTTCAACGTTGACGTTAACGCTGACGTTGACTAACCTTCCGGACGGCAGTCAGGGGCAGCAAGCTGCACTCCTCGGGAAAACTAAAGTTTTCTTCGTCGCAACTGACGCTCCTTTCGCGTCAGCATTATCGTTATCGTTTCTGCTGCAAAGTTACTGCTTTTCAATAGGGAGTTATTCCGCAAATGAGAGTTACGGTAAGCCCTATAAATAATCTTTGAAAAGACTGAAAATAAATCGCTTAGATGTTGATAATCTCGCGGATTTTTTGTAATTTTATAGAGTGAAACAGCGAATAAAACTATCTAAAAGGAATTGTCCCTCTGAGACAGCTAATCTTTGTACACATTTATTGGGGTCTTAAATCCTCAAAAGACTCTTATGCATATTATTGATTATCACACATTTTTGTCTCACGCAGATCTCACGAATCTCACAGAGAACGCATCGTTACACTCGCGTTTTCCTCCG
>JAFZFF010000081.1 GCA_017556045.1 Bacteroidaceae bacterium | reverse complement strand
GTTCATTTTTGGGGTGGCATGGCAGAGCGAGCGATACCCGCTAATTGACAATGGATAATTGATAATTGATAATTACCTGCCGGATGGAAGTTTTCGTTTTCGTTAACGTTTTCGTTGGTAGCGAGCTCCGCTCGCTCTGCCATGCCACCCCAAAAATAAACTTTTATCACCTTGAAATGGGGGTGTTTGGGGCGAAATGTTGAGTTTTAGGGGTCAACGCAGATGAAGACGTCGACGTTGGCGCCGTCACTAACTTATTACAACTTACCGCCAAATTGTCACACCATGGCAGCTATTGACGGATATCCGTAAGGATATGTCACATCGAACCCTCGTGGCAAGGTATTTGTTTAAGTAATTATGACATAGTGTCGCTATAAGAACTCAACTTTTCGCTGGATGCGAAAGTAGGTAGTTAAATGAAGATAAAGGGAGATAAATGGAGATAAAAGCCAGATGACCCGTACGCGGTGTACTAAACTATTGGCATTTAACTCCCCCAAAACGAAGCTAAGCGGAGTGCTATCTACATTTAACTCCTTTAATCCCTAAGAGTTGAGCCCGCGAAACTCAAGTATAGTAAGAAACTGAAAATATATCACATATGAGCACTCAAGAAGAAAAGAAGATGACTGACGAGGAGTTGATCAATGCGGCTGAAGAGACCGTAGAGAACACCGAGAATGTAGAGAACACCCAGGAGCAAGAGGAGCCCCTGAGTGAAATGGACCAGCTGAAGGCTCAGCTCGCTGAGGCTGAGGCAAAGATTGCTGAGTTGCAAGATAGATATCTGCGCCAGGCTGCCGAGTTTGACAACTACCGCAAGCGCACCATGAAGGAGAAGGCTGACCTCATCAAGAGCGCTGCCGAGAAGGTGATGGTGGCCGAGCTGCCCATCGTGGACGACATGGACCGCGCACTCGACAACATGGAGAAGGGTATGGACGCTGACGCATGCATCGAGGGATTTAAGCTCATCGCACAGAAGTTTAAGAACACTCTCGCTCAGCAGGGATTGGAGAAGATTGACACCGATGGTCAGGACTTCGACACCGACTATCACGAGGCTATCGCTCTCATACCCGCACCCACAGAGGAGCTCAAGGGTAAGATACTCGACTGCGTACAGGCTGGATACAAACTGGGCGACAAGGTGATACGCCACGCTAAGGTAGCGGTAGGACAGTAAGCAAATTGAAAATTAAAAATTGAAAGTTGAAAAAATAGGAAACTGAAAAAGAATGCACCAGCGAACACATCGCGGAGCCTAATTTTCAATTTTCAATTCTCAATTTTCAATTAAACAACACAAGCACATGGAAAAGAGAGATTACTACGAGGTCCTCGGTGTCGACAAGAAGGCGTCGGCCGACGAGATCAAGAAAGCATATAAGAAGATGGCCATCAAGTATCACCCCGACCGCAACCCGGGTGACAAGGAGGCCGAGGATAAGTTTAAGGAGGCTGCTGAGGCCTACGAGGTGCTGAGCGATGAGAACAAGCGCGCTCGCTACGACCAGTTTGGCCACGCTGGCATGGGTGGCGCTGCTGGTGGCGGCTATGGCGGACAGAATATGTCTATGGACGACATCTTCTCGATGTTTGGCGACATCTTCGGTGGTCATGGTGGCTTCGGCGGATTTGGTGGCTTCGGTGGTGGTGGCGGACAGCGCCAGCAGGCACGTCGCTTCCGCGGATCGGACCTCCGCATCAAGGTGAAGCTCTCGCTCAAGGAGATCGCCGAGGGCGTAGAGAAGAAGCTCAAGCTGAAGAAGTATGTACCCTGTGAGCACTGTGGTGGCACAGGTGCTGAGGGCAGCGCAGGCACTGAGACCTGTCCCGAATGTCATGGAACGGGTTCGGTAACACGCACCCAGCAGAGCATCTTCGGCATGATGCAGACTCAGAGCGTATGTCCCCGATGCAATGGTGAGGGTAAGGTCATCAAGAACAAGTGTCCCCACTGTAGCGGCGAGGGTATCCTATATGCCGAGGAGATCGTAACCGTGAAGATCCCCGCTGGCGTGGCTGAGGGCATGCAGCTCTCGATGAACGGTAAGGGCAACGCGGGCAAGCGCAATGGCGTGCCGGGCGACCTGCTCATACTCGTAGAAGAGGAGCCACACGCAGAGCTCATACGCGACGAGAACGACCTCATCTATAACCTCTTGCTCGACATCCCCACGGCGACACTCGGTGGCACGGCAGACATACCCACCATCGACAGCAAGGTGCGCGTAAAGATCGAGCCGGGCACTCAGCCTGGTAAGGTGCTACGCCTGCGTGGCAAGGGATTGCCCAACGTGAATGGCTACGGCACAGGTGACCTCTTGGTAAACATCAGCGTGTATATCCCCGAGACACTGAGCCGCGATGAGAAGGCTGCGATGGAGAAGTTCCAGAAGTCTGACAACTTCATGCCCAACGATAGTCTGAAGGACAAGATCTTCCGCAAGTTTAAGAACCTGTTTGACTAACGCAGGGCTTAGGACAACAAACAATAAGGGCGGTCACGACATCAAGTCTGACCGCCCTATCTGTATGCCTAACGGATTACTCCTCGAAGCCGTTGGGGTTGTTCTTCTGCCAGTTCCAGCTATCGCGGCACATCTCCTCGATACCGAACTCTGCCTTCCAGCCGAGCTCTGCCTCAGCCTTAGCGGGGTTACAGTAGCAGGTAGCGATGTCACCCGGACGACGGGGCTTGATAGAGTAAGGTACGGGCACGCCGTTAGCCTTCTCAAATGCCTTCACTACATCGAGCACTGAGTAGCCATGACCTGTACCGATGTTGTAGATAGCGATACCCTTGTTGGCAACGATAGCCTTGAGAGCAGCTACGTGAGCACGAGCGAGGTCTACTACGTGGATGTAGTCGCGTACGCCAGTACCATCGTGTGTGTCGTAGTCGTCACCGAATACGCCGAGCTCAGCACGCTTACCTACAGCAGTCTGTGTGATGTAAGGCATGAGGTTGTTGGGGATACCATTGGGGTTCTCGCCGATAGTACCGCTCTTGTGAGCACCGATGGGGTTGAAGTAGCGGAGCAATACGATGTTCCACTCATTGTCGGCCTTCTGTACGTCCATGAGTACCTCCTCGAGCATAGACTTGGTCTGTCCGTAGGGGTTGGTGCAGTGACCTTTGGGGCACTCCTCAGTGATGGGGATGATAGCGGGGTCACCGTATACGGTAGCGCTTGATGAGAAGATCATGTTCTTACAACCATTCTTGCGCATCACGTCGACGAGCACGAAGGTACCGTTCATATTGTTCTCATAGTACTCGAGAGGCTTAGCGCAGCTCTCGCCTACAGCCTTCAAACCTGCGAAGTGGATACAAGCATCAAACTTGTGCTCATCGAATACCTTCTGCAAGCCCTCGCGGTCGCGGATGTCTACCTTGTAGAAAGGTACCTCCTTACCAATGATCTTGGCAACACGCTTCAGCGAGATGGGAGATGAGTTGTCGAGATTGTCTACTACTACAGCCTCATGACCGGCCTCAGTGAGTTCAATCAAGGTGTGACTTCCGATGAAGCCTGCACCACCAGTGAGTAAGATTTTCATTTCGTTGTCTTAGTTTATATTTGGTAAATAATTTCTTTTATACGAGTGTCTTGCGACCCTCATGAGCGCAAAGTTAAATATTCTTTTTAACACTACAAAGAATCTATCTCCTTTTGTGCTACAGGGCCGTCTATTCCACGCTTAGCTGAAGAACAGGGCGATACCTTTGTCGATGCCACTGAAACCCATGAATGCCAAAGCGAGCAAACCTGCGGTAACAAGAGCGATAGGCATACCATCCATACCCTTGGGCACGCGCACGAGGCTGAGCTGCTCACGCAAGCCGGCAAAGACGATGAGCGACAAGGCAAAGCCGAGAGCGGTAGCCAACGCAAAGATGATACCGGTGAGGAGGTTGGGCTCGAGACCTTGACCATTGTAAGTACCATTAGCTACGAGGATAGCTACACCAAGGATACAGCAGTTGGTGGTGATAAGGGGGAGAAACACACCCAACGCCTGATAGAGCGAGGGAGAGAGCTTCTTGAGCACGATCTCGACCATCTGCACCAAACCAGCTATCACGAGGATGAAGACGATGGTCTGTAGGTATTGCAGGCCGCAGGGATTGAGCACCCAGATCTGCAGGAGATAGGTGACAATGGTAGCGATGACCAATACGAAGGTCACGGCAAGACCCATACCCTTAGCAGTCTCTACCTTCTTTGACACACCAAGGAAGGGGCAGATGCCAAGGAATTGTGACAACACGATGTTGTTGACAAATATCGCTGAGATAAATATTAAGATGTATTCCATAAAGTGATTTATTTAAGTAGTTAAAGGGAGTTAGAGGAGATATCACTTCGCTTTCGCTTCGTTGAGGAGTTAAATGCCGATAGTTCTTACGCGCGTTCAATGCATTCGGCCTTTATCTCCATTTTACTCCATTTATCTCCTATAGATTATTTCTTTATCTTATTTACAATCGCAATCAAATATCCCAATACGATGAAGGCACCAGGAGCAAGCACGAAGACGAGCATGTTGGTAGACGAAGGCAGCAGGGTGAGACCAAAGACTGCACCTGTACCCAAGAGCTCGCGCACAGCACCGAGCAGGGTGAGCGCCCATGTGAAGCCAAGACCCATACCCAAGCCATCGAAGAGCGAAGGCAAAGCGGTATTCTTAGCGGCAAAGGCTTCGGCACGACCAAGGATGATACAGTTTACCACGATGAGCGGGATAAACAAGCCAAGGCTCGCATACAAAGAGGGCAAATAGGCCTGCATGAGCATCTGTAGCAAGGTCACAAACGAAGCGATGACTACGATATATGCAGGGATGCGCACCTTATCGGGGATGAGGTTCTTAAGCAAGGCGATAACGATGTTCGAGCAGATGAGCACGAACGTGGTGGCAAGACCCATAGACATACCATTGAGCGCCGAAGAAGTGGTTCCCAACGTAGGGCACATGCCAAGGAGAAGCACGAAAGTGGGGTTCTCCTTAATCAAACCATTCAAAAATACTTTCCAGTTGTTCATAAAATACTTTTTAATTTACTATTTACAAATTTACTATTTACAATTGATGTACAATGGTGCTATTTAACTATTTACAAAATCAACAATGCCAAAAATTGAAAAATCATTAAATTGCTCAATAAATAGTAAATTGTAAATTGTCAAATTGTAAATTACTGTTGTGTTGTAGCTCCCGAATTAACATCCGACACATTGCCCTTGAACACCTTGTAGGCATTGTTCACGGCATTGAGGAACGCACGCGAGGTGATGGTAGAGGCGGTGATAGCGTCAATGTCGCCACCATCCTTGCTCACCTTGAGCTCGCCCTGAGCGATGTCGCGGCCGATGATGTTGTGACTACCAGCAGGGTCGGGCTTTCCGAAGAAGATCTTTGAGAGAGCACCTACCTCCTTCACCTCACTTGAGGTGGCTGTGCGGAACCACTCGCCAGCACGTGCACCAAGACCAGGAGTCTCAGCATGCTTCAGCACTTCGTAGCCGAGAATCTTACCCTCCTTGTTGAAACCTACGAGCACTTCGATGTCGCCACCAAAGCCACTCTTGTCGGTAGACTTCACGGCGGTGCCAATCCAATTAGCATCACGAGTCACCTCATAGACGATGAAGCCATCGACATCCTTTTCGGCAACTGCAATCTCTTCGTCAGCACCAATATTGAGTACCGACTTGATACCTGCGCTCAGTGCCTCCTCATTGATCTTGGCGATGGTGGTGCTTGTCACATTGTTGACAAAAGCCAACAGGAAAGCAGCCACGGCCGACACGATGGTCAGCACGAGAAGCATATTCTTCAGTGATGATTCGAGCTTTTTCATTTCTTTACCTCCTTTGCAAATCGTTGGGGCTTGCACGCATTATTGATCAATGGTACAAACGCATTCATGATAAGGATTGCAAACGACATTCCCTCGGGGTAAGCGCCAAACACGCGGATGGCTACGGTGAGGAAACCGATGCAGAAGCCATAGATGAGCTGACCCTTGGCGGTCATGGGCGAGGTGACATAGTCGGTAGCCATGAACACGGCACCGAGCATCAAGCCACCACCAAAGAGATGGTGCCAGGGTGTAGCAACCTCTACGGGATAAGCGATATTGAGCAGACCTGTGAGGACAAGCACCGTAGCAAGGATAGACACGGGGATGTGCCAGGTGATGGTGCGTGTCACCAACAAGATCACCAAGCCGATGAGCAAGCACAGAGCGCTCACCTCACCGAGCGAACCACCTACATTACCCAAGAAGAGGGGCAGGAGGTCGGTCTTAGCAAGATTGGCCATGGGGGTAGCCGCGGTCACCGCATCGGCATAAGCGGTCATCTGCCCTACCTCGGGGAACATGGTCATCTTCACAGGGAAGGAAATCAAGAGGAACACACGAGCGGCAAGAGCGGGATTAAAGAGATTGCAACCCAAGCCACCGAAGGTCATCTTCACCACACCGATAGCAAACAGAGCACCTATAATAATAATGTATAGGGGCAGGTTGGCCGGGAGGTTGAAGGCGAGCAGGATGCCGGTCACTACCGCAGAGTAGTCACACAAGGTGCACTGGTCATTCTTGAGGATAAACTTATTGATAGCCCACTCGAAGAATACGCATGAGGCCACCGATGTAGCGGTGACAATCACTGCGCCAAGGCCGAACGCATAGAACGACCACAACATCGCGGGCAACATAGCGATGATGACCCATCGCATATTCTTGCTTACGCTGTCACCACTATGTACGTGGGGCGACATGGAGAGTTTTAATTTATTTGCCATAGTTTTATTCATTTTGGAGTTCAGGAGTCTGGAGTTCAGTAGTTCAGACGAATGTCTTTCCTCTGTTTTCCTTTTCCTTTCTCTTTCTCTGTTCTCTTTTGTCTTTAGGATATTCAGTTGTCTGCTATTTTTCAAGTTTTATGTTGTGCCTGTGGTATTGTCTGCACTCCTGTACTCCTGACTCCTGAACTCCTAATAAAATTTACTTCTTCATATTACGTTCACGAATGATGCCACCCACGGTGTTCTTCGCCAAGCGTATCCAGTCGAGCAGGGGACGATTTGACGGACAAGTGAAGGTACAACATCCACATTCGATACAGGTCATGATATCTTCGTTCTCGGCACGCTCCCAGTCGCTATACTCGCCGAGCTTAGCGAGCAAGTAGGGCTCGAGGCCCATGGGACAAGCGCCTACGCACTTGGCACAACGGATACAATTCTGTTCCTTGCCACGTACAGACTCCTCTTCGGTCATGAGCAACACGCCCGAGCTTCCCTTACAGATGGGTACCTCGGCATTCAAGAGCGCCTTACCCATCATGGGGCCACCACCAATAATCTTACCCGTATTCTCAGGCATGCCACCAGCAGCCTCGATGAGCATACTCATGGGTGTACCCATACGAGTGAGCAGGTTCGAGGGGTTGGCAAGCGCCTTACCAGTGACGGTAACTACGCGCTCAAAGAGGGGCTTATTCTTAATCACTGCCTCATACACGGCATACGCAGTACCTACATTCTGCACTACGGCACCTACGGCAATGGGGATGGCAGGAGGATTGGGTACCTGGCGACCGATAACAGCATCGATGAGCTGCTTCTCACCACCCTGAGGGTATTGCACCTTGAGGGGTACAATCTCGATATTAGGATACTTAGCGGCCTTCTCCTTCATGAGAGCAATAGCGTCGGGCTTATTGTTCTCGATACCGATATAACCCTTGGTCACGTTCACGGCCTTCATGAGGAGCGATACACCTACGAGAATCTGCTCGGGCTTCTCAAGCATGAGCTGATGGTCAGCGGTGAGGTAGGGCTCACACTCTACGGCATTGATGATGACACACTCGGCCTTGCTACCAGGAGGAGGGGTGAGCTTCACATGTGTGGGGAAGCATGCGCCACCCATACCTACAATACCAGCATCCTTGATCTTGGCTACTATCTCGGCGGGCTCGAGGGCACACTCTGTCACCAGCTCTTCGCTACGGTCGATGATCTCTTCCCACTCGTCGCCAATGACGTCGATGAAGATAGCGGGCTTGCGATATCCGCTGGCGTCGATGATAGAGTCTATCTTGGCCACCTTACCCGATACCGAAGAGAAGATAGCTGCCGACACGAAACCTCCGGCATCGGCAATCTTGGTGCCCACCTTCACCATGTCGCCTTTGGCCACACATGCTACGGCAGGAGCACCTATGTGTTGTGACAAGGGGAAGACAGCCTGCTTAGGCAATGCCATAGGCTCAATCTTCTTACCTGCCGAC
The DNA here is from genome assembly GCA_017556045.1 of Bacteroidaceae bacterium. Lineage (GTDB taxonomy): Bacteria > Bacteroidota > Bacteroidia > Bacteroidales > Bacteroidaceae > UBA1189. The sequence goes on along the minus strand of JAFZFF010000081.1, from coordinate 21,891 downwards.
AACTTATTTTCGGCGGGATGTACACCGCCTATTCTAAAAGTCTTCATGAATTCTGAATTATGAATTGTGAATTATGATTTCTGAGTTGCTTCGGGAGCTTCTGTCGCTTTGGGAGCTTCTGCAGCCTTGGGCGCTTCAGCCTCAGGAGCGGGCTTCGGCTTTCTCACGGGGAAGTTTACCGCTACGATAGAGTGTTGCGGACACTCGTCTTCACACTTGCGACAAAGTTTACACTTCTCATAGTCGATGTAGGCAAGGTTGTTGGCAATGGTGATAGCCTCGAAGGGACATACCTTCTGACACTTGCTACAACCGATACAGCCCACCTCACAAGCCTTACGAGTCAAGGCACCCTTGTCTTTGTTGACGCAGAGCACTACCATGCGGCGACCATTGCGACCCTTGTTGCGAAGCTCGATAATCATACGCGGACAAGCCTTCACGCAAGCACCACAAGCGGTACACTTGTCGGCATCCACCTCGGGCAGACCAGTCTCAGGGTTCATGCGGATAGCGTCGAACTGACAAGCCTTCACGCAATCGCCACATCCGAGGCAACCATAAGCACATCCTGTCTCGCCACATCCTGTAGCATGGGCAATCTTACATGACACGGCACCATCGTACACTACGGTGCGAGGACGATGCTCACATGTACCATTACAACGCACTACGGCCACCTTAGGCTCGGCAGCACCAGCACTAAGGCCAAGAATCTCGGCCACCTGGGTCATCACGGCCTGTCCGCCTACGGGGCAGAGCAGTCCATCGAGTGAGCCCGCCTTGACGCAAGCATCAGCAAAGCCCGCACAACCGGGGAATCCGCATCCGCCACAATTGGCCTGCGGCAATACCTCAGCAACTTGTCCCACACGTGGGTCTTCCTTTACAGCAAACTTCTTGGAAACGACAAACAACACACCGGCCAACACCAATGCTGTCGCTCCCAATACCATCACTGCTACTAAAATTGTGTTCATTACTAATAGATATTTAAATAGGTTTAATCTTAAATGTAAACTCGTTCATCAGCCTCTTCTTACATGCAAAGAGCACCAAGAAATAGAGCGTCAGCGCCAGCAATGCACTCAAGGCAGCCACGGCCTCATTGCCCTCAGAGAGCCACATGGCCAGTGCCACAGCCCCCACGAGCAAGATGAGCGGGAAGAGGAAAGCCAAGCGCACGGCCTTCATGCCCATGGCCGCACTGCCCTCTACCATCACGCGTTGCCCTACGACAAAAGCCTCAGTGTCGGCACCATATACGTCGACCACCTTCTCCTTGCTCTCAGCTGCCGAGCACAAACTCTTGGCTCCGCAAGCCGCACAAGCCGAGGCCTGAACGATGCGCACATGTATGCAATCCCCCTCGATGGAGTCTACCACGCCGTCATGCTTTATCACTTCTGCCATTTCAACATTGCATTTATCATGCAAATGTAGTTATTTTTTTCGAGCGTTAACACAAAAAGCAAGTTTTTTTATGTAAGTTTGCATTTAATTCAACAATTCACCTACAATATGAGGAATATACTATTCTCAGTCATGCTCTTGCTGGGTATCACGACTCACCTGCGGGCAAACGATGAGCTGAGCAAGATAAGCTACGAAATACAATCAAGCGCCACCGCCTCGACGGGCAAGTACGCCCCCTTTTGGCTCGTGAGCAATCAGCACGGCATGGCCTCACTGGAGAATAATAGCGCCCACCTTGGCATGGGTCTATTCCGCAACTTCGACGAGAAGAAGGGGCTCACATGGGCTTACGGAGCCGAGATTGTGGGTGCATGGAACTACACGTCGACCTTCTACCTACAACAGCTCTATGCCGACATCAAGTACAACTGCTGGGAGCTCAGCATCGGTAGCAAAGAGCGCTGGTCAGAGGGTAAGCACCGCAGGCTGAGCGGAGGCGGACTCACCTTCGCGCCCAATGCTCGCCCCATCCCCCAAGTGCGCTTCGGCATCAATGAATACGCTACAGTGCCCTGGCTCTTTGGCGATTGGGTGCAGGTGAAGGGTCACCTCAGCTACGGCAAACATGCCGACCGCGAGTTTATAACGTCACACATGGCCCATGCCCCTCGCGGCACCTACTACACCAGCGACATCCTCATGCATGAGAAGACCGCCTTCCTCAAGATTGGCAATGAAGAAAAGAGCCCACTCTCCGTAGAGATAGGCCTGGAGATGTACTCACAGTTTGGCGGCAAATTCTACATCAAGCGCAATGGCACGAGCGACTCGCTACGCTACGACATCCCCCACACCTACAAGGAGTACCTCAAGGCCCTCATCCCCATGGCTGGTGGTAGCGATGCTCCCGCCTCAGATCAGAAGAACATCAATGGTAATGTCTTGGGCAGCTGGCACCTCGCGGCAAACTATCAGCTCCACGGTTGGCGCATACGACTCTACTACGAGCACTTCTACGAAGACCACTCAGGCCTCTTGGGTTACCACAAGATTCGCCGAGGCGAGGTAGTATCATACTTCCCCTGGTACGACGGGCTCTATGGCCTCGAGATAGACCTGCCGGCAAACCGCGTAGCCTCTACCATCGTATACGAGTACATCAACTCACGTCTACAAGGCGGCCCCATCGTCAACTACTGGCAAGACCATCTGGTGGGCAAAGACAGCTACTATAACAATAGCATATACCAGTCGTGGCAACATGGAGGGATGGCCATCTGCAACCCTCACCACCTCTCGCCCCTCTACGCTGAGACCGCCACTATGAACATGCCCTACACCCGCATCCGTTCACACCACATGGGCATCGAGGGCTCCCCCACCCCACAACTCGGCTACCGCGTCATGAGCTCATACACCAAGCATTGGGGCTCATACGACGACCCCCTACCCGAGCCAAAGGCCCAACTGAGCCTCATGGCCGAGCTCACCTACATCCCCCAGCAATGGCAAGGCTGGCAGCTTACCGGGGCCTTTGCCCTCGACCGTAGCCAGCTCATCGGCAACAACACTGGAGCTATGCTCACCCTACGCAAGCAGGGATTCATCAAAGAGAAATAACCAATACGCACCATTATGAACAGACATACACGCCATATATTAGCGCTACTGATTGCCGCGGCATTCACCGCCTGTGACAGCTACCTCATCAATGGAGACCTCGACGGCATGTGGCAACTACAGACCATCGAGCGCAGCGCCGACAATGTCATCCGCAACGAAGGCGACCTCTTCTACTCCTTCCAGCGCCACACCATACTCATCGGCGACTATAGCAACCCCCACGAACTCGTTGGCCACCTCAAGGATGAGCAATACGTCAGCCTCTTCGAGCACATAGGCGACTCGCTCATGATAGGCGAGTTTCACCTCTACTACAAGCGTGAAGACCAGCCCTACGACACCACCCGTCTCCGCAGGTTCGGCATATACGATAAGCAGACTACCTTCCGCATCGAAGAGCTCAATGCCAAGCACCTGGTGCTGCGCTCTGACAGCGCACTGCTCACATTGCGTAAATACTAATAAGACAAAACAAATTAACGAATAAGCACAGATGACTACAAACCTCCAGCAACCCAAGAAGCGAATAGAGTATATCGACGCCCTGCGCGGCATGACCATGATATTGGTCGTCTTCTCCCATGTAGAGATGACAAGTTTCGGGCTCACCACCCCTACATTCATCAATAGCCTCTTCATGTCATTCCGTATGCCACTATTCTTCTTTATCAGTGGATTTATCGGATATAAGGCCAACGTCGAATGGAACGGCCACACCTGGTGGACGATGAGCAAGAAGAAGCTGCTCATACAATTGCTCCCCACATTTGTCTTCGGCCTCATCTATGCATACGCCTACTTTGATGCCGACTTCATGACCTTCATCACCCACAATGGCAAGCTCGGATACTGGTTTACGATAGCCCTACTCGAGATATTCCTTATCGTATACACGGCAAACACATGCCTGTATAGCCCCAACCACGACACCCATCGCCGACGTATGCTCGTGGCACTGATACTGCTCTCGGGCGGACTGTTCCTTGCGAAAATCATACTCAAGATGCAGCCCACGCTCAACGAGGTAGGCAACATACTCAGCCTGCACCACTCGTTTAACTACTTCCAGTATTTTGCATTTGGCTACATATGCTCGATGTACAAGGACGACTTCAACAGACTGCTCGAGAGCAAATACCTCTCAGCAGCCATCATCATACTCTTTGCCTCACTATTCTACGCGAAGGTAAGCTACATCGGAGCCCACGTAACCAATAGCATGAACCTCTGGAAGATGCTCGACATCCTGCTCGAGGCACTCGTCGGATACTTCGGCCTGCTCATCGTGTACAACACCTTCAAGACCTACCAGAGCTCATTCACCGCAGACACCAAGGTGGGCAGCGCCCTGCAATACATCGGCAAGCGCACATTAGACGTATACCTGCTACACTACTTCCTGCTCCCCCACCTACCACAAGTAGGCCACCTCATACAAGAGGGCCACAATGCCACCCTGGAGATCACCCTCGGCGTACTCCTCTCACTCATCATCATAGCCCTCTGCCTCGTCATCAGCAGCATCCTACGCACCAGCCCCCTACTGGCAAAGCACCTGTTTGGAGTAAGCAAGCGATGAGCAGCTCAGGGTTGTGGGCTGTGAGCTGCCCGAAGCGGTGTTCAGCGCTTAGAGTGTAGCCCCCAACACTGCTGGAGCTCGGGATAGTGATGTACGACGTTGCGTATCTGCTTATCGTTGTTGTCTTCGTGCAGGTTTGAGGCCATGAGTGAGGCGTCTTTGTGGAGCAACTGGTACAGCAGGTCTACCTGGTAGAAGGGATAGCCAAAGTCGATGAGGCGTGTCTTGGTACCAGCCATCTCGCCCATAGCCCAAAACCATACGTCGTCGGCCTGGGGCGCGAGGCGCATGAAGAGGCTCTTGTCGGTGACGTCAGCATGTAGCGAGTGGGGAGGATATAGTGTACCTGCTCCACCCAAGGGGAAGATGGGCGATGAGGGCTGACGCATGACATTGTGGCGCCACTGCTTATAGGGGGCAAACATGCCATCTACGACGATAGGCTGGTGGGCCAATGCGCAGAGACGCATGTCGGGGGTCTCAAGATGGGCGGCATAGAGCTTCGCGAGCAGACGACGCCTATAGAGCAGGTCATCATCGACGGTCACGAGTATATCGTCGGGGCAGAGGCTGAGGGCTGGGATTAGCTTCTTATACGAGCGCAGGTCTTCGCAGTAGCGTATCTCGATGCCGTACTTGTCGCGCATCTTCACGAGAGGTCTGGGCAGACGGGTGTCAGAGAAGTTGGTATCATCGAGCCAAAGGATTATCCTATCGGGACGCTTGGTCTGCACGAGCAGTGAGGCCAGGACGTGGGGGACGGTCTTAGCAGCTCGACGGCCATAGCTGGTGAGGGTGACGACGAGGTGCGGATGTGCTGAGCTGTCGGCTGGGGTGAGTCGTCGCTTAGGGATGAGCATCAGCAGGGCTGCATATATAAGTCCGCAGGCATAGGCCCACAAGATACGGATATACTTCATACGGGGAATGTAAAATAATTGCGTTCGATAACCAGGCGATTGAAGTCCTCTTGCGTCACCTCACACTTGTGCTTCGTATCGCGTAAGAGCTGCTTGTAGAGCTTGAGGGTGAGCGACAGACTACGTGTAGACCGATAGAAGTAGCGCAGCGCAAAGGGCATATTGAGCTGCTGCCACACGAAGAACGGGAGCGTACGGAAGTGGAGGCGTACGTCGATGGAGCGATTGAGGTAGTGCATATAGAGCTTGCCGAGGCTATGCATCTTGTCGCCCGAAGCACCTACCTTGTGGTAGATGAGCGAGTCGAGCACACAGGCCATAGAGATATGCTGTGACCTCATGCGGAGAGAAAACTCAAAGTCCTCTTCACCGAAGAAGAAGCGCTCGGTGAGCAGATGCCCCTCGGCATCTAACAGCTCGGGATAGAAGTAGAGCGCACAGCCCGTAACGAAAGATATGGGGATATACTCGGTCTCACTGACCGCCGAGTCGGGCGCACCAGCGTAGTAGTACTTGCGGAAGCCGAAGGTGAGCTTGCCTCCACAGTTCCAAATCTTTGACTTATCGTAGTGGTAGTTTATCTTGGGGGTCAGCACACGGCACTCGGGGTGTGACTGGGCGAACTCTCTCAGGCGAACGAGAAAATCGGGGAGCACCTCGGTATCATTGTTGAGCAAGAGGTAGCTGTCATAATGCTCCTGTCGGGCAATCTCGAGTCCCTTGTTGTTGCCACGCGCAAAACCATAGTTCTTATCGAGCGCAATGAGGCGTACGTCCATACCCGGGTGATGGTCTATCCAATGCTGGAGACGAGCTACGGAGTCGTCGGTCGAGCCATTGTCAACGACATAGGTCACAAACTCGCCCTCAGCCTTAGAGAGTGACTGCAGGAGAGCAAGCGTATCGTCGGCACCATGCCAGTTGAGTGTGATTATAGCAGTCATGAGCGTTTATTGATACGATAGATACTAAATAGACATAATAAGAAGAGTAGCATCTCTGACAGCGACATGGCCCAAGCCGCAGCACTGCCTCCATAGCGGGGCGTCATCAGCAGCATAAAGACTACGCTGAACACGCCCGTTATCAGCACCGACTGGAAGAAGTAGCGCTGACCATCCATATTGATGAGGCCCACGATGCCGACCAGGTAGTTGACCTCACCGAAGAGTATCACCAAAGTCATGATACGGATGAGGGGGACGCTGGCCGAGAAGTCCTTGCCACAAAGGATATCAGAGATGAGCGGAGCAAAGAGGTATACACCCGCCGTAACGACCAACACCACTGCGGTGAAGGGCACAGAGACCTTGGAGAGCAAACGCATCTGGGCGCCTACGGGCTGCCCCTTGAAGCGAAGGCTCAGGTGGGGAAAGAGAGCCTGCGCAGCAGGTGAGATGAGTGACTGGAAACCCTTGACCACCTTCTCGGCCGCAGAGTATATGCCCACCACGTCGTCGGCCACAAACTGACGAAGGATGATGATATTGGCATTGCGATAGAGATTCATACCAAACGTAGAGCCAAAGACCGCACTACCCTCGCGCAACTGTAACACCACATCACGCCATGTAGTAAGGCGCAGGCGCAGGCGGAACTGACGACGCACCAGTATCAAGCTGAGCACACCAGCCAAGAGATAGCCACATGAGTTGAGGAATATCAGCATCTGGTAGTCATCGCTGACACGCACAAGCAGGAATATGAGTACCGTGAAGAGTATCTTAGACGAGGCATTGACGATGGTCATATACCGCATCTTCTCCATCCCCTGGAATAGCCAGACGGGAGTAAACACATCGCCTACTATCATGCCCAAGCCATAGACAAACATCCACGTACCCGTAGCATCCTTGAAGACCCAACGTGACAACAATAGCAGCGCTACCGAGAGGACTACGGCAATGACTCCCTTACACGCAGTCACCGCACTATAGATACGAGTCACCTCCTGCACATCATCGCGGCACTGGGATATCTGCTTGGTGGCAGAGAAATTAAACCCATACGTACTGAATAGTATGACATACTGCACTACGGCATATACATAGGAGTATACTCCATAGTTGGCCTTGCCCACCACATGGAGGATGTAGGGCAATGTCACCAAGGGCAAAGCCACATTCAGCGCATTCAGGATAGAAAGCGAGAAGAAATTTTCGATGACCTGTCTGTATTTACGAATATCCATCATGGGCATTGTGTCTCTATCTGTACTGGAGTATCTTTCTTACTGCACAATATCTTGTCTACCAGCCACAAGCCAAAGGCAATAGCTGGGAGCTCGAATACCACAAGATGGAAATAGTAAAATTCAAACCAACCCATGGCCAATAATCCGCACTCAAAGAAATAGGCTGTATACACGTACATGTTGTTCCACTTTATCGTCATCAGCTTTAGCAGATACATCAACGTGCTCGACAAGAGGATATACATGAAAAACTCTATCGCATTGGTGTAGATATAAAGCGTACCGAAGAAGGTGCGTACGTTGGTCATATTCAGTCCGGTATTGTAATACAGGGGATTGACAGGGCTTACGATATCTCCATTGCCCGTAATCACGTTGATGATATTGACGATAGGCGCCCAGATAACCTCAAAGCTTCCTGCATCAGGGAACCCCAGCTCCATATCCACACTCAGGCCCAGAGTACCGCTGGTCAAGTAATGCACAAAATTCTTGAAGATAAAGATAAAGACATCGTTATCCAAGTCATTCTCTGCTACTACCACTATCGATATCACGTACGAGACAAGAAACACGAGCGAGCCGCCGAGAATAACATATAAGAACAGCGACGTATTCAGCTTCGTCTTACCCGTATATAGCCTCATCACTACACCGCCAAGGCAAGGTATGATAATCCATCCCAACACTTGATATAACAGGGCCACACCAAAAAGAGGGATTATGATAAGCCAAAGCCACTTGTGCTGCTTGTCTACAGAATATATCGCTATCATCAATATGGGGAGAGACAGTTGGCGCAGATGTCCCCAAAAACCATCTCCACAGAGTGCATCACCAAACTCGTGAGAACCCATGACATCAGCACCTCCAGACAGTGACCTGAATCTCCAGAGAAACAGTGCCACGACACCCAATGAAAGGATTACCAGCCATTGTGGCATTACTGGCTCACTGATCTTGCTATTGAGCGGCAGATTGGCCCGATGCAGTACGAACGAAAAGAAATAGCTCGGAATAGCAAATACTAACAGCCCGACATTCCAAAGAAGTATGCTGGGATAGTAAAACTCTACAAAGCCAAAATTACCGGATATCGCGATGGAGATAAGCAGTACTATCGCATAAGGTAGTATGAGAAACACCAACGGGGTGTACAGTGACTTCCAGGCTTTCAACTCCAGATAGAGTAGAACTGCTGCCTCTACGAAAAATGTAAAGAGTATCAGTATATTCTGAAAGTCACTCATAAACTATATCCTACATACAAGCACTAATCTTATATGTTACGCAATGCGATTGTCTATAATACGATCTTTAACAATAATCCAAGCTGCTGTTCCGAAAAATGCCAAGAACACATACAAAAGACCCATCATCATCTTCTTCGGTGACGAGGCTTTGATAGGCATAATCGCGGGCTGCATGACGACACACACGGGAGTGCTCTCAGAGACCTTAGCACGAGCCATCTCGAGCTGCTGGGCTATCTGGTTGTATACGTTGAACGCCAAGTCTTGCTCATTCTGCAAGCGATTTTGCTCTATCTGATACTGCATCTTCACGACACCCTGATGCTGGTCCACATACGTTGCATATGCCCGTTGCGCGGCATAATATTTCTCCTGTGCCTCTCGGTACAATGTCTCGGTGTATGCCAAGTCTTTACGAGCTTTTGCTGAGCGGTATGTACCAATATACTCTTGCAACCTGTCAGAGACAACACTTGCGATATATGCAGCTATCTGCTGGTCCTGCATTGTCACATTTAGCGTAATGACAAAATTACCTTTATCCACTATAACAGCAATCTTATCATTCAACGACTGCAAGGCCAAATACTGCTTACGCGTCATATTCATGTCTGCACCATTGGTAGGCATGACAGTATCTACGACCTCAGAGCCAATCATGCGCTTGACCATCTTAATAGGAGCCTTGATAATCTTACTCCACCAGGTCTTCTTCTGATGCTTAGTCAGATAGTCATACAAAGTTGTGCTCAAGTCTCCATCTTTGGTCTCGACCTGCAAACTCATCAAATCACAAAGGAAAGGAGTCGACGACACGATTTTGGGGTACAACTCAGGGTATAGCGCATCTTCTCCTCCAGAAATACCGCCCAAGTTAAATCCTGCCATTGAGGCCAATGCTCCAAGGCCGCCAGACACACTGGAACCAGACGAGAACTCAGGAGCCATGACTACTGTAGAGGTATACTCTTTGGGGATACTAAAAGCTACAATGATAGACAGCACTCCACCTATGAAGCAATTAGTGATAATACGCTTACGCTTGTTCCACAACAGGAGAATCAAGCCTACGATATCGATATCTTTATGTTCGTTCTTATTTTCAGTCATAGTGTATTTTATCTAAACACATTAATCAATGCCAATACTACCGTTGCCAATGACGCTGCAGTAGAGCTCAAGCTGAGTACTTGAGCGGCAGTCATACGCTCACGCTCCTCCTTGGTGGGTACTACGATCTCGCATCCAGGCTCTACTACCGAACGCTGACATACACCAGGCTTAGCCACAGTACCATTCATATATACGATGTAGACATTAGACTTCTTGGCATTATCATTATATCCACCAGCCTGATTGATATAATATTTCAAGCCCTTACCACCCTTATAAGCTACGGTGTTGGCATACATCACCTCACCATTTACCTTAACGGTATTAGAGTATTGCGGTATTATCAGGCGGTCGCCACTACGCAAGGTAATGTCTGCATCAGAACCGGGCTTATCCAACGCCTTATCCAACTCGATACCAACAGGATAAGTGGTCTGACTCATCATATTACGACGTATTGCTACAGAGTCTTTCTTATTTTCTGCCATCTGAATGGCAGTCTCAATGCTTGACTCCAAACGCAGTTTCTCCTCATCGGTCATCGTACGTTCCAGACGTGCACCTTTGATATTTGCCTGAGGAGTCAGTCCACCAGCATTTGCTACGAGTTCACTCAAGCGCTGATTCTTTTTCTCCAAAGCGTAAGTACCTCCAAACAAGACTTCTCCCTCTACAGTAACGTTCTCTTGCTTGAAATATCCAGGACTCTTACGAACATACACCTCATCAAAGGGCTTCAATGTGAAGTTTGGCTCTCCCTCAACTACCAACCCGTCGCTGAGAGCAAACGAGTAGGTATGTGAAATGGTGTCGCTTGCCGAAGTTGCCCATGAATTCTTCACACGGCGTGCCACATCCACCTTGGCAGACGATGCAGCTTCGGTAAGACCTCCTGCATTTACGATAAAGTCTTCGACCGACATATTGTCTACATATTCGTATGTACCGGGGAAAGCGACTTCACCAAAGATTGTCACCGTCTGTATCTCACGCATATCAAAGAGGCTCGGAATCAACAGGACATCATTCTTACGCAAAGCAATGTCCTCATCAGTTCCGTTCATCAGATTCTCCAGATTGATGGCGAGGTTCTCCATCGTATTGTTAGGGTTACGACGATTCAAGATTGCACGATTCATAAATGCATCATCCTTGAGTCCTCCTGCACATTCTACAAGCTGCTTCACGGTATTTACACGGCCATTCATTTGGAACTGTCCGGGGCGATACACAGCACCTCTAACCTCTACCATATTGGCAAAGGTAGGCATGATAGAGTCTACAGACACCGAGTCACCATCTGCCAGGATAAACTCCTGTTGCTCTGCGGCATTAAGAGTATATATCTCACGTTCGCGCTTTCCGTTACGGATGAGACGCACATCTTCTTTATAGGCATTGCCAGCAAATCCACCTGCATACTTAAGCAGTTGAGCCAAAGACTCATTGTCAAGCATTTCATAGTACATCGGACGCTTCACATGGCCAGTTACACTCACGAGATTCTTGTAAGCATCTACAGTTACCACGTCATTGTCTTCCAAGCGAATTCCCATGTCAGAGTTTCCGTTCAAGATGAAGTCGTACACGTCGTATGTGGCTACTAACTTATCGTTACGGAAAACCTTAATCTCACGCATGGTTCCCACTTCGCTCACACCTCCTGCTTGGTAAAGAGCATTGAATATCGTCGCAAAAGATGACATTGTATATGTTCCAGGATTCTCCACTTCGCCCATCACATGCACTTGGATAGTACGATTCTGAGCCAACGAGAGACGGATATTTGACTCGGGGGTGTCACCATTAATGCTTGAATAAATCTGTCCTAATTGTTTCTTAAGGTAAGTGTTTGCCTGCGACACTGTCAAGCCACTCAGATGCACAGGACCCAGATTTTCAATGTAGATATTGCCATCGGGTGAGATAGTCTCCTGAATAGTCGACTGTGAAGCGCCCCAGATATCAATAGCCACCTCATCACCAGGACCTAACTTATAGTTCGTAGGTGTAGGCAAATTGTAACTTGCCTCGAAAGCAACATCTTTGTTCTGGAAGATACGATGACCAAATATCTCTTTCTTCTTACTCTCCTCCATCATGTACAACATGGTAGAGTCAGGGAAGAGGAAGCCAATCTCATCGCCCATCATTGCCTCACGCTCAGGAGTCTTCATGTTCTTCACGGCCTCCTTATCGCTCTGAAGTTTTAATGCGCCATTCTTCTTGGGAGCCGTGCGTGTACGCATCTTTTCGGTCAATGTAGAGCCCTGCCCATTCTTTTCCTGATTCGCCATCTTGCGTTTGATGCGGTTTACCTGGTCCATAGAAACGCCTCGGCGCAACAAGTCCTTTGCGATATCTTGCTGGCTGATTCCTTTCTCTTGGGCTTGCATCACATACTCGATGACCTGGTCATCAGTCATTTTCTGAGCTGCCAGATATTGTGTGCAGCACAGTAAGAGCAAAAATATTGCGATTTTCTTCATATACTAATCCTTACGTGTAATCTACTTGATTTATAGACATTAAAATTTCTTGCCACTAATAATCGAGAAGGCAGTCTTACATACAATCATAAGATCTCCCCACAGAGAGCGTGTTGTCAGATATTCCAAGTCCATATTCAGACGAGTTATCATCTTCTCCATGGTATCGGTGTATCCATTGTACAGTGTCGCATTAGAGGTCAACCCCGGTCTCATCTTGTACACATACACATAATGTGGCGCCACCTCCATAATCTTATCGATAAATACCTGACGCTCAGGACGAGGACCGACGAGCGACATATCTCCATTGAGCACATTGAACATTTGAGGTAGCTCATCCAGATGGTGGTCGCGCAAGAAACGGCCAATTCTTGTCATCTGCTCTCTACGTTCGTCCTCGGTACGCGGAATGCCATTCTTCTCGGCATCCTTCTGCATTGTACGAAACTTGTATATTGTAAATGTCTTGCCCTTGTAGCCAACTCTTTCTTGCTTATATATAGCCTCACCTCCGGCACATAAGATTAACAAATAGACAATCAAGAGTATTGGGGAGAGTATCACGATGCCACAAAACGATACTACAATGTCGATTGCTCGCTTCACTGCGCGCTCCAACCCGTTCATCGCATCTTCGTATACTATAGTCTGTGTATCTGTCGCTATTGATATATTTTCCATATTTCCAAACTGCGATATTCCTTATTTATATAGGATTAACGCACTTCTTATTTTAATATTGTATGACTTCCGTTTTTATTTAGCGCACAAAGGTACTACATTTTCGCATGAAAACAATATTTTTTTTCAACTTTAAGGAAAACCACAAAGAGGCCAATAACTCTTTACAAAATATTAACACAAGTTTTTGCATTTCACATGTTAATGCGTATCTTTGCGCCTCATTTGTGTAGGTAGACATAGCTACACACAAGAATTTATCAAACAAAACAAGAAAAAAACGTATTAAACTATAACAGACATTTTAACAAACTTAACGAAACCAAAATTATGAAATCATTTGTTTTTCCTGGTCAGGGAGCCCAGTTCTCAGGTATGGGCAAAGACCTTTACGAAACTTCACCTTTAGCCAAGGAATTATTTGAGAAGGCCAATGACATTCTTGGCTTTCGCATTACCGATATTATGTTTGAGGGTACCGATGAGGAGCTTCGCCAGACCAAGGTGACTCAGCCCGCCGTATTCCTCCACTCTGTCATCACCGCACTTTGCATGGGTGACGACTTCTGTCCCGATATGGTAGCAGGCCACTCACTCGGTGAGTTCTCTGCCATGGTTGCCAGTGGCGCCCTCACCTTCGAGGACGGACTTAAGCTTGTATATGCTCGCGCAATGGCTATGCAGAAAGCCTGCGAGATGCAGCCCTCCACAATGGCAGCCATCATCGGCTTGCCTGATGAGACTATCGAGACCATCTGCCAAGAGATTGCCGCAGGTGGCAACACCGTAGTAGCTGCTAACTATAATTGTCCTGGACAGGTAGTTATCTCTGGTAGCATCGAAGGCATCAAACTCGCTTGCGAGAAACTCACCGAAGCTGGCGCTAAGCGCGCTCTGCCCTTGAGCGTAGGCGGAGCATTCCACTCTCCGCTGATGAATCCAGCCAAGGTAGAACTCGAAGCAGCTATCGAGGCTACCGAGTTCCATACTCCCAAGTGCCCCGTTTACCAGAACGTAGATGCACTCCCCCACACCGATCCCGAAGAGATCAAAGCAAACTTAATCGCCCAGCTCACAGCTCCAGTACGCTGGACTCAGAGCGTCCGCAATATGATTGCCGATGGTGCCGACTCGTTCACCGAATGTGGCCCAGGCAACGTACTGACGGGCTTGATTAGAAAAATAAAGTAACAAATATATGTCTAAAATCATCCTTTACCAAATTTTTACTCGCCTTTTCGGCAACGACAACACCCAGTGTGTTCCTAATGGCAGTATCGAGCAGAATGGCTGCGGAAAACTTGCCAACTTCACCCCCGAAGCCCTCGCGGCTATCAAGAAATTGGGAACCACCCACGTATGGTACACTGGAGTCATCGAGCACGCTACACAGACCGACTATAGCAAACAGGGCATCACCCCCGACCACAAAGCTACAGTCAAGGGTAAGGCAGGTTCGCCCTACGCTATCAAGGACTACTACGACATCGACCCTGACCTCGCCACTAACGTGCCTAACCGCATGAAAGAGTTCACCCAACTGGTGAAGCGCACTCACGATGCCGGACTGAAGATGATTATCGACTTCGTCCCCAATCATGTGGCTCGTTGCTACCACTCTGATGCAAAGCCTAAGAACGTAGTTGACCTGGGCGAAAAGGATGATACAAACCTCTTCTTCTCTCCGAAGAACAACTTCTACTATCTCCCCGGCACCACACTCGGTGGCGAGGTAGACTGGCAAGACTATACCGAGAGCCCCGCTCGCGCTACAGGCAACAACCGCTTTGATGCCTATCCCTCACGCAATGACTGGTATGAGACCGTGAAGCTCAACTATGGAGTAAACTACCTCGAAGGAGAGCGCACCAACTTCTACCCCTTCCCCTCTACGTGGCTCAAGATGCGCGACATCCTGCTCTTCTGGGCAAAGAAGGGAGTCGACGGCTTCCGTTGCGACATGGCAGAGATGGTCCCCTTCCAGTTCTGGGGTTGGGTTATTCCTATCATTAAGGAGAAGTACCCACACATCATCTTCATTGCCGAGGTGTATAATACATGGGAATATTACAACTACGTGAAGCATGGTAAGTTTGACTATCTCTACGACAAGGTAGGCCTCTACGACACACTCATCGGCGTCATTCGCCATCAGCAGTCGGCAACAGACATCACTCGCTGCTGGCAGAACCTCGGTGAACTGCGCAGCCACATGCTCCACTTCATGGAGAACCACGATGAGCAGCGCCTTGCCTCTGACTTCATCGTAGGCCACGGCCGTCCCGCTCTGCCTGCAATGCTTGTGAGCGCTACTATCGACACCTGCCCCACGATGGTATACTTTGGCCAGGAGTTAGGCGAGCGCGGTATGGATGCCGAAGGTTTCAGCGGACGAGACGGACGCACCACTATTTTCGACTATTGGAGTGTCGACACCCTGCGTCGCTGGCACGATGGAGGCACATTCTCTGGCAAAGAGCTTAACGATGGCGAGCGCAGCTTGCAAGACTACTACAGCCGTCTGCTCCACATTGCACGTGACGAGAAGGCTATCGCTGACGGTGAGTTCTTCGACCTCATGTATGTAAATCCTCATACAGCGGAGTTCAATCCTCATCGCCAGTACACCTTCTTGCGCAAGCATGATAACGAGTTGCTGCTTATCGTAGCCAACTTTGACGAGCAAGACGCTCAGGTTGCCATCAATATCCCGACCCACGCATTCGAGTATTTCGAGCTTCCCACACTTGAGAACATCGAAGCTACCGAATTGCTTACTGGCACTACTCTCTCCGTAGCACTTGATGCGAATGCGCCTGTGCACCTCACCGTACCCGGATGGTCTGGAGCAATCGTTAAGTTTACACTCCCCGAAATCGAAGCGTGACGATATGGAAGAGACCCCCATCCTCAACGAGCACAACAAGCAGGAGTTCCCTCCTGCTCATACTGCCGAGCATATCTTAAATCAGACGATGGTACGTATGTTTGGCTGCTCACGCTCGCGTGTGAACCATATAGAGCGTAAGAAGAGCAAGTGCAACTACGACCTTCTCACCTGCCCTACTGAAGAGCAAATTCGAGAAGTCGAGGCTGAGGTAAACCGTATCATTGCAGCAGATATGCCCGTAACATCTCGCTACGTCACACGCGACGAAGTACCCAGCTGTATAGACCTGAGCAAGCTTCCCGCTGATGCCAGCGACACGCTACGCCTCGTCTACGTAGGCGACTATGATGTATGTCCCTGCTTGGGTGCTCATGTAGAGCGTACAAGTGAGATTGGCAGTTTCCGCATCAGCAGCACGAGCTACAACGAAGGCAACTTCCGCATCGTTTTTCGCGTATCCGTAGGTTGACACTTGAAAATACTCCTTATAAATATCTCTTCGCCGATAAACTTTTTTCGACGAAGAGATAATATTTTTTCGCCTATGCGATAATCTACAATCACTTATCTGCTTTTGGCATCAATTAGGTTAGAATTGTAAAGATAAAAAAACTTCGCCCAAATTATTCTTTTAATGATTTTTTAATTAACTTTGATGCCAGAAGTTTATCTGGTAGGGATGGACTCGCCTACTCGATAGGCTATAATGACGGGAAAAACGGGTCCGCAAGTACAACTAATACCATTACAGAAATGAAAAGGAATTTTACCTTTTTGGCCCTCTCGTTACTAATGAGTATGGGTTTGTATGCCCAATGGACCAAACCTGCAGCCCCCAAGACCGTTCCGCTGCAAACTGATGAGACACTCTATCTTTACAATCCCAAAGCTGATGCCTTCTTCTTGGGTGCCAATGACTGGGGCACACGTGCCAGCGTCAACCCCACCAAGGGCTACAAGGTATGGATAGAGAAGTATGACCTTGACGATGTATCCTATTACCTGGCCGACTCTGTAGAGACCAAGAGTACGGTGATGTACACCTTCCTTGATGGTGTAGAGAGCATTTGGGTTGACCGCAACAAGGCTGATGACGTAGAGAAGCTCTTCACCTTCGAGGAGCAGCCCGATGGCACCTACCGCATCGGCCTCTCACCTGCAAATAGAAATTTCAATCCCGAGAAGTATCCCGGCGCATACCTCGGTGTCATCCCCGAGAAGAACGACACACGCATCTATCTGTGTGACACCTCTACCTATTTCGCCCCTTACTACGACCCCGAGCAGTGGCAAAACACCTGGAGCTTCGTCTCTCCCAAGGAGTATGCTGATTATGTAGAGAAGAAAGTTGTCTACAACGCTGCCGTAGTGCTCAAGGCTGCCATCGATAAGGCTTTAGCAGAGAATGAGGGTATTGACATCTCTGCCATCCAGGCTGTATACAACAACACTTCCAGCACCGCAGAGCAGCTCAACAAGGCTACCGAGGATCTCGTATGGTTAGTAGTTGAGTTCCAGACAGCCAAGGTATCGCCCACGACTCCGGCCGACTACACCGCATACCTTAAGAACCCCTCGTATGACAATAATGACAATACGGGTTGGGAAGGTACATACCCCGGATTCCAATCATACGGAAATGCAGAGTTTTACAACAACACCTACGACTACTACCAGAAGCTCACCAATATGCCCAATGGTATCTACCGCGTGAGTGTAGATGCGTACTACCGTGCAGGTAACGCTCCCGACGACGAGAAGGCATACGCAGCTCTGCTCGAAGGCGATGACGCACTCTGCTTGGCCAACCTCTATGCTGCTACATCAAACATGAACCCCATGATGCAGCCGCTCATGTTAGCAAGTTCGCAAGCTACTGCTGATGCTATCGGTTCTAACACCTCGACCAACAGCTATGGCCATATCCCCAACGACATGGCTACCGCAGCTGCCTATATGGCTGCCGGAAAGTATCACGGCAATCAGGTATTGTGCTACGTTAGCGATGGTCTCCTCACTATCGGACTCAAGAAGGAGACTACCATCGGTGGCGACTGGACCCTCTTTGACAACTGGAAGCTCTATTACTTAGGCAATAGCGACGAGGCGCTCAGCTTCTTTGCGTCTGACTATCTCGGCAAGACCTTCGACTATGAAGCATTCTTCGAGGAGAACGATGCCTACCACTACAAAGCTGTATATGATGAGTATATCGCCGCTCGCGACCTCTTGGCCGAAGCTACCGATGCCGCCGCTATTGGCACTGCTATAGCAGCCTTTGACCGTGCTATCAAGGAACTCGAGGCCAGCATCGAAGCCTATGCACTCTACTACGCTAAGTTCAAGGAGGCTGAGGCCTTCATGGAAAACGCCGAGGGTGTCTTTGGCGATGCCATGTACCTCCTCTCTGACTATCTCTACTTAGAGAGCGAGCCTAGCGACACCTACCCCAACGGTTCAGGTCTCTACATCTTAGAGAATGGCAACCTTACTGCTCAGCAGGTACTTGCAGAGGTTACCTACCTCGACAATTTGTTGACTGACGCTATCGCCAATGCCCTCTCTGACGGTACCGACTGCACCGTGCTGCTCAAGAATGCTACATTTGCCGAAGAGGGCGGATGGACATCACAGCCTGGCGTCACCTTCCCCACTAATGGTATTGCCGTAGGTGAAGGCCCCAACATGGTGTTTGACGTACATCAGCAGCTCACTAACCTGCAGAATGGTCTCTATGAGTTTACAGTCAATGCCTGCTACCAAGCCGC
The DNA here is from genome assembly GCA_017556045.1 of Bacteroidaceae bacterium. Classification (GTDB taxonomy): domain Bacteria; phylum Bacteroidota; class Bacteroidia; order Bacteroidales; family Bacteroidaceae; genus UBA1189. Next base: position 2,962 of record JAFZFF010000081.1, on the reverse strand, counting down.
AGACTATAGCGTACTCACTGGCGAAGAGCAGTACAAGGCATATACCTATATTAATAGCTATGCCAAGTTGATGAATTCTGTACTTTCTGACCCCACAGCCGAATCTACCCACTCAGAGGCATATAAATACAATGACTTGGGCTATGTCCCCAATGGTTGTGCCAGTGCATACGAAGCATTTACTGCAGGACGTTATGTACAAACCGTATATGGTCTCGTGACCGATGGCACCATGCGTCTGGGTATCCGCAACGACTTGCGCTATGCCGATGGCAGCCGTGCATGGTGGAGCAATGCCAAGCTAATCTTCCGCGCAAAGAATGCCGAGGTATTAGGAGAGGTCATTGCCGCTACTATCCCCGAAGCGAAAGCACTCCTCGAGAGCAAGTGCGGCAAGCCCGAGCTCGATGCTTTGCAAAGCGCTATTGACGAAGCAGAAGCGACCGAAGGCGAAGAGCGTTACGATGCTCTTGTTGCCTTGAAGCAGGCTATGGAAAATGTCGTCCTCAGCACCGACACCTATGGCAAGCTCCATAGCGCTATCACCAACCTCGAAGAGGCTATCGATGAATTCAAGTCTACAGCATCAGCATCGGCCGTGAAGACCGCTCAGAACCTCTATGCTGAAGCATCTGCAGCGTACGAAGCTGGCACATATGGTAACGCCGAAGCTACAGCGCAGATTGAAGCCATCAACCTCGCCGTGGTAGCACTCAAGATTCCCGATATCAATGGCGGCAACAATGAGCCTGTAGATATGACCTCACTTATCATCAACAACAACTTTGACCCCGCTAAGGGCGATAAGAACACAGGCGTTATCGAAGGCTGGACCACCAGCGCTATGAATGGCTATAAGCAGAATACTGTTAGCTACAACCGCGCTGCTATTACCCTCTACCAAGACCTCGTAGGACTCACACCTGGTAAGTACAAAGTCACCGTACACACCTACTACCGCGCAGGATACTACGATGAGGAGTGGGCACTCTACCAAGAGAATCCCGAGAAGACTCACCTCACCACACTCTACGCTGCTACTACAGACAAGAAGTATGAGACCAAGGTGATGAACCTCTGCGAAGGCGCTGCCGACACTGACTATGGCGTGAAGTGCTACACTCTTGCAAATGGTAAGTTTGCCCCTGACGGCACATCTCCCACCGTAGAGTTCTTCAACCAAGGCCACTACCTCAACGAACTGGAGTTCGTAGTAGGCGAAGACGGCAAGGCACGCATCGGTCTTGAGAAGACAGAAATCTTGGCCAATGACTATGAGGTTGTAGGCGAATGGAACCTCTACTATCTCGGCGCAGTAGAGCCCGAAGCAGTAGATGTAACTTCACTGATTGTCAACCCCAACTTCGACCCCGCCAAGGGCGATAAGAACACAGGCGTCATCGAGGGCTGGACCACCAGCGCCATGAATGGTTACAAACAGAATACTGTTAGCTACAACCGCGCTGCTATCACCCTTTACCAAGACCTTGTAGGACTCCCCGCAGGTAAGTATAAGGTGACTGTTCACACCTACTACCGCGCAGGATACTACGATGAGGAATGGGCGCTCTACCAAGAGAATCCCGAGAAGACTCACCTCACCACACTCTACGCTGCTACTACAGACAAGAAGTATGAGACCAAGGTGATGAACCTCTGCGAAGGTGCTGCCGACACTGACTATGGCGTGAAGTGCTACACCCTCGATAATGGTAAGTTCGCCCCTGACGGCACATCTCCTACCGTAGAGTTCTTCAACCAAGGCCACTACCTCAACGAACTTGAGTTCGTGGTAGGCGAAGACGGCAAGGCGCGTATTGGTCTTGAGAAGACAGAGATTTTAGCAAATGATTACGAAGTTGTAGGTGCATGGAACCTCTACTATCTCGGTGCGGTAGAGCCCGAAGCTGTAGATGTAACTTCACTGATCGTCAACCCCGACTTTGACCCCGCTAAGGGAGATAAGAACACAGGCGTCATCGAGGGCTGGACCACCAGCGCCATGAATGGTTACAAGCAGAACACTGTAAGCTACAACCGCGCAGGTATCACCCTCTACCAAGACCTCGTAGGACTCCCCGAAGGCGACTACGAAGTGACAGTACATACCTACTATCGTGCAGGATACTACGATGAGGAATGGGCACTCTATCAAGAGAATCCCGAGAAGACTCACCTCACCACACTCTATGCTGCTACTTCAGAAGAGAAGTTCGAGACTAAGGTGATGAACCTCTGCGAAGACGCTGCCGACACCGACTATGGCGTGAAGTGCTACACTCTCGCAAATGGCAAGTTCGCTCCTGACGGCACATCTCCTACAGTAGAGTTCTTCAACCAGGGCCACTACCTCAACAAACTCCAGTTCCATGTACCTGCTGACGGTAAAGCACGCATCGGCCTCGAGAAGACAGAGATTTTGGCAAATGATTACGAAGTAGTAGGCGCATGGCACCTATATTATCTGGGCAACTCAGGTAATCAAGGCATAGAAGATGTGGTAAGCATCTCTCCCGTAGTAGCTACCGAAATCTTCACACTTGATGGAATGCGCATCAGCGTACCTCAGCAAGGCATCAATATCATCCGCACCATCCATGCAGATGGAAAGATAGAGATAAAGAAAGTTCTTGTGAAATAACGAAAAATCATCCATTACCATAAAAGGCGGGCCCAGTGCTCGCCTTTTATATTTAACGTTAGCTCGATAGTATGATTATTATACCCTGTACAATTATCCATGCGTGGCTAATGTCCACCATCTATATGCTTTTAATAAGGTATTTCGCCCCAAACACCCCATTTCAAGGTGACAAAAGTTTATTTTCGGGGTGGCATGGCAGAGCGAGCGGAGCTCGCTAATTGAGAATTGACAAAGGACAATTGAGAATTGACAATTAAATTCCATATGAAAGTTATCGTTTTCGTCATCGTTCTCGTTGGCAGCGAAGCACGCTACGGC
>JAFZFF010000080.1 GCA_017556045.1 Bacteroidaceae bacterium | reverse complement strand
CGAGATGAATCGCTACGGCGTACCTCAGGAGCAGTGCCGTAAGTGGGCGGTCAGCTACTTTGCCGACTACGACACGCCCGATGTGGAGGCCATCGTGCGCTCCTGCTACCGCAAGGTCGACGAGCACGCCACCATCAAGCCCCGCCGTGCGGCCAAGGGGGAGTCACAGCTGGGCGATGTGCGTGACATCCGCCAATACCTCATCGACTGCGACCTGCAGTCGCGCTACAACATCGTCACCCGCAAGTACGAAATCTACGATCCAGCCACCCATACCTGGTGCGAGAAGACTGCGCGTATGGAGAGCATCCTCTATTGCCATGCCACCGAAGGCATCGGCAAGCGCATCACCAAGAGCGACCTGCGCAACGTGCTCGAGAGCGACTACTCCGTCTGTTACGACCCCTTCCTCAGCTACCTCGAGTCGCTGTCACCCCATACCGATGCTGATCCCGACTACATCGCTCAGGTAGCCGCCATGGTACATGTGGCGTGCGGTAAGGGCGAGCTCCACAGCCGTTGGTTCAAGAAGTGGTTCGTGGCTATGGTAGCCTCGTGGCTCGACCCACGTGTGATCAACCACGTCATCCTCGCCTATATTGGTTCGCAGGGTATCTACAAGAGTACCTTCATGCGCCGCCTCATGCCTCCTCAGCTGGAGGGATACTTCACTGTGCGCAACTTTGCCCACCGCATGGACCGCGACGACCTCCTCCTGCTCACCGAGAAGGGCCTCGTAGCGTTGGAGGAGATTGATAGCCTCACCCCGCGCGAGCTCAACCAGCTGAAGGCCATCGTCACTGCTGAGACCATTGATGAGCGTGCCCCCTATGCCGCCCACAACGAGAGTCGCCCCCACGTAGCCTCGTTCTGCGCCACGGGCAATAACCGCCGCTTTCTCACAGACCTTACCGGCAACCGCCGCTGGCTGCCCTTCTACGTCACCGACATCGACTCACCCTATACCCACGCCATCCCCTACGAGGGGCTCTATGCGCAGGCCTACCGCCTCTACCGCGAGGACTTCCAGTACTGGTTCGATGCCGACGAGGTGGCTGCGCTCGACGAGCACAATGCCCACTTCGAAGAGCCCAACATGGTGCAGGAGCTTATCGAGACCTACTTCCGCCATCCCTACGAGGGCGAGGCAGGCCAGTTTTACAACACGGCCAATATCCTCACCGCCATCACCACCTACTGTGGCAGCCGCGTTGCCATCAGCTCGCGCGATATCGCCACCTGGATGCGCCGCCTTGGCTACGTATCCTGCCGCGTGGGCAACCTCCGTGGATGGAATGTCGTCCCTCTCACCGGCAACGAGATACACGACAACCACTGTCTCAATGCCCACCGCAGCAGTCCTGAAACCGATGCGGTATAAACCCTCTTGATGAATAGACCCCCAAAAAGGTAAAAACGGGTGTTTTGCAAACTCTGAAATAGCAAAATGCCCGTTTTTTCTGCCACTTCGCCACCATTGCCACTTGTTTTCTATATATTATTATACGCACGCGAAAAAATACCCTTTACTATAGTACGCATAATTTATGTACATCGTAAATTGCTCTATAGAAAACACGTGGCTTTCGTGGCATTGTGGCAGAAAATTCGCATGGCAGATGAAAATATTTAAAGAACTGTTGCTTAGTGTGAAATAAAGTTGTTACATTTGCAACGAGAACCTACGCTGAACCTTCTCCATGAGAGGGAGGTAGGGGTGGGTTTCTTTGACATAAGGAAAGGCGTTTACTTGACGCTTTGTGCTTGGCGACCCAGAACTTCGCAACTTCTAAATCGTAGTCAAGAATAAAGCAACAGTAGATGTCTACGGGATATGTATATATACATATAACATGTCGTGTGTGAGGACTCGTTGGGTGCGTTCTGCATCTGTATCCTCATCTGTTATATTGTTTACATATCAGCGTGGGCTTCTGCGTTGCTCGTTCTTCTACGATGGGCAATGCGAAGGCCTTGGGCGCGGGACGAGTAACAGGTACAGATTCCCACGTTTTTTCTTTTTAAATATATAACCATTCGGTTTGGGGAGTCTGCGAGCAAATTATAAAAAGGAGCAGATTATGGTAAAGTTAATCCAGAAAGTTGTACTATTTGCACTGATGTTATCTTGTTTCTCTTGTGATGAACTGTGGAATGATAAGGCACGGTGCCTAACCATCGAACGTGCAAAACTTGTAGAAGGTGAAAATGTGTTAGACATAACATCAACAGGTGAACTAACATCTCCTGATTTCGTCGTTAGGGTTAACGTGGATGCTAACACTGCAATCATCAGTCGCGACTCAATTTGTGAAGTTGCTTGTAAATTTGGCACAACTAATCGTCTATTTACAGATGTTCCTTTCGAATTAAAGGGTAAATGTACGGACACTTTGAGATGGAGCATAAACGTAAAGTATATGAAGAATGATACGATAAATGAGTCTGCATATTCAGGGAAATACTACGTATCTGAAGATGTAAAAATCATTTATTAATTAGAAATGAACTGAAAATTCCTATTTGGATTTATAGCGCTACTTGGTCCGAAGTTGTTGAAGAAGATTGTTTGTCATGAATGTCAGCAGTGAAAATATACTTGGAGGATCAGCAGATAGCAAATTCCATAATAGGTAGGGATTGATTGCACGCCAATATCTCTACAAACAATGCTATTATTATAACTATGCACGTAGGAAAACTTATTGAGCAACGCTTTCGTGAACAAGGGCATACTGTAACATGGTTTGCCAACCAGCTTTGCTGTACACGTGCTAATGTCTACAAAATATTCAGCAAGGACAATATTGACGTACATTTATTAGTGAGGATCTCTCGTATTCTTCATTTTGATTTCTTTTTAGCAATTTCACATCAACAATCCCTGACTGTCTCCAAATCCGATACATTAACGTCTACTAATTGTTGACATCTAATACTCTTGTCTCTATTTCTTTTACTATAACTTTGCTGCTAAATGTTATTCAGACTTTTACTCGGGCTTAATGTCGGGTTGAGTCTTGTATTTGTACACTGAGAATGCGTGATCTTAAACAGAGCTTGTCGCGTTTCTCAGGTAGAGGTAGAATTATTTATATGGTTGAAATCTAAATATTTAAACATTATGGCAGACAAGACAATTGTACCAGGATTGGGTGACGATGTTTTCTCAAATCCGTCAAATGCTCGTTCTAACTTCTCAGAGCAAGAATCGGTAAATAGAAAGTTTAGTAACACAGGTAACTCAACTTATGTAGAAGGTTTTGGAGAATCTCAAGAAGTGAGAAGTGCCGAAAGTCATCATACGACTAATAAGCCTCTTCTTGGTTTCCTCTATTCTATTTCAAGAACCTCTAGGGGTGAATATTGGCCATTGTATCAGGGACCCAATACAATCGGAAGATCTTCAGATTCGGATATAGTACTTAATGAGGGAACAGTGTCAAGCGATCATGCTTGTATTACTATATATAAGGAGGAAGACCCCGATGAAATATATGCTGCAGTAGAGAATGTGCGTTCTACAAACGGTACACGTCTTAATGGCGTTAGCATCAAATTGAATAAAGTAGAGTGCAAGAATATGGACGTAATAAAGTTTGGTAAGAACTATGAGTGCCTATTCTTACTGATTGATGTAGTTTCTGTAGGTCTTAAGCAGGCTGAGGAATTCATAGCCATTGAAACAAATGTACGTAAGAAGAAACAACCAACGAGAATAATATCTGGTGAAAGAACAGAACCTAATAGACCTATCCCAGGTGACTCGTCTATGTTGAGATTCAGCGATAGAATCCGTAATTCAGATAACGACAGAACTCGAGTAAACGGAGTAGAGGATATTGATGCTACTAAGACGCGTACCAGATAATATTTATGATTCTTGAGGGTAAATACGAAGTAGATCACAATATCTATTATGAATTTGATCGTAAGCAACGTCCTATCGGTGAAGGAGGTATGGGAGTTGTTTACAAGGGAGTTTGTGTCAATCGAAAAACAAATGCTATAAGAGACGTCGCTATCAAAGAAATTCATGTTGAGGTAGATGACCCATCTTTTGCAAATGCAATTGTTGAAAGAGCTAGACGAGAAGCTTCCATCAAATTCAATAATGATAATCTGATTGAAATGCTTGGTTTTGTTGAGGTTGAAGATGTGAAATTCAATTCTCGCAGAACGAGGTATTATGTCATCAGTGAATTCTTACGTGGCGTTACTCTTCAAGATACTTTGCAAGGGAAATACAATGATTATCTCGGGATTCCTGTAGATGCTGCTAAAGAACTTTACGAGATGTACCGACTCAATAGAGAAGATACAGCGAGTAAGATTATCAAGAGCATTTTATATGGAGTTACGGCTTTGCATGATAGTGGTTTTATTCATCGCGATATAGACCCATCTAACATAATGGTTACTGAGGATGGGAAAATTAAGCTGATTGATTTTGGTATAGCAAAGAAATCAAATAGCTTAACCAGTAAAGATGACTTAAAAACACGACCTGGAGGTATGGTCGGTAAAATTCGATATGCAGCCCCAGAGCTAATCAAAGGCGATATAGATAGCCAATGTGGTGCGACGGACATATACTCTATTGGTGTCCTTTTCTATGAACTTTTGACTGGCAGAGCTCCCTTTGAGGGTGACGATGTAAAAGTAATGGAAGGACACCTTCGAAAAAAACCTAACTTAGGATTTATTCACGATGGAAGGTATAGGGGTATTGTTGCAAAGGCAATGGCGAAGAAGCCCAATGAAAGGTATTCAAGTTCCTCAGAAATGCGAGTTGCATTGGATGTGGTTCCTCCTCCATTTCCTGTTAAGACTATGATCGTGTCTGTTGTCGTGCTTAGCATTGTTTTGTTTAGTCTCTTAAAGTTTGTAATACTTCCACGTCTAACGAAAGATGAAGGTAAAATCATTCTCCACGAACATGTACTTCAGATTCCAGGAGAAGTGATTGAAGATACCTTACAAGTCTCGAACATCATTCCGGTTCAGGCTATCTTAGATTCCTCCATTGATGAGTTGTGGAATATAATATCAGAAGATAGCAGACATCCCATTGCACTTTATGCTCTAAGTATGTACTATGAGAATCGCAAGTTGGATGAAAGAGCTGTGAAATTCTGGAATAATGTCCTTAGTAAAGAAGGAGGGGAAGTAGAACGCTACATAAAAAGAGAAAGAGGGAGGTCTGTAGTAAGATTTACTTTTGTGACTGCGACCCGTGCATACGATAATGTGGAGAATTATGAGTATGACAACGAATCTTTCGTTCAAAATCTTAAAACTAAGATTCTCGCATTGCTGCAAAAGTATCCCGATAATTTTGATTATCCAAAAATTGAAGACTAAGTTATGTATGACGATGATCCGGTAATTCAGATATTTGATGATGATCCTAATGTGTACATTCGTGTATACAACATGGGTAATCGTTGGTATTATTATAATCCTGATAGACCCCCGTTGGGCAAAGGTGCAATGGCAAAGGTCTTTCTTGGTTACGATTATGAGACTCATCAAAAGGTTGCTATTAAACAACTGTTTGATCAATACGCCAATAATCGCTCTGTTAGAGAAAGGGCAAAGTTAGAGGCTTTTTTGTCATATCGTCATCCCAATATGATAGAAATGCAGGGAATGTGTGCGTTCGAAGATGAGGAAGGAGATTGGCATGTATGGCTTGTGAGCAACTACGTAGAAGGAGAAACTATAGACAAGCATATAAAAGGTTTAGTTGAAAGAGAACCTGGTATAGATATAGTACCTGTAGTTGCAAATAAGATTTGTAGCATACTTGATGCTTTAGATTATCTGCACTCAAGAGGTGTTATCCATAGAGACATTAAACCATCCAATATAATGGTTGCGAAAGATTCGACGGCCAAACTGATGGATTTAGGTATTGCTCGAGTAACAGGAAGCAATTCATACACTTCCAATGGATTTGTCGGTACTCCCCTTTACGCATCACCAGAGCAAATACTGAGGGATAAGACACAACTACAGGCAACTCCTGCAAGTGATATTTATTCATTAGGCATGACGATGTATGTATTGATAAGCGGAGTTCACCCTTTTGATGCAGATACTGATTCACAGATTCTGATTAATCAAGTGACGCGAAAGGTGCCGATGATTGAGAATTGGAACAAGAAGATGTATAAAAAGTTAATGGATGTGATATGGAAAGCTACTGATAAGGACCAAAATAGTCGTTTTCAAAGTGCTATGGAATTTAAAAATGCAATTGAGGATGCTTTATATAGAAACAAACCAAAGCTCAAACCTTGGATGATAATTTTGCTTATAAGCCTTCTTTCTCTATCAATAAGTGTAATCATTCTATTATTAGTGAAATATTTATGACAAACGAAATAGAATCATTTGGTCTTGATACAGACTTATTCCTCAGCAATTGTGTTACATGTATTGGTGGCAGAGAGGAAAATCAAGATAGTTGTACCATAAAGCAAACCAGTCGGGGATTTCTGGCACTTGTTTGTGATGGTATGGGTGGTATGAGCGGTGGCGCTCAAGCGTCATCTATGGCAGTAATGGAAATTATCAATTATATTGATAACCTCTCTGCTGCAGATGATGTTCAGGATGATAATCAAACCCTGCTAAAACGGGCTATTTCACATGCCAATTCTGTCATATACAACGAGTCCCTGGCTCAGAATAGGGGTGGTGGAATGGGTACGACCGTCACAGCGCTTCTTATTGATGAGAACAAAGCTACTGTTGCGTATGTGGGAGACAGTCGTGTGTACCAATTGCGTAAAGGTAGAAAGAAGTTTAGAACCTTTGATCATTCAATGGTTTTTGAATTGGTGAAAAAGAAAGTTCTTTCAGAAGAGCAGGCTAGATTATCAGACCAATCTAATATAATCTTAAAGGCTGTTGGCATTAAACCTGAAATCTCAGCAGATACATTTGACCTATCTTACGACAAAGGTGACTCATTCATCCTTTGCTCTGATGGGATTTGGGGAAGGCTACCAGAGAAAGAACTCATAAAGAGTCTTTCAAAAAAGCTGCATCCCAAGGTCATTACTGAGACGCTTGCAATGAACATCCATCAGAGAGCTAAAGCAGAAGGAGGACGACACGATAATCTTACTGCTGCGATGATAACAACAAAAACAAATTCTAAGAATCGAACCAAAATGGAAGAATTAGTAAAAAAGCTATTGATGATAACTGCATCATTACTCCTTTTAAGTATTGCATGCAATTTTGTTCCGAGAAACTCTCGTATGAATGGGATAAAGGTTGCCGTATATCAGAAAGAGAAGGCAGAACCTATTGATACAACAATGACGTTAAAAACTGCTTTTGACAAGTACAAAAATAGTACTGATTCAGCAGAATATGTGATAAAATTTGCCGTAAAATGAGGCAATAGAAATAGAATAATCTTTAGTGTTTGAACAAATTAATAGAGCGTATGAAATCATATTCAATTGGAAGAGAGGAAACATGTAGCATAAAATTGTATGATTCCTCAAACATGGTAAGTCGTCGTCATGCTACTTTGAATGTTAATGGGAATAAGATGACAATTACCGATCATAGTAGTAACGGAACATATATCAATGGTATCAGAATTACAGCTGGTACACCTGTTCCTGTGACACGTAAGGATGTTGTCTCTTTTGCGCAGACTTGTGAATTAGACTGGAAACTGATTCCTAATCCTGCAAAGAAGATATGGATATCTGTCGTTTTAGCACTCTTGGTAATAGGTTCTGGATTGGCTATTGCTTCTTATTATAAAAATGAACATAAGCAGAATGAGTATAGAAATATTGAATCGATTGCTGCTGCAGATTCTCTCTTGAGAGTTAGAATAAACGAGTTGTCTGCGAAGATTGAGAAAATAACTGTAGATTTTGATTCTTTGAAGGTGGATAAATCTAATGTAGATATTCAAGTCAAGAATAAACCGCAAGGTAATAAATTGAACGATGTGATTAAAGACTTAGGAAAGATTGAATCATATATGGATGAAATTGATATCCCATCTCTGAAGGACGATTTCAAAACTGCTAAGCAGAGTGTGGAGGATAGAGTTGATGCTAAGGTATCAGAAAAACGCGTAAAGGAGACTGAAGAAAAGGCTGCGGAGTATGCGTCAACTATCGAGTCTGCTGCTAAGTTGATGGCATCTGTCAAAAAAAATCTCAAAGGAATTTCTGATAAGCCTGCACCTAAAAAAGAAAATAAGCCAGCTGTCAAAAAGGATACTGTAAAGGTTGAAAGAAACGATTCTATTAAGGACTATATTTGGTAATTTTAAAAGTTGTAAGATATGAGATTGATAACAATAGGTAGAGCAAAGTCATCTACAATCTGTATTAATAATGAGTATGTGAGTTCAAATCACGCAACTATTTTGTTGCTTGATAATGGCGATATATTCTTGACGGACTGTGATAGTCTTCATGGAACATATTTGTTTGGGAAAAAAATTACTCCCAATACTGAGGTACCTATCAAGCGAGGTGATAAGATCGATTTTGATAATGTCCCTTTAAACTGGGCTCAAGTTCCCAATATCCCTATTCCAGATCCATCTGTGGTAAAGGGGGTTTATGGCATCGGTAAAGGTCAAAGGAATAGATACCATCTTAGTGGTGACTCAGTAAGTAGATACCATGCGACGTTCAAGGAGATGAAGAACGGTCATTGGTTTATTACCGATCATAGTACTAATGGTACATACGTAAACGGACAAAGAATACCCTCTAATACAGAATATCGCATCAAAGCTAATGACTCGATAATGTGCGGTAATGTACCTTGTACTAATCCCGTACCTTCTAATCCTATAGGCAATATTCTTAAGTATGCAGGTATCTCAGTGGCGGCTGCAGCTGTTATCGTTGCAATGATTTTAATTTTGCCAGATATTTTTGGCCCGAACGTAGACCCAGCAAAAGCAACGGTGTTAGTGCGTAATGATTATAATTTAATGGTGGTGTTCAAAAATACAGCAAGTGCTCGTCAATTGTTTGATGGAGAGGATTTGTTTATCAGAGAGTATAGTGACGATAACGGAAAGAAGAGAATTGATGTTGTTGTTGGTCAAGAGCGAGCTACAACCTACTCTTCATATGGAACTGCATTCTTTGTCTCTGATGATGGTGTGATGCTAACCAATAAGCATGTTGTTAATGCTTCTTGGGCTGAGAATTCATACCATAAAGGTGAAGGTCTTCAACAATATAGAAATGCTGTGAGAGAAGTATTAAGGGATTTGAAAGATTTATCGAGTATAAACATTATAGATGACTTCGTGAATTCGGATTTTGACATTGTTGCATCTAATCAAAAGTTGAGTGTGCGATATTCAGGACGAGCATATACATCAACATCAGAGTTTGATTGGGCTCATATACTTGCCGAATCTTCAGATGACAAAATTGATATAGCTGTTATTCGTTTGAATAACAAGGAGACTCCGGATTTTGCAGACTATTTTGATCTAAAGCGTTCTGTCCCTATCTCTAAGCTGAAAAGAAATGATACATACTTCTCTGTAGGATATCCTGCTGCTACTGGTCCAGCATATTCAATAGATGCTAATACCCTAAGATTGTCATATTCAAATTATCATCTCGCACAGGATCCTGGAAGCTTTCAGTTGATTTTTCAAGGTGATGCATCTGTAGGTGGTCAGAGTGGTTCTGCTATTTATGATCAGAAAAATAGGCTCGTAGGTGTTTTGTGGGGTGGTTATAATGTTACTGGAACAACTGGTGCTTGTCCTATAGTGCATGCTATGGATTTATTGGAAGATGTTTTTGAAGAGAAAAAATCAATGGGAGATTATTATGATGCAAATAAGAAATAAACTATTCATATTGGGGGTGTTCACCATATTGCTTTCATGCAATATGGTGGCCCAGACCGTATCGTGGAAAATTAAACCACAATATACGTCTGCTGAGGTTTGGTATGAGAATCTAATTCGTGTTAGCGATGGCTCTCAATATGGATTGATTCGTTTTGACGGAACTGAAATTCTTCCGTGTGAATATGAAACAATTGCAGATTATTGTGAGGGTTATTCTGTCGTCCTGAATTCAGATAAGCTCGTAGCTATTGTTGATTCTAAGGGAAAAGTTACTGAGCTTACTAATACGAATTATAGAGTGTCAAAGGAGTTTCCTTACTTTTCTGAAGGTGTTTTGCCAGTAATGAATGAAACCGGCAAATGGGGTTATATCAATTATACAGGTTCACTGACAATAGATTTCAAGTTTTCATCAGCTTTACCTTTCTCTCACGGCGTTGCATCTGTAAGATATCCGGATGCAAAGAAGGGAGGAGGTGGCTATTTTACCCATATTGATAGCAAAGGTAATATTAGACATTTGAACTTGTCTCAATTCAAAAGTACAGATAAAATTACATTTGCCTCGTCTTTCTCAAAGACAGAGAAGGGACTTCCTGTAGCTTTGGTGTTGATTTCTGATTCATGGTCATTTAGAGATCTTAGTGGAAATAAAGTTGGTGGAATGTCGTTTAAAGGTATTCCTTCTCGACTTGAGAAAAATATGAAGATTAATGATAATTATGAACTCAAGTTTAATGATCGATGGGAATTGGCGTCTTACAAAGATTTGAAAGGCAACCAGGAATTAATATTCACATCTTCTCACGGATTGGATAAAAGAGTTTCTCCAACATCTCAAAATATTAGTTGCGGCATTAATAAGAACGAAGTTATATATAATGGTACTGCATTCTTGGCTACGACTTTTGACGAGGTTGTCCCTCTTAATAATTCATACGCTTTAGTTAAACAAACTGGGAAATATGGATTAATGGAGGTGGAATCAGATGGGAAATTCTTGGTTGAATTGCCAGAATATATAGAGCTTTATCATCATACTCCTATTGATGTACAGATGAAGCTGAAAGTTCCTAATAAGATGAATAGTGGTAGCTTTAAGGTACAAGTGTATGATTCTTCGAATAAATTGATAGGTGAGTCTGACAATGCAAATGTAAACTTCCGAGTACTTCCTAATGAATTGAAAGAAGAGTTTTCTCTGGATTTTTATATTGAGAATTCATTTGAGAATATTAAATACTCTCGTATACCCCAAAGTATATCATTTAGGTATAAACCTACTCTTCGTGCTTCTATTCCACATTATTATAAGTTGGATGCTGACGGTAATGTTAAAATTACTGTTACAGTTTCAAATGAATCGGATGTACCATCTGATAAATGTACAATATCTTTTGATGGTGAATCGAGGACAATAGAATCCATTCCTGCAAATGGAACGAAAGTGCTCACATTTGGACGAAATGTTGATGTTGGTGATAATGATAAGAAGTCTCAGTCCTATAATATAAGGATTAAGGAGAATGGTTGTCCAACTCAGAACTTTAGCAGAACAATCACTTTCGAAAGGCATTATGCGGATGAAAATTAATATAATATATTTATAAAAAGCTGTATTTATTATGAAAAGAATGATTATTTCAATCCTGGCACTATGTGGCGTAGCTTATAGTGCCTTTGCTCAGGATTCGTTTACATTTGATTTGGGCCCTGGCCCCAAAGAACAGAATGTCGATATTCGTGTGGGTGTTGTGGGGGCGCTTAATATGTCCACATTTGCCGTTAGCGATCCCCAATTTGATGCGGGTATTGGTATGAAGACTGGTCTCGATTTCGGTGTTGCGGCAAACTTTCGCTTTATGAAAAGAAACGAACTCAGTACTGTTGAGACTGGACTTCTCGCATTCCAACCCGAATTAAAGTTCTCTTCTGTAGGAGCGGAATATGATAAAGGTGCGATAGGCTTGAATTATCTTATGGTTCCATTGATGTTTCAAGTATATCCTACTGATAACCTATATTTAGAACTTGGCCCTCAGTTGGCACTAAACTTGAGCTCTACTCCTAACAATGTAGCCTTAAATAAGTATCAGATCAACCTTGAGAATCTTAAGGCAAATGATGTTATGCTTGCATTGGGTGCAGGATATAGTGCCAATGGGTTTAGCGCAGGAATCAGATATTGCATGGGAAACTCTCCTATAGCCTCAAACTTGCCGTTAAAGAATAATGTAATTCAAGTTAATCTTGGTTACAAATTTCAGATTAAGAAGAAACAGACATCAACAATGCTTATTAATTTATAACGCCTTATGAAAAAGATTATAATAAATATGTTTATTGCGGTTATTGCAATAGCATCCACAATATCTTGTACAAATGATCCTGTAGAGATACAAAAACAGGTGCAGATAACAATATCACCCTCAAAAGTCCTAAAAGATATTGTTCCGTTTTATAATTCTTCAGATATAGAAATGCTACAAATAGATGGGAATGTAGCTAAACTAAAACTTGTAGTTTTAATTTATGATAAAAACGGAGACTTATATCATCAATCCGAAAAAACGGTAAAAGACTATAACTCGAATTATACATTTTCGGTACTTGTGAATGATGATGATTATAGGCTATTAGCTTTTTCTTATAGTGTACTTGATAGGGATGGTGAATCGCTCTCAGCTTATTCGATTACTAATACGGATAAGCTAAATAGTCTGAAAATACGACAAGAAAGCTCGAATAGCCTTTATTCGAACTTTAGCGTATTAGGTATGTATGATAAAAAGGTCTCAATATGTGATAATATGCATGTTGATCTATCTATGGCTACTTCTTACGTATCCTTTGAATGGCTCAACATTCATTCTGATTCTAATACATCTACAGGCTCATCATCTATATATGGTGAGTATTCTGCGACAGCGACGGATTATTTTGGTAACGATTATTCTTGGACAATCTCTGTGGAACAGGATTTTTCAAGAACCAATGGAGTTATTGTAAAAGACCTATGCCCATTAATTTATGATGCAGGTTTTACTTCTGAAGATGGATATAATACGTACTATGGATATATTGAGGATAACTTCTTAGTCATAGAAGCAGGCCAAGAAACTGGTGCAGCATCATCTGGTGAAGATATTACAATTGAGGGTCTCTTTGTATACGATGGTGAGACTTACGAGTCAGACATTATGTTCTATATTGAGGGCGAAACATTGATTCTTGCTACGTATTTCGGCTCTTGGAATTCGGGAGGTTGGTTCTCTTTGTTCGAACCAGGATTAGTGTTTGATTATGTCGGAGGAGGATACAGTGGCGTTGATTCGTATACATATTGGCGAAAATGTAATAACATTCTAACATTCACTAACAGTGGATATGAGTATTCTACAACTCTAGGTATTGACACATATAGGGTTGATGCATCTATTGAACCTGCCGAGAATCCTGATGCAAATGGTATTTATAAGATATACAATCTATTTCCAGGTACTTTTGAGGTGTTTATGAAGGAAAGTGTTGGCAATGAATCAGAAGAATATTGCAGGCAACAGATAACTATAGAATCAGGAAAGCAATATAATTTAGAGTATAATTGTGAAACCAAAGAAATGAAATTGTTATCTAACTCAAGGACAAGAAGTACAACTAATAAAATTGTTCATAGGATAAATAAACCATTTAAGCCATATTATAAAAAAGAGCTGAAACCTATATCAAAATATCCTTTGTTTTGTAAATGATTCGACTCAAAAAAATAACAGCTATGATTATTCTCTTTCTCCTGACAATTTCTTGTCAGGAGGAAGATACCTATGTGGAAGGATACGAGGTTGTGACTAATGACTCGACAGAAGTTCAATGGCGCAGAGAACAAAATCAACGGACTTATGCACTAATGAAAAAGAATTATTTCTGGACTGAGTATTTGAAGGATTCTGCATCCTATGACTTCTCGTTGGAGCCGAGGCTGTTTTTTGAAAGTATGCTTGTGGAGCAGGATAGATTTTCATATTGCTATGTCAATGAAGAGTATAATCCATCCACAAGAGGTACTAATCTGAACGAAACGGTATCCTTAGATTCTATATATGTAATAGAGAATCGTCGTGTCGGTTATTTTGTGTATGACGAGTTTGATACGGAAGCTGATATTACGGATATAATTCTTAAATTTAGAACTTCCAATATTAATGATTTGGTAATTGATTTACGTAGTAATCCAGGAGGAACTATTAGGACTTGTAGACATTTGTCTTCTTTGATTGTTCCCCAAGAGCATATAGGCAAGTTGTTTGCCATATACCGTTATAATTCTCTGCGTTCAAAGCAAATGTATGAGGAGACGGGTTCTTCACTCAGATATGAATACTTGAATGGTGATAGGAATACCCGCCAACGGAATTTGAATTTGAGAAGGTTGTTTTGCCTTGTGAATGGCAGCTCGGCTTCCTGTTCTGAGTTGTTGATTAATTCTCTGATTCCTTATATGGAGGTTGTCGTTATTGGGGAGACCACTCGCGGTAAAGATGTCGGAATGGAGGTTTATAGTAATCCCCTTTACAAATATATTCTTCAGCCTATAGTTTTTAGAACTTATAATGCCGTTGGGGATTCAGTTCCAATGACTGGAATTATACCTGATATTCAAGCTAAGAGGAATGGTTTACCATTAGGCGATATGAATGAGTCTTGTCTTAAGGCTGCATTAGATTACATAATTAACAATGAATCATATGAAAAATAGAGTATTATTATTGTGTATGTTGATGTCGATTACGTCATCAACAATCTTGGCACAAAACGAAAGAATCATAATGAAAGATGGAACAATCTACAATGGATTCATCTCTCATCAGAAGTTTGGAGAGAATGCTGGAGTTGAAATATCTTATTCAGATTTTACTCGACAATTCAGAGTTGAAGATGTGGAATCTGAAGAACAATATCGAAAAAAAGAGGCAGAGTTGTCTTCGGAGTGGCAAGCCTGGGCGAACGAAAACAACAAATATACAAATGTGGGAGGAGAGAAGTTTCTTTCTCTTTCTCGTCTCAAGCTTCCGAAGGTAGGTTCTGTGGAGTGTTGTGTAATAGAACGTGGAACGAAGTTTGTGAAGGTTTTTGCTATTCATGATGGAGTGGCGCAAACTACATCTTCAAATATTCGTTGCATCATAAAAGAAAAGAGGGATCCTCTTTTGCTTACAGATATGAATGACGTTGTAAAAACAGAAATGGATTCGTATGAAGGAATTCTGTTGGAGCAATATCCAGGTGCGCAATTGAAAATTTGGAACTCATACAATAATTCAATTATTGTAGTAAACAATAATGAAGTGAAGGCTAAGGGTAGAGGAAAATTCAATCCTGATTATTCAATATGGGAGCAAACGAAGTTCTTAGAGCAACTGGAACTGTCTTCGAATGTTACGACAGAGAAGGGTGTCCTGATTGAAAGCGGAACAGATAATGTTAATATTATTTTTATGACCCAAAAAGATGGTCGAGATATAACCCGTCAATATTCATATAAAGATGTTAAGGGTATAAAAAAGACAATTAACCCTAATTATAATCCGATATATGATGTCATATTAGAAAAAGGGGAATCTCGAATCAATAGAGATAGTGTTATTAGATATGCAAACATTAAGGAATATCAGTACACGGGTCCATTTAAGTTATATTATTTAGATCCTGTTTTGGATTCTACCATTGTAAAGGTAAATACACCTGATATTGCGATTGAAACCAACATGGAGCCTATATCTGATGTATATGTGTTTAAGGCAACACCAAGAAATGCTCAGTCAGGGAAAGAAACTACAGAACTTTTCACTTATACCTATGAGGATTTGTTTAATTCAAATATCAATGTAAAGCATTCTGTTAGCATTAATGGTACTCAGAAATTGTTATTTACAGTTCCTGAACCAGGAGTGTATTTTGTATACTTGAGAAATCTAAATAAGTGTTGGGTGTTTGAAACAGATTATGTAGCTAAAAAGTAGCTTTTGATGATATAAATAAGAAAGCTATGTCTGCTGAATTTAGTGAGAACATGTGCTTGTAAATATTATGAGTATCGCAAGTGATTTTTCACTTGCGATACTCATAAATAATAAAAGATTACAATGGATGGGCAATGCAACTGTTGCGGTTATGAAGATGATATAAATGCTCAGTATTGTAAAAGATATAATTCCTCTTTTTGGTAAAGGCAGATTTGTCAAATGGCATTAAGAATTCTAAGAAATTTCTTCAAAAAGGATAGGAGCTGCCCTAAATGTGGCAATAAGATGGAGATACTACTTCCCAAAAAGAAGTTTGAAGACCCCTCTGTATACAAATGTTGTAATTGTAGATGTACATTTACATTTACTGCTGGAGGGACAAGTATGTTGAAAGCAAATAGAAGAATGCTACCATCGTGGAGTAAACAAGAAAATATAATCAGTCTCAGAAGTGGAGAAATTCAAATTAGCCGGACTATATTCAGTTGTTTTGAGTATGAAGTCGTTTTTCCACAAAGTGCTTTTCGCGCAAGTCGGACTTGCAATTTTGCCATAAATCGCCATCCTGAAGATGGGCCAGGCTTGGATGTGGTAACTATAACATATACACTTAAGCCGTTTCAGACTGGCCTATTCCAAATTATAGAGAATATACATTTGGGAGGGATATTGAAAGAATCTTGTATACACTTTTTTTTGGTGGAATAGTCACTCAAACATAAACTATGGACACATTATTGAATAATAGATATAAGTTGATTCGTCAAATAGGAGAAGGCGGATATGGGATCGTTTGGCTTGCTAATGACATTACAAACAATACGGAAGTTGCTGTTAAGATTTACAAGGATTCTATACCTTGTGATATGGTAGAGCGAGCCCGTAAAGAATATGCAATTGGAATGAGTTTGTATCATCCCAATATACTGCCATCATATGATTTTGACCATCATGAAGGATCTTTGTTTATAGTTATGCCATATTGCTCTTTTGGGTCTATTGATAAATCTGTTAAGATTCCAGAATATAGATTGTGGAGGATTATTAAGGATATAGCATGTGGACTGGAGTATTTACACAATTGCGGAATAATGCATTTGGATATCAAACCAAGTAACATATTATTAGATTCTCTAGGTCGTTATGTTATTTCTGATTTTGGGTTGTCGCATAATGCTGCAAGTCTAATCTACTCATATAATAAAGCTATAACTATTGGAGGTATTGCGTATATGTCTCCAGAAAGATTTGACTTCAATAAAAAGATTGATACCTATAGTGATATTTGGTCATTGGGAGTATCTATATATGAATTGGTTACTGGAGAACTTCCTTTTCACGGTGGTGGTCAACAGCAATTGGCTGATTGTATATTGAAACTTCAGTGTGATAAATGTTCAGTAAAATTAAGCAGTCTAATTGATGCTTGCATAAGCCCATATCCTCAAGATCGCCCTTCTGCTACAGAGATAGTACAGTAAAGTACACTAAAATACAATAAACGTAAGTGCCAAAAATCTTTGCAGTAACTTTGCCTTCGCAATTGAGAATTGATAATTGAGAATTGATAATTACCCCCTCCGCTACGTCGCTTCGCTCTCTTCGCTCTCTCCGCTCGTCCCCTCCCCCTGCAGGGACTCCCCCTTAAAGAGGGAGAATGCAGGACAATTCTCTCAGAAAGTTTTAGCGCGGGTAAGGACTAATCAAAAGTCCTTCGAAGGGGGCCAACGCGGGATAAGCGTCGGTTGCGACGACTGAACCTTTAGGTTCACAAAGGAGTTTGGCAAAGGGACGAAACGGAGGGGGTGTTCGCTCAACTCTCAACCCTAAACTCTCAACCCTCAACTCCTACCCTACTGAGGTGCCTGGGGCTGCGACTCTCCACGCTGGAGCACCTCGACGGCCTTGAGCACTACGGGGTCGGTGAGGTTGAGGTACTTGACGTACTCCTCCATGCCGAGCATGTTGTAGATGACGTTGCCGTAGAGGATCTCTTCCATCACGTCGCGTGACTGACTGATGAGGTTGTTGCGACGCTTGATGCCCTTGGATGAGGCGTACTGCACGAACTCCTCGAGCAGGTCTACACCGCGGAGATAGGCGTGGAGCTCCTCCATGGTGGTGTATGCCGAGAGCTGCTGACGGTGCTGGTCGGTGTACTCGAAGGGGAACTGCGTGAAGAGGCGACGCTTGGCTACAGCAGCGTAGTATGAGGTGTAGCCGGTGGTGTCTTGGGGCACGAAGATGTCGGGCATGATGCCTCCACCACCGTAGACGGTGCGGCCATTCTTGGTGCGGTAGGCTGTGCTCTCATCTTGCTTGATGCTGTCTTGGGTGAAAAACTCGCCATGCTCGTAGCGGTTGAGAAGGTCGAGCTCATACTCTTCGCCCTTGCCATTGGTATAGGGCTTCTGTATGCAGCGTCCCGAGGGGGTGTAGTAGCGGGCAATGGTGAGGCGTATGGCTGAGCCGTCGGCAAACTCGATGGGTTGCTGTACCAAGCCCTTGCCGAAGGTGCGGCGGCCGATGATGGTGCCACGGTCATTGTCCTGAATGGCGCCGGCAAAGATCTCGCTTGCCGAGGCTGAGGTCTCGTCGGTGAGCACTACGATGGGGAGTTTCTGACAGCTGCCGCCGCCATTGGCACGCTCTTCGTAGCGGGGTGAGTTTTCGCCTTCGGTATAGACGATCATCTCGCCCTTGGGGAGGAACTCATTGACCATCTGTATGGCTGCGCCCATGTATCCGCCCGTGTTGCCGCGGAGGTCGATGATGACGCCCTCGGCTCCCTGCTGCAGGCCTTGGGCCAGGGAGATGAGCATCTCGGGATAGGTGGTCTCGCCAAACTTGTTGATCTTGATATAGCACCAGCTGTCATCGATAAGGTAGCTGGCATCGACGCTCTTGACGGGGATGTTGCCACGCACGATGGTGAAGGTGAGTAGCTCGGGCTCGCCGTGGCGCTTGATGCCGAGGCGTACCTCGCTGCCCTTGGGACCCTTGAGGCGCTTCATGGCTCCGCTATTGTTGACTACCTTACCTACGTAGAGTGAGTCGTCGATGGTGACGATGCGGTCGCCCGCCATGAGGCCTACCTTCTCTGAGGGGCCGCCAGGGATGACGTTGCTCACGTAGATGGTGTCGGACTGTATCATAAACTGTATGCCGATGCCGCTGAAGCTGCCCTTGAGCTCCTGGTTGGTCTCCTCTACATCCTTGGCGGGGATGTATACCGAGTGGGGGTCGAGCTCTGCGAGTACCTTGGGGAGGGTCTGCTCGATGAGGTCGGCTATATCTACCGTGTCGACATACTTCTTCTCGATGATGCGCAGCAGGGCATCTATCTTGTTATCGGCATTCAGGGGCTTCTCATAGTGGCAGCTCACCAGGGTGGTGGCAGCCAGCACTACTGCGAAGAGGAGTCTGCTATATGTATTACGTATCATTCGTCTATGGGTAAATAGTCTACAGTGATGCCTGCACGCTCGAGCAGGTCTATACCATCGGTGAGGCGGTACTTCTCGCCATACACCACACGCTTGATGCCTGCCTGTATGATGAGCTTGGCACACTCGATACAGGGCGATGCGGTCACATACAGTGTAGCGCCCTCGCTATTGTTGTTAGAGCGGGCTATCTTGGTGATGGCGTTAGCTTCGGCATGGAGAACGTAGGGCTTGGTCACATTGTTCTCATCTTCGCATATATTCTCAAACCCTGCGGGCGTACCATTGTATCCGTCAGAGATGATCATCTTGTCCTTCACGACGAGGGCACCTACCTTGCGGCGCTCGCAGTAGGAGTTTTCGGCCCAAATGGTAGCCATGCGCATGTAGCGCTGGTCAAAGGTCAGTGTCTTGTTTTCGTTCTCAGTCATGTTAGTTATATTTTGAGAGGTCGGCAAATTGCATAAAGTACTTCTTGCTATCATCAAATAGCTGTATGTAGTAGGTGTCGCCCTGGTAATAAGCGGTCTTCCTCAGTCGGTCGTACATCTGTCGGGCATACCCGGTGAGCTGGGCGGGGTCGCCGCTCACGGTCTTCCACTCCGAGAAGGCAAACGTGCGGTGACGCTCGTTGCCATCGGCACTCCACACGGCTGTGAGCTGACACCCCTGGGGCAGGGTGATGTGGGCGGTGCCATCGGTGAAGAGGACCATGTTGTAGACCGAGAGGTCGCTATGGCTGTTATAGTCATTGTAGATCGGGCGGCTCACGTTAGGGTTCTCCCAATTGGAGGTCTGATAGAAGCCTCCCAGGTGCCACACCTTGCCCGTGAAGATGCTCTCAAGGTCGTCACTACGGTCACACCCTGTGAGGCAGGCAAGGCACAGCGCCATGAGCAATGATATGCACTTATTTGCCATCGTCATACTTTCCAAATAGTTTGTATTTAGGAGTTAAAGGGAGATATCGCTTTGCTCTTTGGGGAGTTAAATGCCAATAGTTTTGTACACCGCATACAGTACAATTGGCCTTTATCTCCATTTAACTCCATTTATTACTTACTTGCGTTCAACGAAAGTTGAGTTACTTTACAATTCCGTCGCGCTTCATCATAGCGTCGATGGTAGCATCTTGTCCGCGGAAGCGGCGATACAGCACCTTGGGATGCTCTGAGCTACCCTTCTCGAGGATGTTGCGGCGGAATGCTGTAGCTACGGCCTCATTGTAGATACCCTTCTCGTCGAAGAGGGCGAAGGCATCGGCATCGAGCATCTCAGACCACTTGTAGCTGTAGTAACCTGCTGAGTAGCCACCCGACATGATGTGGCCGAAGCGAGTGGTCATGTTGGTACCCTCTACGACGGGCAGCAGTTGGGTGGGCGCCCATGCCTCCTGCTCATAAGCCTTCACATCACCATCAAAGGGAGTGGTGCGTGAGTACCATGCCATATC
This sequence comes from Bacteroidaceae bacterium, assembly GCA_017556045.1. Classification (GTDB taxonomy): domain Bacteria; phylum Bacteroidota; class Bacteroidia; order Bacteroidales; family Bacteroidaceae; genus UBA1189. The sequence goes on along the minus strand of JAFZFF010000080.1, from coordinate 53,335 downwards.
GAGCAGGCCGAAGCTGAGCTGGCGGATGCAAGCGTAAGCTACATTATAGTTCTGAGCACGTACGATGCGCTCGATGAGTTCGTCGGGGATGAGCTCACCGGTCTCATAGTGGTAAGCAAAGGTAGCGAGGAACTCCTTCTTGGGCAAGAAGTTCTCCATGATCTGTGAGGGCAGCTCCACAAAGTCGCGATATACGTTGGTACCGCCCATTGAGGGGTATGTGGTAGCAGCGAAAATGCCGTGCAGAGCGTGGCCAAACTCGTGGAGGAAGGTCTCTACCTCATCCTGAGTGAGCAGGGCGGGCTTGGTGTCGGTGGGCTTGGTGAAGTTCATCGTGATAGACACGTGGGGGCGGCTGTCTACGCCATCCTTCTTGTACTGCTCCTTAAAGTTGGTCATCCATGCACCAGAGCGCTTGCCAGCACGGGGGAAGAAGTCGGTGTAGATGACTGCCAAGTATGAGCCATCCTTGTCGAGCACGTCGTAGGCCTTCACGTCGGGATGGAATACAGAAATCTTCTTGTTCTCTACGAAGGTGATGCCATAGAGGCGTGTAGCAAGGCCAAACACACCCTTGGTCACATTCTCCAGCTTGAAGTAGGGGCGCACCATCTCGTCATTGAGGCTATACTTAGCGCTGCGCAGCTTCTCAGAGTAGAATGACCAGTCCCAAGGCATGAGCACGAAGTCCTCACCCTCGGTGCTTGCAGCCATCTCCTGTACGGCCTTCACCTCCTCCTGCGCTGCAGGGAGGTATGCGGTGAGCAGCTGATCGAGCAACTGGTTTACGTTAGCAGCATTCTCAGCCATACGGTTCTCAAGGATGTAGTCGGCATGGCTCTGATAGCCCAGGAGCTGAGCGATAGCAAGGCGGAGGTTCACGATCTTCTTCACGAGCTCCTCATTGTTGTTCTCATTGTCCTGTACGTTCTGAGTATTGAAGGCCATGTAGAGCTCGCGGCGCAAGTCACGGTCTTCGCAGTACATCATCAAGGGACCATAGCTGGGAGCATGCAAGGTGAATGTCCAGCCCTCTTGGCCCTTCTCCTTAGCGGTCTGTGCAGCAGCCTCGAGGGTTGACTCGGGCAGACCAGCAAGGCGAGTGCTATCGGTAACATTGAGCGCGTAGCTGTTGGTAGCCTTCAGCATATTCTGGCTGAATGCCAAGGTAGTCTTGCTCAACTCTGTGGTAAGTTCACGATACTTAGCCTTGTCCTCCTCGCTCAAGTTGGCACCATTGCGAGCAAAGCCATCGTAGCTCTTCTGCAACAGACGCTGCTGCTCGGTAGAGAGAGTACTTCTATCTGCAGTCTCATATACAGCCTTCACGCGAGCAAAGAGCTTCTCGTTGAGCGAGATATTGTTAGAGTGCTCAGTGAGGACGGGCGAGAGCTTCTGTGCCAATGCCTGCATCTCGTCAGAGGTCTCAGCGCTATTGAGGTTGAAGAATACAGTAGTTACGCGGTCAAGCATGCTACCAGCATAGTCCAATGCCACGATAGTATTCTCAAATGTAGGAGCTTCGGGGTTATTGATGATAGCCTGAACCTCGGCCTCATGCTGCTTGATACCCTCCATCAAAGCAGGCTCGTAGTGCTCCATCTTAATCTTATTGAAGGGAGCAGTAGCGTGTGGAGTCTTATACTCGCTGAAAAATGGGTTTTTGTTCTTATTATCCATACAAGAAGTGAGGTTTAGTGTAGCGCCTGCCAATGCCAAAGCACATACAGCAAGCTTCATTCTGTTCGTTTTGTTCTGTTTCATATTTGAGTAAAGTAATTGAAGGTGCGAAGTTAATATAAATAATCGAAAAAAGAGAATGGAGAATTGAAAATCAATCATCCATGACTCCAATTCTCCATCAGTATTCTATATATACAGCCTTATCTGTCGGTCAGCTCCGCCAAGTCGTGTATCACAAACGCCTTGCGACGTATCTCTATCAGCCCCTGGTCTTGCCATGCATTGAGGATGCTCGACACGTTCAGTCTCGTATCATCGAGCAAATTCGCCAAGTCCTCCATCCTTATGCGCAGCGTCTTGAGGCCTTGCGGCAGAGAGCAGATACTACGGATAAAGTGCACCAGCCTGCCCTCAAGCCCCGAGGGAGTGAGGCCCCACAGCAGACCGTGCTGCTTATGCACCTTGTTGCACACGATATTATAGAAGTTGATGCGAAACACCATATTGAAGTCCAGCAACTTAAACACATAGCTCTTATCGATCATCAGCATCGCCACCTCGCCACACGCCGTGTAGGTAGACTTATATGTCGTGTCAGAGCCGAAGAGCGAGTGCAGCTCCACCATCACGGGGCGATCAAGCCTCTCCTCCAAGGTAAACAACCCACATGGAGCCACCGTCTCACTTAGGAGCTCACCACTGAGCAGAAACACCAGCTTGTCACATCGCTCACCTTGACGGAAAATCACCTCCCTGTCCTCAAACTTCACGAAGTCAAACTTCACCTTCTCGATGATACGAGTGAGGTCCGCCTGACTCATGCCTTGAAACAGAGGTAGCATCAATAGTGTATCGTACATTGTATATTCCATCAATATGGCCTTCTATATATCCGGGACAAAGATAGGTAATAAATGTTTGTATTTTTGTACGATACGATAACTTTGCCCCATTTTTTAACATCATTAACATATACAAAGCCATTAATTAACTAAAATCAAATTATTAGTTATATTTTCACAACCATTCACACCCTCTCACCTCCACTCCCGCAGCAACTTACACGATATCTTAGCAGCACAGCTATACACATTCCTGAATTTTTATTGCATAAAACTTATAGTTAACTTTTTATAATATTGAGAGAAGATAACAGAGTTTTGATTTTTTTAGTAATTTTGCGCCGTTTTAACGAAAATCCTATAGAATATTATGGCTTATATAAGTGATGATAGACGCAAGGTGACTACTCACCGACTGGCAGAGATGAAGGCGCGAGGAGAGAAGATATCTATGCTCACCTCGTATGACTATACTATGGCATCGCTCGTGGATGGTGCTGGCGTGGATGTGATACTCGTGGGCGACTCGGCCTCTAATGTGATGGCGGGCAACATGACTACGCTGCCCATCACGCTGGAGCAGATGATATACCATGGCAAGTCGGTGGTGAAGGCCGTGAAGCGTGCGCTGGTCGTAGTGGATATGCCCTTCGGCACCTATCAGGCAAGCGACATCGAGGCGGTGAACAATGCCATTCAGATCATGAAGATCACACATGCCGACGCGCTGAAGCTCGAGGGCGGCGAGGAGATACTACCCTCGGTACGACGCATACTGGCAGCGGGCATACCCGTGATGGGTCACCTGGGACTGATGCCGCAGTCTATCAACAAGTTTGGCACCTATGCCGTACGCGCCAAGGGCGAGGAGGAGGCTGAGAAGCTATTGCGCGATGCTCGCCTGCTGGAGGAGGCTGGATGCTTCGCCCTCGTACTGGAGAAGATACCTGCTGAGCTGGCACGCCGCGTGGCTGAGGAGCTGACCATCCCCGTCATAGGTATAGGCGCTGGTGGCGGTGTCGACGGACAGGTACTCGTAGTGAGCGATATGCTGGGCATGACGAAGGACTTCAGCCCACGCTTCCTGCGCCGCTATGCTGACCTCTTCACTATCGTTACCGAGGCGGTAGGCCACTACGTGGAGGATGTGAAGAGTGGAGACTTCCCCAACGAAACGGAACAATACTAATTGAGAATTGATAATTGATAATTGATAATTAGCCATCCGGATAGCCAATTCTCCGTTAGCTTCGCTGAGCTTTGGCTGAATGAGTGACAAGTCGCAACTCCTCGGAGGAACTGAAGTTCCTTTCGTCGCAACCGATGCTCTCATACCGCGTCGGCGCTGAGCGATTAGTAAGCAAACTTACATCGCGCTCACTTGCACAAACCTTCTCCATTCTCCATTCTCCATTATTTTAGCTTTCCATCACATACACCCTCCTTACTCGTGTAGATATGCCTGTCATCACTTCGTAGGGGATGGTGTCGAGCCAGTCGGCGAGCCGTGATACGGGTAGCTGAGGACCAAAGATTTCGACGCTGTCGCCTTCGTGACAGGGGACGTCGGTGACGTCAATCATGCATACATCCATACAGATATTGCCTACATAGGGGGCCGGGAGGCCATTGACGATGCAGTGTCCGTGGCGATTGCCCAGACGGCGATTGAGCCCGTCGGCATATCCTATGGGGATGGAGGCTATGCGTGAGGGCTTGGTGAGCTGTCCGCGACGGCTGTAGCCTACGGTCTCTGTCTCGGGCACTTCGTGTATCTGCAGGATGGTGCTCTTGAGCGTGGCTATGGGGTGTATGGGGCGATTGTCTACTGGGCTGATGCCGTAGAGGCCGAGGCCAAGGCGTACCATATCGAAGTGGTACTGTGGGAAGCGCTCGATGCCTGCCGAGTTGCAGATGTGGCGCAGTATCTTGTGGCTGAAGGCGCTCTGCAGGGTGTCGGCAGCTTGCTGGAAGCGCTGGGCCTGCAGGTGGGTGAAGTCGTCAAACTGGGGGCTGTCGCTACCGGCAAAGTGTGAGAATACGGAGCGGGGGCTCACGGCATTTTGCCCCTTCAAGCGCGCGATGAGGCGGGGCATATCGTCGGGGCTGAAGCCAAGGCGGCTCATGCCAGTGTCGATCTTCAGGTGGATGGGATAGTGGGTGAAGCCTTCGCGCTCGCAGGCACGTATCATCTCCTCTAAGATGCCAAAGCTATATATCTCAGGTTCTAAGCTATTATCAAAGAGTGTATTGAAGGCTGTCAGCTCGGGGTTCATCACGAGGATGTTGGCGCTGATGCCTGCCTTGCGCAGCTGCTCACCTTCGTCGGCCACAGCCACGGCGAGGTAGTCTACACGATGGTCTTGTAGCGTCTTGGCAACCTCGTAGAAGCCAGCGCCGTAGGCAAAGGCCTTGACCATGCATACGGTCTTGACGGCAGGGCGCATGAGGCTGCGGTAGTGGTTGAGGTTGTCGACCATAGCGCCAAGGTCTATCTCGAGCGTTGTCTCATGTACCTTGAGGGTGAGATGCTCTGCTATGCGCTCAAAGCCAAAGCTGCGTGAGCCCTTGACAAGTATGAGCGAGCGACTCATCTGACGCAGCTCTTCGGAGTGGAGAAACTCCTCGGTAGTGCGGTAGAAGGACTTGGCGATGTGAAACTCCTCGGCTGCCTCTGTGAGCGCAGGGCCTATGCCGATGATGCGCTCTATGCCTCGGGTCTCGATGAGTGAGGCTACGGTGTGGTATAGCGCATGGCTCTCCTGCCCTGTCTGAAGGAGGTCAGAGAGTATCAGTACGCGCTGCCTGCCCTCGCGCTCGGGGCGGCGGGCCATAAAGTCGAGCGCTATGTCGAGCGAGGCTATGTCAGAGTTGTATGAGTCATTGATCAGGGTGCATCCGTTCTTGCCCTCCTTGACCTCGAGGCGCATCGCTACAGGCTCCAGCAAGGGCATACGCTGAGCTACCTCTTCGGTAGTGAGCCCCAGATACATACATGCGCCGAGACAGTGGAGTGAGTTCTCTATAGAGGCTTCGTCATCGAAGGGGATGGTGTATGTGCCCTTGAAGCCCAGGTACTGGTACTCGATGGTAGTGCTGCCCGTACCCTTGGTGATGGATGAGATGAAGAGGGGCTTGTCGGTATCGCGTAGTGACCAGGCAATCTCGCGGGGCGAGTGCAGGGTGCGGTCTACACACTGGCATACCATAGGGTCATCGCCATTGTATATCACTACATCGGTATCGCGAAATAGGGTGAGCTTCTCGCAACACTTCTCCTCGGTAGACTGGAAGTTCTCCTGGTGTGCTCCACCGATATTGGTGAGTATGCCTATGGTAGGTGATACGATGGCTTTGATGCGCTTCATCTCATCGGGCATGGAGATGCCTGCTTCGATAAGTGCCACCTGGGTAGACTCGCCCATCTGCCACACCGAGAGGGGCACACCTATCTGAGAGTTGTAGCTGCGGGGTGAGCGGGCCACGTCAAACGTGGGTGCCAGGAGCTGGCTGAGCCATTCCTTCACTATGGTCTTACCATTGCTGCCGGTGATACCTACCACGGGGATGTCAAAGGTGGCGCGGTGTGCTGCGCCCAATTGTTGCAATGCTGCAAGTGTGTCGGGCACCGTGAGGAAGGTGGCTGCTGACATGGCGTGTAGCTGCTCTGCGGCAGGCGTGGCCGATACTACAAAGTTGCGTACGCCACGAGCATAAAGCTCTGAGATATATCGGTGGCCATCGCCGCGCTTACTCACGAGAGCAAAGAAGAGTGTCTCCTCGGGAAAGCAGAGCGAGCGACTGTCGGTAAGCAACGTGGTGACATTGCCATCGGCAGGGCCAGTGATATGGGCATTTATTAAGCTGGCTATGTGTGTGATAGCGTATTGCATAAGCTTATCTCTTTATCTACCTCGATGTGAGGGTATTGGTCTTTCAGATTGTTGATAGTGTTGAGGGTCTGCACCATGAAGTTGCGGTACTGGGGCGAGTCGGGACGGAAGGGGCGATGCTCCAGTGCCTTGACGACCTTGGTCCACTGTGTGATGAAGCGCTGAGCCTCATCATCGGTGCAGTGCTCTACGAAGCGCTCCCATACATACTCCACTGCCCCAGACGAAGGATGAGCCATATCGTCGGCATAGAAGCGATAGTCGCGCAGCTCGTCGATGACAATCTCGTAGGCAGGGAAGTAATACAGCTTTTCGGGGTATCTCTGACACAATGCATCCACCGCCAATAGCAGGGTAGACTTGCTCAATTGGTTGCCATGTAGCGTGTCTTTGAGATGACGCACAGGGCTGACGGTGAAGACAACGCGCAGCTTGGGATTGACGCTCCAAAGGTGCTGCAACAGAGCTGTGTACTCCTCTACGATCTCCTCTACCGAGAGGCGTTGACGAGAGAAGAGGCGCTCGGGCATCTTGTGGCAGTTGCCCACGATCTGCTCCGTCTCACGTAGGCGATATACCCATGCGGTGCCGAAAGTAATGATCAGTGTATCAGCATCGAGTAGCATCTGCGCAGCCTGCTCCATATGGGCATTGATGAGAGCCAGCGCTTCGCCACGCTCGGGGCACGAGAAGGAGCTGTGGTGCATCCAAGTACTCCACCCCTCATTGGGGAAGAGCGTAAGCTCCTCCTCTGCGAGCGAGTGGCCCGAAGCGAGCATCGTAAGCGCCTGAGCGATAGACTGCGGGTTATATAGCACCCCGAAGGGATTGACCTCGGCCTGCCATTTCATCTGCGCCAGCCTACCACCTATATGTGTGGCAAAGCATGAGCCCATGACCATAAGTCTGTGACTATGAGCAAGGCGTGGCTGCAGGGGCTGTATGTCGGTCGGGGTAAGCAGTTGCATGTGTATACTATCGTAAAAGCTGTATATAGGTTCAGAGTCGCAAAGATACGGATAAACGAGTAAAAAGCCAAGTTTACTTGAACTTTTTGCAACGAGTGAGAGTATCTAAGAGGTTTACCTCAAAGATACAACAAACGGAGAAAACAGCAAAGCGGCTTTACGATTTTTAAGAGATGTCGTCGCCGAAGGCTTGGTACAGAGGCTTTGCTGATAGCAGGTTCGTGCGTGTTTTTTCGCCAAAGCGATAAAGTTTTTTTACACCTGCGGCGAAATATTCAAGCAAGCTTGACATTATTTCACTCGTTTATTTGTATCTTTGCATAATTAATCATTGTAAAGATGGATAAAGATTCGGCTAAAAATATACTGAACACGATACAATCACCCGCAGACCTGCGTAAGCTGAAGCTCTCGCAACTGCCACAGGTGTGTGACGAGCTGCGCCAGTTCCTCATCAACGAGCTTTCGCAGAACCCTGGCCACTTTGGCTCTACGCTTGGTGTGGTAGAGCTCACGGTAGCCATGCACTACGTGTTCAATACGCCCAACGACCGCTTGGTGTGGGACGTAGGCCATCAGGCATATGCACATAAGATACTCACTGGTCGTCGCGACCAATTCCATACCAACCGTAAGTTTAAGGGTATCAAACCCTTCCCCTCACCCGAGGAGAGCGAATATGACACCTTTACCTGCGGACATGCGTCAAACTCTATCTCTGCCGCTCTGGGTATGGCTGTTGCCGCTAAGAAGCAGGGCGACTCAAGACGTCGCGTAGTGGCTATCATTGGCGATGGCGCTATGAGTGGAGGACTTGCGTTCGAAGGACTAAACAACGTATCGGAGAGCGACAACGATATGCTCATCGTGCTGAATGACAACAAGATGTCTATCGACCGTTCGGTGGGTGGACTGAAGAAATACCTGCTCAACCTCACCACCACACGCAGCTACAACAAGTGGCGCTACCGCATGGGACGTGTGCTCGGCAAGTTGGGATTGATGAAGGAGGGGGGTCGCGAGCGCTTCATCCGCTTCAACAACAGCGTGAAGAGCCTCCTCACCAAGCAGCAAAACATCTTCGAAGGTATGAACATACGCTACTTCGGCCCTGTAGACGGACACGATGTTGTAGAGCTCGTGCGCGCTCTGCGCACTATCAAGGACATGCGCGGTCCTAAGATGCTGCACATCCATACCATCAAGGGCAAGGGCTTTGCTCCCGCCGAGGAGGTACCTACCGATTGGCATGCACCCGGACTCTTTGATGCAGAGACTGGCGAACGCCTTGAGACCAGCGAAGAGGGCAAGCCGCCCCGCTTCCAGGACGTATTCGGACATACGGTACTGGAGCTCGCTCAGCAGAATAAGAAGATCGTGGGTGTTACCCCCGCAATGCCCTCAGGATGTTCGCTCAACATCATGATGGAGAAGATGCCATGCCGATGCTTCGATGTAGGTATCGCTGAGGGACACGCCGTGACCTTCTCTGGAGGCATGGCCAAGGATGGACTCATCCCCTTCTGTAACATCTATTCCTCTTTCCTGCAGCGTGCTTACGACAATATCATACACGACGTAGCCATCAGCAAGCTCAATGTAGTTTTCTGCATAGACCGTGGCGGACTCGTGGGTGAGGATGGCGCTACCCATCACGGAGCCTTCGACCTCGCCTTCTTGCGCACCATACCAAACCTCACTATTGCGGCTCCGTACGATGAGCATGAGTTGCGCAAACTTATGTACACCGCTCAGTTGCCCGATCGTGGACCTTTTGCAATTCGCTACCCCCGTGGTCGTGGCAAATTGGTAGATTGGCGTTGCCCCCTCGAGGAGCTTCCTATCGGCAGAGGTCGTAAGCTGAGCGATGGCAACGATATCGCAATACTCAGTATCGGCTCTATCGGAAACCTTGCCGCTGAGGCTGTAGAGCGCGTCAAGAAAGAGGGCATCAGCGTGGCTCACTACGACATGCGCTACCTCAAGCCCATCGACGAAGATATACTCCACGAAGTGGGACGCAACTACAAGCGTATCATCACCTTAGAGAATGGCACCATCGTAGGCGGACTCGGCAGCGCCGTGCTTGAGTTTATGGCCGACAATGGCTACCACCCCACAGTTACCCGTATGGGATTGCCCGATGCATTCATCGAGCATGGCTCAGTGCCTGAGCTCTGTCGTCTCTGCGGAATAGATGTGGAGAGCATTGTAAAAGAGATTCTAAAGGATTGAGTGTTTAGTATCTGAGAGCTGGGCGTCTGGAGTCTCTTCTCAAGTGCCTGACCCTCAGAGATGAAGCACATTAGAAATAAGCAAACCAATGAAAATCATCATCGCTGGCGCAGGAGCCGTAGGAACCCATTTGGCAAAGATGCTATCTGATGAACTACACGACATCGTGCTCATGGATACAAACGAGGAGCGATTGGCAAACCTCGATTCAAACTTTGACCTCATGACTATCGTGGCGCGCCCCACCTCGATTAATAGTCTCAAGGATGCAGGTGCTGGCGATGCCGACCTCTTTGTGGCAGTTACTCCAGAGGAGAGCACCAATATCACCTCATGTATCTTGGCTCATTCGCTTGGTGCCAAGAAGACCGTGGCGCGTATTGATAATTACGAGTATCTGCAACCCAAGAACAAAGAGTTCTTCAAGACCCTTGGCGTAGACTCACTCATCTACCCCGAGATGCTGGCTGCCAAAGAAATTGCCGATGGCCTGCACTTGAGTTGGATACGCCAGTGGTGGGAGTTCTGTGGAGGAGCTCTCGTAATGCTTGGCGTCAAGTTGCGCGAGAACGCACTTATACTCAACACTCCCATCTTCCAACTTCAGAAAGAGCACCCCTATCATATCGTAACCATCAAGCGCCAAGGCGAGACCATTATCCCTGGCGGCCTCGATGAGTTGCATGCTGGCGATATCGTCTATTTTATGACAGCCAAGAAATCGCTTCCCTACATACGTCGCATTACAGGTAAGGAAAAGCATGCCACCATACGCAATATTATCATCATGGGAGGAAGCCGTATAGCCATGCGTGCCGCACAGCTTGTCAATGATGCCATGAGCGTAAAGATTATCGAGAATGACCTCAATCGCTGCCATTGGCTCACTGACTTAGTGGATGACAATGTGATGATTATTCATGGCGATGGACGAGACTTTGAGTTGCTCGAAGAGGAGGGCATATCAGAGGTAGATGCCTTCGTAGCGCTTACTGATAATTCGGAGACAAACATCCTCGCTTGCCTTTCTGCCAAGCGTATGGGAGTGTTTAAGACCATTGCCGAGGTGGAGAATATTGACTATATCAGCATGGCAGAGAGTCTGGATATCGGTGCGGTCATCAACAAGAAGAAGATTGCTGCGAGCTACATCTACCAATTATTGCTCGATGCAGATGTGTCTAACGTCAAGTGCCTTACCTTTGCCAATGCCGATGTTGCAGAGTTTGTGGTCAAAGAGGGAGCACGCGTCACCCGCACTCAGGTGAAGGATATCAACCTTCCTAAGGGTGTCACTATTGGTGGACTGGTGAGAGACGGAGAAGGTGTACTTGTTACTGGTACCACAGAGATCCAGGCAGGTGACCATGTCGTAGTATTCTGTCTCGCATCCATGATTAAGCGAATAGAGAAGTATTTCAATTAGAAGATTCAGCATGATTCACTTCAATACCATATTCCGCATCATAGGAATGTTGCTGCTGATGTTATCAGGCATATTCTTCTTGCTGGGCTTAGTCTCGCCCCTATTTCAGGGTAACGACTTGTTCAGTTTCCTTGTATCTTCGCTTGTCACCCTGCTCGTATCGCTATGGCTCATGATTTTGGGCAAGGGAAGCAAATCTGAGTTTTCCCGCCGTGACAGCTATATTACTATTACCTTCTGCTGGATAGCTTTTGCTCTTTTTGGAGCACTACCTTACTGGTTGGGCGGACATATACCGACTCTCACCGACGCGTTCTTTGAGTCCATGTCTGGATTCACCACCACAGGAGCTTCGGTCATGGATAATGTAGATAGCCAGCCACATACGCTGCTCTTCTGGCGCAGCCTTACTCAGTGGTTAGGAGGCTTGGGTATCGTGTTCTTCACCGTGGCAGTCCTCCCTATGTTCGGTATCGACAAGGTACAACTCTTTGCCGCAGAGTCCACTGGAGTCGTTCGCCGCAAGGTGCATTCACGCGTATCAGTAGGGTCTCGATGGATTTTTGCTATCTACATACTACTGACAATAGCTTGTTCCATATCACTAAAGGTGTGTGGCATGAACTGGTTCGATGCGGTGAATCACGCCCTCACGACTATTGCTACAAGCGGATTTTCTACGCGCCAGGCAGGTATTGCAGCCTTTGACTCAGCACAAATAGAGTATGTACTTACGCTCTTCATGTTTCTCAGTGGTATCAATTATACCTTGCTTTACCTCCTGCTTTTCAAGGGAAAACTCCGCGAGATATATCGTAACACCGAGTTTCGTGTATATTTCTTTACAGCCTTAGGCTTGTCACTTTTCATAGCCATGGGACTTTTGGCTCAGGGAGATATTGGTGTAGAGAAAGCATTACGAGTGTCCTTCTTCCAGGTGATATCACTGCAGACTACTACAGGATTTGCCACTGCAGACTACACTCAGTGGCCCCCTTATCTGTGGATGTTGCTTAGCTTTGTAATGTTTCTTGGTGCTTGTAGTGGTTCGTCTTCTGGAGCCATGAAATGTGGTCGAGTAGCTGTACTTGCCAAGAGTATTCGCGGAGAATTTCACCGTATTCTTCACCCCAATGCAGTAATTCCCGTACGCATGGATGGCAATCCTATCAGTCAAGATACGCGAGCTACAGTGCTAACCTTCACTTGCCTTTATTTCTTGCTCATCTTCTTCGGCTGGTTTATCTTCATGGTTATGGGCCTTGATTTTGTAGAGGGATATAGCATCTCAGTGAGCTGCGTTGGTAATATCGGCCCTGCCTTAGGTAGCCTCGGCCCAGCATATACATGGAGCGCTCTTCCCGTAGGAGCAAAATGGCTCAGCACACTCCTTATGCTCATCGGTCGTTTAGAGCTCTTCACCATTCTCTTGATGTTCACGACATCATTCTGGAAGAAGAGATAAGGCATAGTGGAGTGCAAATATAACAAGAAGAGAGCTAACGGATGTAGCTCTCTTCTATATTTATAAGGACTAAAAGTCTTACTTTTTTGTTTCTGATAAATTCAATTCCACACGCTTGAGCTCGTCTTTACGATTACAGAGTGCTCCGTGAATTTTCACATTGGTGACACGCTCGAGAAGTACACTGGCTTTATTCCAATGGAAGGGTGCATAGTCAGAGTTCTTACGGATAGTATTGCCTTTCCATAGGAGTCCATCGACAGATTTCGCATAGAGGAGCGGATGGTCAAAGGTCTCAAATTCATTATTGACGATGCGTATAGCATTTTTTGCACCTCCATGGAAGTAAGCTTTCTGCTCTGCCAATGCAGGTATCTCGGGGTAAATAGAGATTACGCCATTGGTAAATTGGAACATATTTGTGAGAGCATTTACAAAACGATTGCGACGGATGAGTACATCACGACAAGCACCAGTCTCATACCATCCATTACAGTCACCACAAAGGAGAATGGCTGTACCCGATGTGTGGTCAAAAAGATTATCCTCTACGACTGTACGCTTTGGAGTACTAAAGAGAGTTCCGCGAGCACGGTTATTACGGATAGTATTGTTCGCAAAATAGACTTCAGGAGTCCATGTGAGGTTTTCTATACCATACCCTTCATTGGCAGTGATCTCTTCGGGAAGTGCATCCTTAAAGCGAATAACAAACTCACGGGTACCATGAGTGGCACCAGAAAGTTCAAAGGGCTGTGAGGCAATAGTAGAAACTTGTGAAGCATTTGCTCCCTCTGAATATTCTTTAATCTCTGCAACCTCAGTTGTAAATGGTCCGCCGACAAGTTCCATGGTACGTGAGCGTACAAACTGTACCTTATCACCCGTATACCCCCAATCAAATCCCCAAGCCTGACCATGCATATAACGAGCACGCAAGGTGTGGTCATCAATACGTTCCATAACCTTAAGGTAAGTTCCGTGTACGTTGATCGCGTCATCCATCATACCTTCATAAAGTCCGTTTATCGAGCGAATCTTTCCCTTACAGCCTGAGAAGTGTGTAGCGTCTGCCTGTGTGGTAAAGTAACGAGGATCATCTTCGCCACTCAGACATACAGAGAAGCCATCGAGAGTGATGTCTTCACTCATTTGTGCCAATAGCCCCATACCTTCGGCATAATGCATCTTGATATTTTCCAACTTCGTATTGCGAGCATGACTGACAAAGATACCCGGTGAGGGACGCTCATAAGTGCGCATAGCAATAACTGTGCCGGGTACGAGGCGCTTATCCTTCCATGCGGGAGCCAAGAATGTACGTTCATCAAGGCGTACGACCTGCTGTACTGGAGTACCTATATCAGAAGTATTATACACAATATGGCGTGAGTCGGGTTCAAAGGCTATACCCCACATTGGGCGGAATGTCCATCCTTCACCAGAGTGTGTAAAAGCTCCATCGGTAGACACTTGAGCATTTACCCAAGGTGCTACGCGGAAGGTAATGCCTTCATTCGGATTATTGCTGATAACCTCAGATTGTGCAATGTGAGGGGTAGCAAAGTCGACACTGAAGTTGCGTAAAGTACAATCCTTAGTCGCTACCACACTTACTGGAAGCATTCTGCCATGGAATATAAAGTCTGCTCCTTGACCATCAATAGTCAATCCTTCAAATTCCTCAATAGCGATACCTACCGCGCGGTCGCTATGCTGGTCGTGATTAGAGATATAGTATTCTTTGTGGACTGCTCCTTCGGGATAGAAGTGGTATTTACCTGGAGCAAATCGTACGGTGACAGATTTTCCATTAGCTTCTGCCTTTACCTTATCAAGCATCTGTGAGACGAGCGTTGACATGTCAGCACTTGTGTTGGGAACAATGCCAAACGAAGAGGCTTCATACACCTGTTTTGCCCAAAGATTGATTGCCATACAGAGGCATACAATGATCGAAAGATTCCTTTTCATAGTATTCACATTAGTAGTTTATTCAATGTTTATAAATATCGAAGACGAAGATAAGGAGTTTTTTTGAGATATTCACCTCTCTTTACTATAAAATAGGAGGCTATCGTTGTATTTGATAGAAAAAAATGACACAAAATCCTAGTCCCTTGTAAAAGTTTGAATTGCATTTGACATATTCGGAGAAACTCTAAAGTGTTTTTTCAGTTTACCATAGGGGTTAAATTGCCAAAACATAGGGTATATTTGTACAAAAACAGAATTCCCCCTATCAAAAAAACTATTATGGTACTGTCATGGGATCTTGACTTCATTACCTTTGCGGCATCAATTTACCTAATAAATGTTTGCATTATGAACGACTCATTCCAACGCGACCTCGTAGCTGTGCAGGACGAATTGCTGCGCTACGCTTACAAACTGACCATGGACCGTGATGAGGCTTATGACCTCTTACAGGAGACTTCGCTTAAGGCTCTTGACAATTGTGAGAAATATACTCCTGATACAAATTTTAAGGGGTGGATGTACACAATTATGCGCAACATCTTTATTAATAATTATCGTAAGATTGTTCGCGATCAAACCTTTGTGGATCGTACTGATAATCTCTATCATCTCTCTTTGCCTCAAGATGCGGGTTTTGAAAGTACCGAGAGCGCTTACGATACTAAGGAGATACGGCGTGCTGTGAACTCGCTCCCTCGCGAATATCGAGTTCCCTTCGCTATGCATGTCTCAGGATTTAAGTACCGAGAAATAGCTGAGAAGTTATCCTTGCCTATTGGTACCGTAAAGAGTCGTATCTTCTTTACTCGCCAACGTCTGCAGGCTCAACTCAAAGACTTTAGGTAATCAATAATAACAAGGCCCCTACATGGTGTAGGGGCCTTAATGATATAATCGCTACAAATATGTAATATTAGAAGCAATATTTAACGCCGAGTCCGAAATTGTAGAAGTTAGAGTTACCAAAACCACCAAGGACATTAAATGTGGGGCGATAGTCTACAGAGAATGCGATGGGAGCATTAGGAATCTGATATTCGAGACCAACAACACCCTCTGCACCTAATCCGAGATACTGCTCTGCAAGGCCAAGATATGCACCAAGACCATAATACAGATGGAAGCCATCAGTTATAACGGGCTGTTGCCACTGATATGTCACGTCAAAATTAGTAAAGTTTGCATTAAGTGAAAGTCCTGCTTCCATAGCATTATCACCAAGGTTCTTCTTAACTGTCAATCCATTGAATACTCCACCACGTACTCCTACTGCCCAATTGTAGTCTTGGGCGCTTACTGTCAAAGTTGCAACCAAAAGAGCTGCCATCATCAAGAACTTTTTCATAATCTTTTATATTTTTAGTTGTTTAATACATGACAAAGGTAGCATATTATTTTAAATCTACCTCAACTTGCTTCTCATTTTTTCTTATATATTTACTCAAATTCGTGCATTACCTGCTGCAGTTTCTCTCGTATGCAGTCGTTGCAAAGATTGCCTATGCTGCCTTCATGGGTGTGGTGTACCTCGCGGGTTGGTTGGTAGGTATGATTCTGTACCTGCATACCTACTTGACGGTAGGCCTCACGGAAGGGAACACCTGAGAGAGCGAGGCGGTTGACATCTTCCACGGTGAAGAGATAGTCGTACTTGGGGTCGCTCAAAATGTCGCGATTGATACGGATGTGTTGCAACATCATGTCGCACATGGTGAGGCATGACTTGATTTCCTCGATAGCGGGAAACATTACATCCTTGAGCAGCTGGAAGTCGCGCTGATACCCTACAGGCAAATTTGTAGTCATCAAAGCTACTTCGCCAGCTACGCTCTGCAGACGATTACATTTGGCACGCATAATCTCAAACACATCAGGATTCTTCTTGTGCGGCATGATGCTACTACCGGTGGTGTACTCATCAGGGAAGCTAATGAAGCCGAAGTTTTGATTGATGAAGAGGCATACATCCATGGCGAAGCGACCAAGGGTAGAGGCCACGGCACCGATGGCATAGGAAGTAGCACGCTCGGTCTTTCCGCGGCTCATTTGTGCGGCTACTACATTGTAGTGCATGGTATCAAAGTTGAGCAACTCGGTAGTCATGGCGCGATTCAATGGGAATGATGAGCCATAGCCAGCAGCAGATCCCAAGGGGTTCTGATTTGCAATCTTGTAAGCAGCAGCTACGAGACGTAAATCATCGACAAGTGTCTCTGCATAAGCACCGAACCAAAGACCAAACGATGAGGGCATAGCAATTTGCAGGTGGGTATATCCTGGCATGAGGACTTCCTTGTACTCTTCGCTCAAGGCTTGCAAGCGGTCGAAGAGGTGTACGACCTCGTCTGCGATTTGACGAATCTCATCGCGGAAGTAGAGCTTGAGGTCTACCAATACTTGGTCATTGCGTGAACGGCCCGAATGAATCTTCTTGCCCATGTCGCCAAGGCGTTGGGTGAGTAGCAATTCCACTTGCGAGTGTACATCTTCGATACCCTCTTCGATGATGAATTTTCCGTCGAGAATTTCTTGGCGTATCTGCTCCAATGCGGCGAGCAAAACAGGGAGTTCTTCCTTCTCAATGAGTCCGATACTCTCAAGCATACGGATGTGTGCCATTGAACCCTCTACATCGTAACGTGCCAAGCGGAGATCGAGCTCGCGGTCTTGGCCTACGGTGAAGTTTTCTATCATTTTATCGGGCTCAAAGCCCTTGTCCCAAAGTTTCATTTTATGATGTATTTATTGTATTTATGATTTATATTCGAAGCTATTTGATAACTCCGATGATTAACTTTCCATTTTTAATTCCTTGAGGAATTCTATATAGAGTTGTATGCCTTCTATTATCTCGCTTTCCATGACAAATTCATCTGCGCCATGTGAGCGAGCGGACTCTCCCACACCCATCTTGAGCGATGGTATGCCGTGCATGAGTGCCATGTCTGATGTCGTGGGAGATACAAAGGTGCTACGACCTATAGCTGTTGCTGCTTTTACCAATGGATGATCGGGGTATATGGCCGAAGCATGCACGCGAGTGCTGCGTTCTTTGGCATCAGCCTCGAGTAACTCCTGTACAATCTTCACAGTCTCCTCATTGGAGTAGGCATCAGTGGTGCGTATGTCAATGACAAACTTGCATTCGTCGGGTACTACATTGTGTTGTGTTCCCGCATTGATTTGCGTGACAGTCATCTTGATATCGCCCAAGAGTTCTGAACGACGTTCAAATCTGAAGTTACGTATACGCTCTATATCAGCAATGGCCTTATCGATAGCATTTACGCCTTCATTGCGTGCAGCATGTCCACGTATGCCATGTGCAGTACAATCCATTACCACTAATCCGCGTTCACCCACAGCAGCATTCATACCAGTGGGCTCACCCACGAGTGCCATATCTATATTCCCTAACTCCGGTAGTAGAGCACGCATTCCATGCTCGCCCATCACCTCTTCTTCGGCGCTAATGGCAAGAAGCATATTGTAGGGCAGATCTTGCATCTCCATGTAGCGATAGGCTGCGATAAGGCTCACAGCTGAGGCTCCAGCATCGTTACTACCGAGACCATAGATACGCCCTTCCTCATGAGTAGGCTCATAGGGGTCGCGAGTATACGATGCCGATGGACGCACAGTGTCGTGATGTGAATTCATCAGCAAGGTTGGGCGACTATCGTTCCACAAGGGAGTGCGCACGTAAACATTATTGTGTATACGCTGCACTTGACCTTTGACACGACTACGTAGAAACTCCTCGATGATGTCCGCCGTAGCAGCTTCGTCACGCGAGGTGGAAGGCGTAGCAATGAGCCTATCGAGCAGTGCTATGGATTCTTGGGTAAGCTGAGCAATCATTGCTGTTGTATTAGTCAAGACCCTCAATCTGTCCGTTTACTATGTCGATATGGAGAGCTGCAGGCTCTTTGGGGAGACCAGGCATACGCATGATATCACCACTTACGACTACGAGCATCTCAGCACCAGCATTGATGACGATGTCTTGCACTGTGAAGCCGAAGCCCTCGGGAGCACCGTATTTCTTCGCATCAGTAGAGAATGAATACTGTGTCTTAGCAATACAGATGGGGAAGTGGGTATAACCGAGCTCAGCAATCATGGCCAACTTCTTCTTGGCAGCTGCGCTGAGGGTTATAGATGCGGCGCCATAGAGGTTCTTAGCCACCTTGGCGATCTTATCTTCTACGCTATCGGCATCGTCATAGGCAAACTGCAGATTGCTTGAGGGCTTCTCGTTGATGGTGTCAACCACGAGCTGAGCGAGCTTGGCTGCGCCTTCACCACCGAGAGCATAAGCATCGTTGACTTCGCAACCCACGCCGAGCTCTGCGCAATGTTGACGTACATAGTTGATTTCCTCTTCGCTATCGCCATTGTAGCGGTTGAAAGCTACTACTACGGTTTGGCCGAATGACTGTAGGTTGCGCAGGTGTTTGTCGAGGTTGCTCATACCCGCTTTCAAAGCTTCGAGGTTGGGCTCTGATACCTGATCCTGTGCCACGCCGCCGTGCATCTTCAGAGCACGTGAGGTAGCTACGAGTACGGTGAGCTTGGGGTTGAGGCCTGCCTTGCGGCACTTGATGTCGTAGAACTTCTCTGCACCAAGGTCGGCACCGAAGCCTGCCTCGGTAATCACGTAGTCGGCATATGTCATTGCCAGCTTGGTAGCCAATACGGAGTTACAGCCGTGGGCGATATTGGCGAAGGGGCCTCCGTGTACGATGGCGGGGGTGTTCTCTGTGGTCTGCACGAGGTTGGGCGAGATGGCATCCTTGAGCAATACGGTGATGGCACCTGCTACGCCAAGGTCTTTCACGGTGAAGGGCTTGCCTTCGTAGGTGAAGCCAAGGAGGATGTTCTCGATGCGGCGACGCAAGTCGTTCTCATCGGTAGCCAAGCAGAGAATAGCCATAATCTCTGAAGCGGGAGTGATATCGAAGCCTGCCTCCTGAGCGAAGCCATTGGTCTTGGGGCCAAGGCCAGTGACGATGTAGCGCAATGTGCGGTCGTTTACATCAAGCACGCGGCGCCACAGCACCTCCTTGAGGCCAATACCCTTGTCGCGATTCTGGTACATATAGTTATCGAGCAATGCGGCAATCATGTTGTTGGCCGAGGTGATAGCGTGGAAGTCTCCAGTGAAGTGGAGATTGATTTTATCCATAGGCAATACCTGAGTGTAACCACCACCAGCAGCACCGCCCTTCATGCCGAAGCAGGGGCCGAGTGAAGGCTCGCGCAATGCAACCATGGTCTTTTTGCCAATCTTGTTGAGGCCGAGGGCAAGACCGATAGATACGGTAGTTTTACCGATACCAGCCTTGGTCGGAGTAATAGCTGTGACAAGGATAAGATTGCTTTCTTTCACCTTAGCATCGTCGATAAGGTGCTCGTCAATCTTTGCCATGTAGCGGCCATAGGGGTTTACACTCTCGGCAGGGATGCCGGCTTGCTGTGCAATCTGCTCGATGTTTACCAACGGGGTGTTGCGAGCAATTTCGATATCAGTCTTCATGTTGTGATTATATTGTATAGTTTGATTTCTACCAAAGATAAATTTCTACAAAATTACTATCTAAATGCGAGAACATCAAGATTTCGTCCCGAAAAAAGCAAAAAGGTTTGCTCTTTAGAGCATATTGTAGGGCTTCGCCACAATTCGCACTCGAAAAAATGAAGATTTCTGCAATATTCATAGAGAATAAGTTGCTGTAAGTTTGCCAAAGTTGCTAATTCGTGTTAATTTTGCACATACGTTTATCGAAAATCCTCTTTAGTACTAAAAATGAGATATTGCACACTGATATTGTTGACCTCGCTCCCAACTTCATGGCTTGTAGTAGGAGTCTTGCTGATAGTAATAACCGTGATTGCCCTCATCATGTGTGGCATCAAGTGGCGTGAGGCTACTATGCTCAAGAAAGAGGTGGTAGAACTGCGCGACACAATGCGTATGATGCGCTACGAGGAAGCCAATTTATCACGCATGTTGCATACCGTAAGCAAGCACCCCGACATTATGCCAGAAGAGTTTGACGCAGAGAAAACTGCGGAGGAAACCGTAGAGGAAACTGTAGTTGCTGTTGCCGCAGAGACTGTCTCAGAAACTGCCGAAGAGTGTGTGGAGGAGGTTAATGAGGTTAATGATGAGATCATCACAGAAGAGGCTATCGAGGAGACACCTATCGTAGAAGAAGAGACTACCGAAACGGAGGTAATCCATGAAGAGACTGCTGAAGAAGAAGCCATAGAGACAGAAGAGGAATCAGTGGATGTGCCTATAGTTGAAGCTCCCGTTGCAGAAGAAACAATAGAAGATACTCCCGAAGAGGAAATCGAAAAAGAACTCTTTGTAGAGGAAGCACTTGCAGCAGCAGCAGAAGCAGCAGCAGCAGAAGACGAAGAAGAAGACCCCATCGTAGAGGAGGCTGTAGCTGTAGAGGAGACTGTGGAAGAGAACGTATCTGAGGTTCCCGTACCGGAACTTGCCGAAGAATACATCGACCCCAAACCACGTAAGCAAGCTATCAATGAGCGCCGCCCCGCGATTCCCACCGATCTCTTTGCTGCATGGTTTGAGGAGAATGAGTCTATTGAGTCTCAAGCTGCAGTGGCCAAGTCTGAGCCTGCTGTCTCGGAAGTTGCAGCAGAGCCTATCGTAGAATCTACGTCGTACCAAGTGATAGAGCCTGAGCAAGAGGAGATGTCAATTATAGCAGATGAGGATGATGATGCTACAGAGTCTTCAGAATTGAGTAAGGAAGACGAACGCTTCCGTCGCAAATTGGAGAGAATAGTCAATGCACGCATGCGCAATCCAAACTTGAATATTGATATTATTGCCTCACAGTTTGGTATGGGACGCACCAACTTCTACCGCAAGGTACGCGAGCTTATGGGTATGTCGCCTAACGATTATCTACGCAAGTGCCGCATGGAGCGTGCTGCCGAGTTGTTGCAATCTTCAGATCAGAATATTGGCGAGATCTGCAGCATGGTAGGTATCCCTGATGCTCAATACTTTAGCCGAGTGTTTAAGTCTTATTTCGGAGTGCCGCCCTCATCGTATCGAGAGAAAAATGACTAAAAAAATAAGCAGGAGTTCAGTGTTGCTCCTGCTTTTTTTGTATATACCTTTTTATCTGTTGTCAATCTCTATTTGCAATCCATCATATGCCAAATGGATGTGTGGAGGGAGCTTGGTTGAGGTCTCCGCGTATAAGCCAGCATCGTGGCTCATGTGTATGAGGTATGTCTCACGAGCACCTACTGCCTGGGCAAAGGCTATGGCATCATCGATAGTTTGATGTGAACCATGAGGCTTGGGGCGCAGGCCATTGATGACCAGTGTGTCAATCCCACGCAAGGCCTCGTAGGTCTCCTCGGGCGCAGTAAGCATATCGGTAATGAATCCCAGCTGCCCTATGCGGAATCCTAAGATGGGTAGCGCACCATGCATCACCTGCAAGGGGAGCACCTCGGCTCCCTTTATGGAGATAGGCTCAAGAGGCTCTATGGCATGAAAGTGCAGACGGGGTACACCTGGATACAGCACCTCTCGGAATAAGTATGGTAAGCGCTCGCGCAAGTGGCGACAGGTGAGGTCATCAGCAAAGATGTCAATATCACCGAAGCGGCAGAAGGGACGCAAGTCATCGATACCTCCCGTGTGGTCATAGTGTTCATGGGTAAGCAGTACACCATCGATGGGGCCAAAAGGTATGCGCAACATCTGTTCTCGAAAGTCAGGGCCACAATCAATGAGTATGCGCGCGCCGCAGGTCTCTACCAATGCTGACACACGTAAGCGGCGATCTTTATGGTCCTTCGAGCTACACACGGGGCAGGTGCATCCCACTTCGGGTACACCTGTAGAAGTGCCCGTACCTAGAAAGGTGAGTTTTATATCAGACATAGTTTACCTCCGGGACAATGTGTATTTGAAACTTCGTATATATATCTTCGCAGATGCAGCGAGCCAGCTCCATCACTTCGGCTCCAGTAGCTCCACCTCGGTTGACAAGCACCAGAGCTTGGCGGTCGTGTACAGCAGCGCGGCCCAAGGCACGACCCTTCCATCCGGTATGCTCGATAAGCCATCCTGCAGGCACCTTCACTCGCTCTTCATCGATGCGGTATGAGGGCATATCAGGATATTCTGCCTTGAGGCTCTCATAGTGTTCCGATGTGATGACGGGGTTGGTAAAGAAGCTACCTGCATTGCCCATCACCTTAGGATCAGGAAGCTTGCTGTCGCGTATGGCCGTGACAGCCTGGCGTACAGTTACGAGCGTGGGAGCTCCAGCAGCCTCAACACGAACACGCAGGTCGCCATAGTCGAGCTTGTAGGTGGGTGTCTTAGCTAAGCGATATACCACATGGGTCACGATATACTCCCCGCGCAGATGGCGCTTGAATACTGAGTCGCGATAGCCATACTCACACTCGCAACCGAGGAAGGTGCGGGGAGTTCCGTCGAGGGCAAGCGTTTCGACCTGCTCAATGACATCACAGACCTCTACGCCATAGGCACCTATATTCTGCACCGCACTGGCACCGACCTCGCCTGGTATGGCGCTGAGGTTTTCTACGCCCGCCCATCCGTGAGCTACGCAGTAGGCCACAAAGTCGTCCCACACGTAGCCTGAGCCTACACGCACAAGTACGCTATTGGCATCTTCGGCCTCTATGGTGAGGTCGCGTATAGCAGAGTGCATCACCAATCCATCATAGTCGCCACCAAAGAGGAGGTTGCTGCCCGCACCGATGTGTAGGTAGTGGTCGCGATGGCGTGCAAAGTCGTCAGAACTCAGCAGCTCTCTCAACTCATCTACCGTGTCGTACTCCACGAATAGAGCAGCACGCACGTCCATGCCAAAGGTATGGTGATGTATCAGAGGAAAGTTTTCGTATCGTTTCATATCGTGTGTTATAATTTTCTTCTAAGTTGTTTGTTGAGGCTTCTCTACCACTCCTATGCCGTGCAGACCATCCATCTTGATAGGCAGGGGCTTCGTGCAACGTACGTGACGCACCAAGGGACTTTCCCACACAGCAGGCTGGGAGTCGAGCCATACGCGGTCAACGGTATCGTGCGCCATATCTCCCATGGTGAGATAGCCTACACCGAAGGAGGTTAGGTTTTGGAAGAAGTGTGTGCCCTGAGATGGCTCGATGTGGCGACTACCTATGCTGAGCTCAGCAATAAGGCGCACTGCCGAGATGTCGCCCCATTCGACGGGTATGCCCAAAGCCTCATCGGAGCTACCCCAACGGCCTTCACCCACGAGGATATACCCCGTGTTAGAATCGGCAAAGGTGCGATTGAGGGCACGTATCTCTGTGGCAATCGTGCGATTGTTTGCCAAGCCAAAGGCACCCTCTTTGAGGTATATGACATCCTGCACATCGGTCACGATGCCATTGCCCAGCGAGCGTGTTGAGTATAGCATGCGTCGCTCATGAGGTATTGCGGTGAGGTCCTCTTCGATGCATTCGCGCGAACTTACGATGGGGCGTATCTGCAGGGGATAGAATATACCCTTCAAACCATCGGGTTGGAAGCGAACAGCAAATTCCACCTCTACAGGGCGGCGCATCTCATTGGCACCATACTGCAACATTAGCTGCACGATCTTGGCCAAAGGAAAGGCTTCGTAGCGCAACACTCCGGCAAAGGTGACGAGCTTGCGTCCCTTCATGTGGGGTGTGTCGTATATCATATCATCGTCGCGCACGTAGGTCGAGCCTATCCAGTCGAGCGTGCCATGAGCCTCAGCTTGGCGCACTGGTAAGCGCACGAGGTCGAAAGATTCGTCCACTGATACAGGCTTATCTGCCGCCTCGAGGTCAAGCGCGAGGAATGTCGTCTGTGTCTCTTTCAATGCCAATTGCGTGTCACTCGTCTGTATTACATGGTCGGGATGTGCGGGCGACAGGCGCAGTGTACGTCCACCATCTACAATATGTTTACCCAGGCCGAGAGCGAGGTTTACCACGCCCTCATCAGCGGTCTCCTCTCCTACGGGGTAGAAGTTGATGGAGCGTGCCACACCCGAGCAGTGAGGATAGAAGTAATGGTCGTGCTGATCGCCCACCACCTCTTCGAGGATGATGGCCATCTTCTCCTGGTCGATGACATTGCTCGTGGCGCTCATGTAGGCTTTCGAACCACTGTAGTATACCGAAGCGTACACACCCTTGATGGCATCGGCAATGTGCAGTGCCATAGCGTGGCTATCCGTACGGCCGGGTATCATATAGGTAGCGTACACACCCGCGTAGGGTTGGTAGTGTGAGTCTTCGAGGAGTGATGAAGAGCGCACAGCTACGGGGCCTGTTACCACTTCGCAGAAGGTCTGTATGTCATCAATTAGCTCTTCAGGCAATGGTGTAGCAAGGAATGCCTGTAAGATTGTTTCATCAGAGGCATCAGAGAGTGCCACCTGGTACAGACCGCCTCGCTCCATAAAGTGATCGAAGATATCGGTACACAGTACCAGCGTCTTGGGTATGCGTATCTCGACCTCAGGTAAGGTCTCAAATACATTATGCTTCTTCAGGAAATGGTCAATGAAGGCGATACCGCGTCCCTTACCTCCGAGCGAACCTTCACCGATGCGGGCAAAGTGTGAGTAGCGGTCGAAGCGGCCGCGCAGATACTCTGCCACCACGCCACGATTCTTCATCTTGCGGTAGCGTACGATGGCATCAAAGACGAGCTGTCGGTGTTCGGGCACATTCTCATAGGCATCTTCTGTGATGCGTTTGAGGAACTCTGCCAAGGGAAACATGGCTCGCGAACATAGCCAACGTGAAAGATGGTTATGTGCCGTATGGTATATGAATGACTCGTCGGGGATGGTGAAGATATTGTCTTGCAGCTCCTTCAGACTATGTACGCGTGCCACCTCGGCACCAGTCTCGGGGTCGCGGATGATGAAGTCACCAAAACCGAAGTGTTGTTCTATACGATCGCGCAGGTCGATGTTCATCTTCTTCGAGTTTTTGTCCACGAATCCCGCTCCCACCGTAGTGGCCCAGTGGCGATTGTCGGCCTCGCTCGACTGCATGATGAGGGGTAAAAACTCGTCACAAGCTCGTATGCTACGCAGCAACTTTACACCAGCCTCAGCATCCTTGGGGCCACCCTCATACATGGGGAAGCGCACGTCAGATATCACGCCCAGCGTGTTGTTGCGATAGGTGTCATACAGTCGCCACGCCTCTTCGTAGTTACGCGCGAGCACGATTTTGGGTCGTCCACGCATGCGTAGCGTAGCTTGGTGAGCATTGAGCGCCTCCGTAGCAAAGGAACGACTCTGCTCCAACACATATTTATAAAGGTTCGGCAATACCGAAGAATAAAATCGTATAGAGTCTTCGATGAGAAGTATCATCTGCACTCCACCTTCGCGGATGTCATGATCGAGGTTCATCTTGTCCTCCATCAGCTTGATGATCGAGAGCAGCAACTCTGTATTTCCCAACCAGCAGAAGACATACTCGAAGATGCTCAAGTCTTGTCGCTCCATATAGCGTGTGATGCCGTGCGAGAAGGGCGTGAGCACCACGATGGGCGTATCGGGGAACGCCTCCTTGATGGCTCGTCCGATATCGAAAGCATCTGAGTTGTCCGTACCAGGCATGCAGATCACCAGCTCGAATCGCATCTGCCTCAACACCTGTGTCGCCTCCTCCTGCGTGCTCACCTGCGTGAAGCGGGGCGGATAGCGCATACCCAATCGCGTATACTCATCGAAGAGCTTCTCATCGATACGCCCATCATCCTCGAGCATGAAGGCATCGTAGGGGTTCGCCACGAGCAACACGTTGAAGACGCGCCTCGCCATGAGGTTCACGAACGATGTATCTTTGAGAAAGGGGTTGAACTTTGCAAGATGCTTTTCCATACCATACTATATAATAATCACGGCAAATTTAGTAAAAAAATCAAGATGCCGCTTGATTTTTAACATTATTGCTTTTGTCATACTTCAAAAAAAGGTCGTTGGTGGAATTGTACTGTTGCAACAAGCGTAAAAGAAAGAGGGTGCGTCGTTTTGACGCACCCTCATCTTTAAACCTAATTCATTTAATAATCTCTTTCTTCCCGTTTATTATATAGATACCACCTTTCAGGTTGTCTGTAGTCAGTACACGACGACCTAGGAGGTCATAGATGATTGTGGGATGAGCGTCGAGGGTTGAGGGAGTAATGTCTGCAGGAGCCTCCGTGCCATAGTAGGTGAGGCGGAAGTTATCGAAGATTACCCAGTCGCCCTCCTCGCCTGTCTCCTTACGGATGCCGATACGCAGAGTACCATCCGTTACCCAAGCGTCAACCTTATTAATATAGAACCCTTGGGCAAAGTAGCTCGCTGTCTCATCCATCGAGTTGGGCACCCAGCCGTAGCTCGTCTGTATGCCGGCATTGAGCTGCTCTGCGGTAGCACCATCAAGTATCGACTTCAAAGGTACGCTATACACTCCGGCATAGAGGCTGGCGCGCAGCTGCTCGGTGCCTGCAGCGCGGCGATCGGCTGTCACGTTCGGGTCTACGTTGTCACGGTAGAATCCCTGCACCTCTACCACGTAGTAGCCATTGGGTATCCCTGACAGTTCTTGGTAGATATCCAGCGGTGCGGTGTTCCACTTCTCGGCATTCATGTCATGTGCGGGACCACCCAGCACAGGCTCACCCATCCAAGCCACGTTCTCATTGTGGTTGCGGTTGAAGCTGTGTCCCTGTATATAGAAAGTAGCGTCCACGCCGTTGTTGAGTGTTGCTTTGCCGAGCGCATTCTCCAGCTCGGCGCGTGTCACCAGCAGCCACTGTGCATTCTTCTGTGTGGGGTCGGTGAGTGCATTGGCCAGCACCGTGCCGCTGCCGTCGTAGCCCCAGTAGCTGGTGCCGTCCAGTGTGAGGGCATACGTGCCGCTCTTGGGCTCGGTGATAATCCACTCCGCTGCCGAAGCATCAATGTAACCGTTGCTGCCAAGGTAATGGTCGGTCTCATTGTTGGCCACGTGAGTGTCGAGGGTATACTTGCCATTGGGCAGACGCTCCAGCGTGATGCTGAGTCCATATTCGCCCAGCGAAACCTGAGTGCCCCAGTCATTGGCTCCTGTGAGGAACTTGCCGCTGCCTACATTCTTCAGGTAGTAGTCGCCATCAGCAATTTCGGCAACGTTGGCAGTAATGGTCAGCGTTCCTTTCACATAAGAAATCCCATAATTCTCCGCATCCGCATCAGAAGGAATTATTTCATAATCTCCCGGAGCACTCCACGAAGTGGCCGTACAGGAAACTACAGGTCTCTTGGTCAACACACTGCTTGTCTCCTCATTTTTAAAGCCTGCATATTCAACCTCAAAGTCCGGTAATGGGGCGCCCTGCTCGATTGTATAGCTCTTAGCTGTAACAGTGAGAGGAGCTTTGGTTACAGTCAAGGTTCCTGCAACGTATTCAACGGCATGACGTGTTACAGAGCCCTTTCCTACTGTTATCGGATAAGTTCCTACGGGCGACGCACTTGTCACAACGGTTGTCAACTGCGGTTCGCCGCCCAACTCTTCACCTACCAAGGAATAGGTCAATGGAGGGACACCATCACCATAAACCATGGTCAGGTTGTCAGCTGTCACAATGGATGTTCCGCCTTTATCTTGCCACAAATCTCGGAATGCCATCCAGCAGAGGTTATTGTCAGATGCCACATGGAACATGATGGTCAATACACCGTCATCACCGACGATGCCTGTTGCCGTGTAAGTATCTTGATAGTCTTTCGAATCATCGATACGCTGTCCGCAGAGTGGCACTTCAGCACCATTACAAACTTGCAACGTCACACCTTCGGGCTTGCCATTCTCATTGTCCGCAACTCGCAGACGCACACGAACTGTAACCGTATATAATCCCGGTTCCATGTCCGTCATGGTTGCTTTCAGTGTACGGGCCTCTAAGGTCGTGCTACCTTCAGTCAGAAGATACTCAATAAATGGTTTGTTGAATCCCATCTTGTCCGGTGCTTCCATGGGGTCACACCAAGAGACATTATACGGAGCACCGCCCATATAGAAAGTATTCCCCATATTATACTCCCATGCACTCATCATGTAGGCGACAAGGTACCAATAAGAGTCTGCACCTCCGCCCTTATAAGGATTATATATTTCCGTTGCTTTATAATCGGTCAGCCAATCTTCGTCGTAGGCTCTACACGCTGCATTATAATAATATAGGTAATCAGACTTAGCCTGTGGTGTACAGACGTTTGTAGCTGTCAGCAGTTCGTCTCTTGTCACATCAAGTGCTATACGGGCATACTCCATTGCCTCTATACTGCTCTTTGCCTGAGCGATAGCCTCTGTCAAACGATAATAGTTGGCATAGCTTTGCTTCAACCCCATCATCTCCTGTAATACGCCACGGGCTGCATCGGCCATCTTATGCGAGAGCAATTCCTCGGCTTCAACCAATGCCACAGCATAAGATTCGGCCAGTGTATATACCTTGTTCAATGCAAGTTGCTTGATTTGGAGCGTATGCCAATTGGTTCCCGGCTTTATGGCCTCCATGCCTATGGTCAGTGTGCCATCCGTCACCCTTACACTATTGAATGTGTATTCTCCGTTATTCCCTACGGCTGTTCCTATGTGGGCTGTCATTGGCTGACGTTCGTCATTGGCATACAGCTCTACCACATCCCTTGCTCCATCCTGTAAGCTAGAAGCGAAGCCGCGTCCATCGGTGTAATTGGCGTTGGCGCAGAGTACCAACGTGTATTCTCCATCCTCCAATCCCGACACCGTCTGTTCCATTATGCGGCCAACAGTCCCGACGGTCTCTTCGTAGCGTTCCACCATGGGGGCTGTACGTCCATCGGCTGTAGTGACGGCAGGAGCAAAGTCAGTACTGCATTCTCCCCAAGCCTGCCACGATTCCGTATCAGTCTTCACTAGGGATGTATAGTCTGTTACGGGCACAGAAGAACCGGCAGCAGGAGCTATGGTAAGTGTACCCGGATGCCATGCCAGTTCGTAATTTGCAGCACTGCCACCACTGACCGTAATACTGTAGTTTCCACAGGAAGAATCCTTAGTAGCAGTTGTTGCGGCAGTAGGCAGTTCGCTCAAGGCAGTTTCGACTGTTTCGCTCCCCTTCAATCCGTCATAGGTCAGCGTAAGTTTGGGCACATCAGTACCAGGATTCATCACGATGTCGTCCGCCGTAATGGTCAGTGGAGCAGGAAGTACCGTCAGTTTGCCGGGTTTGTAGGTTACACCTTCAGCATCTCCCTCTATCAGAATGTCATAAGTGCCTACTGGCGATGTGCTTGTCGCTGTGGTTGTCAGTTTGGGAGTTCCCACATTACCATAGCCACTGACAGAATAGGTCAGTTGAGGTACGTCGCCGTAATACATCGTCATGTCGTCAGCAGTGACAAGCGTCGGCATGGTATAGGGAGCAGCAGGATTGACACCGTCATTGCTGAGGAAGATTTCCTTGATACTAACCATTCCTGAGCCAATAGCAACAGACGTCACATGCGAAGGATCAAAATTTGGGTATCCATGCAAATCAATGACAACTTCATTTCTTCCATCAATCTGCTCATAAACTTTTGCAAACCCATCGTATGTCGTTGTAAGTTGATCATAAAGTTCTATCGTTCCAAATGATGTCTGATTATTCATCCGAACAACCAGATATTTATAAGCAGAAAAATCCAAGCCTCCTCTCTGATTCCAATTCAAAGTTGGAGTATTCTGATAAGCCATACCAACAAATAAGAGTACATCCCCTCCATAATCCCAAAGGTAGAAACCATCTGCAAACGTGTGTGTGGCTTCATCATAACCACCATTATGTATAACAATTCCATCAGTCGTCAAAGGGAACAGGCTTGAAGTGACATCATACTGCGTCTTAAAAACCTGCCCCATACCATCCGTATAGGTACCACTTACCGTAACCTTCCCTTCGCCTTTCACATGCATATTTCCTTTTATAACAGTGAGCACACTTTCGTTACTACTTGTCCATTCTGTGTCACCTGCCACATTCCAGCGACGGCCATCTTGAAACGAAGCCATCAATGTAATGGGACGCACATCGCCCGGATAGACAGTCTTATGCACCTCTTCCAATTCGATTTGAGTAGCGACCAACGATTTTATGGGAGTATATTTCGTTTTAGCATATTCTTCAAACCATTTATGGCAAGCGACATAAGTACCTTCGGGGTCATTATGCATAGCAGGACCAAAAGAAGAATCACCTACAGAAGCCATAGGATGTCCTTCAGAAAGGAGATTCCAGCTGACATTACCAGCCTCGTCCAATTCGCGTTTTAAGCTTGCGCCAAAACCACTGGCCGTACCACCCATAGAAGGACCGTATTGACCATCCCAATATGTTTCGGTAATAATGACTGGTGCCATATTTGATGCAGCTTTAAGTTCTCTCCACACACGCTTAACTTCTTCACCATCAACCCATCCCCAATCGTAAAAATGAGCGGCATAACCTATGTTATCACCTTCAATAGGAAAAGTTGCATAGCCTGCATAATAAATCTGGCAATGCCATCCAGGAACCCATATCACCTGTTGGCAACCATTCCGACGTATCAAATCAACCATGGGTTGATAGTAGGCTCTCAGCGTCCGGAAATCATTCAGTTTTCCATCACTACTCATAAAATTTCCAGGTTCGTTCTGAAGCTCAAACATCACTCCCGGATTGTTCTTGATGCGTGGATGACTGCTGACGTAATCCCAATATCTCAACAGACGTTGATGCAAGGGGTCTCCTACAAACCGCTGAGGATGTTCGGCAAAATCTCCTGATTCCACATCAGCCATCAATAGCACATATATACCCTTACTGTTCAGATAATCAATCATCCGAAGAGTTGTTTTTTCAAATTCACCCCGCTGAACAAAGCCATCAAAATCACGCGGATTATTGTATCCAAAATGCAGACGGGCATAATCCACCTTCCATCCTTTGCTCAGAATCGAGTCTGTTGTCAATTTCCAGGCTTTGAAGTGAGCCTCGTAATCCACCGTTTCCTGATAAAACTCTTGATGCATATTCTGCCAGTTTGTAATCCATCCATGCAGGGTCACGATGTCCCCTTTAGGATTCTTCAGATAGCGACCATCCACATGAAGCGGTTCCAAGGTGTGCGATTCGTCACTCTGTGCCATTGCATAGTTGCTCACCAACATCATCAATGCCGTGCAAAGTGTCAAGAGAGAAAATGTCTTTTTCATAATACTTGTTTAATTTTTTTCAAAGATACATCCTTTTGTGCTAATTCCTTTGGTTCAAATTGGTTCTTTTCATGTTTCCATGGCATAAATCGTATTTGCTGCGCCTCGGCTCCATCGGTGCAGGACAATTCATCAATTCAGTAAAGGCATAAGACAGGATACAAAAAAGAAACGTGGAGCCATCTGTTGCCCGTCTCACTCTTTGAGGCCTTCGCATTGCCCTGTTCGTCGAAACGAGCAAGGCAGACCCCACGCCGATATGTATGTATACGAGAAACTGCCATGCATACACTGTCGTCACAGCATAGCACAATAATCGGGTACAATTCATATCCCATGGGCATCTACCGTTGCTTTGTTTTTGACGAACAATTTGAAGTTTGCGAAGTTTCAAAGAGTCAAAACCAAAGCGCCAAGTAAACGCCTTTTCCCAAATGTCATTCCCCACCCAACCACCTCAATCTATACAAATAGATGTAGGTATCGGCATGAAGACACTGCAAATGTACAAATAAATTTACAAAAGACCATTTATAAATTGCTTTTTTTTAAGAAATCAGCGTTTGGGGTATACCTTTGTGTAGGTTTTATGAAACTTCCATAGAGAAAAAATAATTATGTCACACTATATAATAGTAAATAACGTGAGTTCGATATAAAACTATATGTTTTGATGGCATCCAACTAACTGTCCCTCTGTTTATAGAGGGACGAGCCAGTAGGGCGGAGGGAGTTCCAAACGAAGTGCGGAGTACAATTATCACTACGCGCTACGCTTATAACGCCCCCGCCTCTCCGAGGCACCCCCTCTATAAACAGAGGGGGAGTTTGTAAAGCGCTCACAATAAAATATCTACAATGCTTCCTTATATCGAACTCACGTTATTTACGACCGACACCCAGTATCGGTTGGGTATCTGTAGGTGTTTACACCTGCGTTAGGGAAATATTGCATGTGCGTAATAAATTTATTGCATGTGTAGACGGAGCAAAATGGACAGCTGCATTTTTTGTAACGAAGGTCTGTGATTTTTCTCGAGAATAGCTCTGATAATTTTACCAGACAGCTTTGATTTCTACACGCAAAGATTAGAACTTTTTCTAGGACAAGACAAACGTAAAAAAACGCAGGTTCGATCGCAAGAAAAGGCCTTTGTGTTTTCTAAAAATCTAACAGCCCATTTCTAAAAAACGAACCTATGTTTTTCCAGCGTAAAGCAAAATAGTGTACTAAGTAAAAAATAATTTTCGCTTAGTGCGAGCAAAATAGTACTTATTGCAATCTCCGAAATAGCAAAATAGATAAAAATCCCCCGGGTGACAAAAGTTTATTTTTGGCCTGGCATGGCAGAGCGAGAAGAGTTGTGAGTTATGAGTTATGAGTCGTAAGTTAACCATCCGGCTTACTAATTTTTAATTTTTAATTCTCATTTTTTAATTTGCGAGCTCTGCTCGCATGCCATGCCACCCCAAAAATGAACTTTTACCACCTTGAAATGGGGCGTTTGGGGCGAAATATTGGAATATTGGGGTGAAATGCGTGAGTGCGCACTCATTTTCATTCCCATTTAATGTATAAAACTTTTACATTTGTCTACATAGTAACAATGAATGCGCAGACTTACTGCCATATTTCCAAGCGTGAGGATTTGCTTATTCTCCAAGAAAAGTAATGTGCGTCCTACTTTTTTAGGTAATTCGTTAGGATATTTGATATACAATTTGTTACTTTGCAGATGAATAACGGAAGTAATCGTGATTATGCGTACAACCTCGGAATATATTAATCTACTGAAGCAGTTTAAGCTAACTCGTGCTGCTGCTTATGGCATAAAGAGCCTCGGTATCTTTGGCTCTGCTGCTCGTGGCGAATTGCATGAGGGCAGTGATGTGGATGTGGTGTACGAGGGCGAACCAAACATATTGCTGCGTTCGCGTATGAAAGCAGAACTGGAAGCCCTCTTTGGCTGCCGTGTAGATGTGGTACGTTACCGCAAGCAGCTCTCCAACACGCCATTCGGGGAATCAATCAATCAAGACCTGATTTTGGTATGAATACAGCGGAAAGGATATATCAGTTGCTGCAACGTATAGAGGACTCTATCTTGCTCATTCAAAGCCAAATGGGGCGCATCACTTGCTCAGAGGATTTTGTGTATAGCCAAGAGGGAGTATTCACACTGAGTGGTATCTGTATGCAGCTAATCTTTATCGGTGAAAGTGTCAAAGTGATTGACGCGAAAGACAAAAGCTACTTGGTAAAATATCCAGATATCCCATGGACTGCTATCATGGGGTTGCGTGACATCATTGCTCACGAGTATCACCGAATAGATGAAGAGGAAATCTATGCTGTCGTCACCAATGATTTGCCATTGTTGCTCAATCAGGTGCGTACAATGAAGACTGATTTGCAAGGTGATTTGTATTAATATAGCGTGATGCAATAATTTCTGCATGTACCTACACGAAATTTCTCTATCTCGCGAATTATTGTTACTTTTGCAGTCATAACAAGTAAACAGTAATAGCCGTGGAGATAAAGAGCGCAAAGTTTGTAATCAGCAATACCCGTATAGATAAATGCCCACAGGATGGGAAGCCCGAGTACGCCTTTATAGGTAGGAGTAACGTAGGAAAGTCGAGCCTTATCAATATGCTCACCCGCAAGCCCAAGCTGGCCATGACATCGGCCACGCCGGGTAAGACGATGCTCATCAATCA
This sequence comes from Bacteroidaceae bacterium, assembly GCA_017556045.1. Lineage (GTDB taxonomy): Bacteria > Bacteroidota > Bacteroidia > Bacteroidales > Bacteroidaceae > UBA1189. The sequence continues at coordinate 18,809 of JAFZFF010000080.1, read as the reverse complement.
CTTTATCATCAACGATGCGTGGTACCTGGTGGACCTCCCAGGATATGGCTACGCCCAGCGTGGTAAGAAGGCTAAGGACAAGCTCACGCAGATCATCGAGACATACATCCTCGAGCGCGAGCAGATGACAAACCTCTTCGTGCTCATCGACATACGCCACGAGCCGCTGGCCATAGACCTGGAGTTTATAGAGTGGCTGGGCGAGAACGGGGTGCCCTTCTCTATCGTATTTACCAAAGCTGACAAGCTGGGCACACAGCGCCAGCGCGAGAATGTAGAGCGATACCTCGCCAAGCTCAGAGAGCAGTGGGAAGAGTTGCCTCCACACTTCGTGACATCGTCAGAGAAAGGTGTCGGCCGTGCCGAACTACTCGGGTATATTGATGAGATAAATAGTAGTTTGTTTAGAGTTGAGAGTTTAGAGTTGAGAGTTTAGAGTTGAGAGTTTAGAGTTGAGAGTTTAGAGTTAGGAGTTGTGAGCCGTCCGGCAGGCACCACCCTCAACCTTTAACCTTTAACCCATAACCTTTAACCCTAAAAACTATCTCTTACGCACCTTACACTTCTCATACGACTCCATGTAGCGCTTATACTTGTCGGGATAGATATCCTTGGCAGTGATGATCATGGCCGTGTCGTAGCAGTCGCCAAAGTCGGGATCGAAGGTGGTACCGAAGGTCTTCATCGTGGGTGAGAGCCCGATGTAGAGGTGGATGAAGGGTGGTATGGTATCGCCGAGTGACTTGACGTAGTTGTTGAGGATAGCATAGTTTTCCTTATAGTCGGCACCGGTAAACATCTCCTTGAAGAAGGCAGCCTGCTCGGGAGTGCAGGTCTCGGGATTCTTAGAGGTGATGAGTCCCTCACGGTCGCCAAAGCTCATGTCGAGGTAGTATACCATAGCCTTGCGGCTCATCTCGGGACTGGTCTTGTAGATGGTGACCTTGCCTGAGAGATACTTTACGGTGGGGTCTGTAGCCACGAGTCCACCAATGCCATCCCACAGGTTGTCGAGGGCAAAGAGTGCCTTACGGCCTCCAGCTGCGCTTTGGTACTTGGGCTGCACGAAGGCACGGGCCATCTCTATGCAGTGGGGAAACTCATTGTCAAGGAACTTCTGTGAGAAGTCGAAGAGGTGCTCGGTGTTGACATAGGGCTGACCATTCTCGTGGAACGATGCCAGCTTCCAGCGTGTAAAGCGATAACCTCCAATAATCTCATCAGCCTCGGGGTTCCATACGATGAGCTGGAAACAGGCCTTGTCCTCGAGGTCGAAGTGGTCGAGGTCACACTCGGTGCCACTGCCTCCGCCTACGGCGCGGAACGATACCTCACGCAGGCGACCTATCTCGCGCAGCACATTGGGGGCTGTCTCATTGTTTACTACATAGATCTCATTGTCTCCACGGTTGGTGGTGCGGAGGAAGGTGTTGTCGTTAAGCTCACTCTTGAGTAGCTCTACGTCTACGGGGGGAATGATAGGGGGAAGCATTGAATAGGACCCCCTCTGCCTTTCAGGCATCTCCCCCTCTAAGGGGAGAGCCATCCGGAACTTTTGCCGGGGGTGTGGCTTTTAATTTATTATATATACATACTATCTTACAATACTTGCCTCGCGGAACTTTCTCCCCATAGAGGGGGAGATGCCTGAAAGGCAGAGGGGGTCTCTACATATTCGGTACACAGCCATTGCCTACAGAGAGAGCCTTTACACGCTCTTGTACCTCTGCAGCCCACTGGCGGTCTGATTTTGACTTATCGAAGGTGGTGTAGGGTATGGGCTCACCGAAGGTGATGACAAACTCATTGCCACGCTGCTTGAAGAGCTCGTCTACGAGGTAGAGCATACCGATATTGATCTTCAGGCCGAGAAACTTGCTGAGCTTGCTGAGGAAGAAGTACCAGCGTGAGTTGTGGCCCGACATGTGTACAGGTACTACGTCGCGCTCGTAGCGGCGAGCTTGGGTGACAAACATCTTCTTCCAAGGCATCTCGGTCACCTTGCCCTTGATCTTGCGGGCACAGAGCCCTGCGGGAAACACTACTACCTGCTGATCTGAGGTAAACATCTTGGCAATGCGCTCGCCAAGGTCGCGGCTCTGCTTAGAGGAGAGGTTGTTCACGGGAGTAAAAAACTCTGCCAGGGGCTTCAGATAGGCCATGATAGGGGTCACGGGTACCTGGAATCCCTCGCCATAGAGGCGGTGGAAGATGGAGCCGATGATGAGCGCCTCGGGCCCTCCGAGGGGGTGGTTACACACGAAGATATACTTCTTGTCAGTGCCAGTCGCCAAGTGCTCTTCGCCACGGATGCGATAGGTGATATTGAGGTAGTTGAGTGCTTCGTCAAAAAACTTTACACCCTTGTAGTTCTCTACTGACATGATGACCTCATTGACCTGCTTCAGGTGAAGGCGGCGCTTGAGGAAATTGATGGCGAAGCGGGGCAACTTCTTGCGCAGCTTCGGGCCCAACATCTTATCTAAATCGAGGAGATAGCTTTCTCTTTCGTTGTATTTCTCCATAGTTCTTACGTATCATCCAATAAAATGCAAATCCCACCGCAATCCATACCAGCAATATCACGCGGCTCTGGATAGCCAGATATCCGGGCATACCAGGTATGATGAGCAGGGCGAGGAAGAAGAGCGAGAAGATACAGCCAATGATGCCGATCCACACCTGCTTGGTGTCGCCCACCTTGCGAGCCATGATGGCTGCTGAGCCTGTGGTGTAGGCAAATACGATAGCTGCACCTACGCTGGTCATATCGACAATCCACAGCAATATCTCGCGGCCAAACCATGGGGCAAACAGGCTGGCAACCATCACGAAGAGGATGGCATTGCGCGGTGTGCCGTGCTTGGGAGAGAGCTGCTTGAAGAATGCGGGCAAGCTACCCTCGTCGGCCATGGCATACATAAGGCGTGAGGTAGAGATATAGAAGGCGTTCATACCCGACACTACGGCGCAGAACATGGCCACACCGAGGAAGATAAGGCCGAAGAGGCCGAAGGTGTTGCGTACGACATAGCCTGTCTCCCAGTTCTGATTCAGCGCGAGCAACTCCTGCCAGGGCATGAGACCAGTGGCTGTCACGGTACACATGGCGATATAGAGCAGTGCAGCGATGAAGATGGCAAGAATCATAATCTTGGTAGACTTCTTATGGCTGAAGTTGTACTCCTCGGCACTCTGCGGAATGCAGTCGAATCCGATATAAGCCCAAGGTGCCATAGCTACGATACTAAACACGCCACTCCACCAATTCACACCTTCAGGGAATCCAGGCGCTAGATTACTCCAATCAGCTTTTCCCATTACCAAGAAGGTAATCAGGCAGATACATCCTACGAGGGTGAGCGAGATAGCTGTCTGTAACCATGCTGCCTGCTTGATACCTCTAATATTGATGAGTGCCATGATGATGATGAAGGCCGAGGCCAACACTACCTCACCGGCATATACATCCCATCCGGCCACCTGATATAGCAGGCCGCGCTGCACGATACCGGGGAAGAGGTAGCGGCTGATGAGCGCGAGCGCTGTGGCATTGAGCGGGATAAGGCTCCAGTAAGCCAATATCATACCCCATCCGCAGACGAAGGCATTGCGCTTGCCGATGGCCTCTTTGGTGTAGATAAATTCGCCTCCACTGACGGGAAACTTGCGGATGAGATAGCCGTAGCTCAGTGCAATCACCATAATCAAAGCTGCTCCGATGAGCATACCCAATGCTGTACCTGCAGGGCCAGCTTTCGGAAGGAATGCATTGCCCGGAAGCACGAAGCATCCCCATCCGATGATAGCGCCTAATGCTAATGCCCACACATCGAGAGGGCGCATCGAACGCTTGAATTTTCCATTATTTTCTGACATAACTATACTTTTTTGCCTTTTCGGCGACGTAAATGTGCATTTTTATTCGGGTCAAAGGTAGGGATTTATTTTTATTTAAGAAATATATAGAATATTTTATTCTTTGTTTACACAAAAAAAATGCACTTATATGCACTACTTTCTTCTCAGAGTGCAATTCGTAATAAAAAAACAAGTAGCCCCGCAAGGCTACCTGTCTTTTGTTTGATTCGTGTACTTAAAATGTCACTGCCAGCACCGGCGCTATAGCGTTGGTATTCTCTGCGGGGAGATTTACCACCAATCCTTCTGCTGTGTTCTCAAATGTCAGCGTGCCATGTCCCAAGAGTTCTACTCCTTGAACCTCACCACTATAGTGGGGTGATGAAGCACCGAGTGACTTGAGCGTATAGGTGCGCTGCTCGGGCCAGCGCATAATGGTGGCAAACACCGTGTCGGCACGCTGCACATAGCGCACGTCGGCAGCAGAGTAATTGTTGTTCTCATTGAATCCCTGAGCATGGAGCGGACTGGCGTTATCTGCTGTAGGGCCTTCGCCAAAGGTCTTCCAGGGGCGAGTGCCATAGATAGAGGTGCCATTGATATCCATCCACGCCTTGATGTCTTGCAATACGGCCATCTCCTTCTCATCGATGCTGCCATCGCCACGCATGGGTACGCTGAGCAGCAAGTTGCCGTTCTTGCTCACGATATCTACCAACATTGATATCACCTGCATGGCGCTCTTGTACCATCCGCGGTGGTAGTCGCTGATGTTGTAGTGCCATCCTCCGATGCAGGTACAGGTCTGCCAATACTCCTCTTGTATGCGGTCGGGCACGCCACGCTCTACGTCCCACATCATAGCATCTTTGTGCCAGTCTTCGAGGATTTTACCCATTGCCACTACACGCTGCTGACCACCATTCTGCTTGGCGCTGCGGTTGTAGTAGTGAGCAAGGATATTGAGACCTATTTGGTCATCACATCCGTAGAAGGGGAGCACCGTGTCATCAAAGTAAAGCATATCGGGGCGATAGGCATTGATACATTGCAGCACACGGTTTTGGAACTTCTGCTTAAACTCCTCCGAGGGGAGTGAGGCGCCATTGCCCCAACCCCACTGACCATGTATGTTACCCTCGTTCTCCCAACCCGTGCTGTGGGGGTGACACTGTGCGTAGAGCTCCTGGGGATCATATCCTTCCCACCATTTGCCCTTGCCATCGGCTTTGGTGAGGTTGCCATCGTAGGCTTGAGCGCCCTCCATCCATGTCCATGTGTGGCTACCATGCATACTGATACCTATGGGCAATCCGTACTTCTTACAAGCGTCAGACCACTCCTTCACGATATCGCGCTTGGGGCCCAAGTTTACCGAGTTCCATTCCTGATAGGGGCTATCCCAAAGGTCAAAGTTATCGTGATGCTGACCCAGTGTAAAGAAATATCGCGCTCCCACGCTCTTGTACAGCGCCACCAATGAGTCGGGTTGCCAGCGCTCAGCTTTCCAGTCACGTATCACCTCCTTGAAGCCATACTCTGCAGGGTCGCCAAAGTGGTCTTTGTGCCATTGGTTTTGCCAATGTCCATCGTAGTACATATGTCGGGCATACCAGTCTCCTCCCATAGGCTGACACTGAGGTCCCCAATGTGCCCAGATGCCAAACTTAGCGTCCTTGAACCATTCGGGACACTCCCAAGCATTCAGACTCTCCCAGTCGGGGGTAAATGCTCCAGTCTCTATTGGTACATTCTTTGGCACACAGGCTCCCATGGTAGCCACTGTAGCGATGCCACACAGCATCTTTTTCCATCGTAATGTTTTCATCGCAGTATCTGTTTTAAGTTGTGTCTATATTCATCAAATAACCTTTACCTCATTCTCGGGGAAGTGTCCGCTACGGATACGCCATTCGTTGGGGTAGAGATTGTTGGCACGATTACCGAGGTTCTTGACAAAGCCCAGTGGCATGCCTCTGTAGGTCACAATAAGGAACCTGCGTGGCGTATTTCCCGCAAGTGTGATAGCTTCTTTATGCAGGTACTTTAGCGCCTCATCGTAGGTTAGTTCGTACGTGGGGAACGCCTCCTTGTTCAGAGCGGTGCTCATAGCTAATTCGTGCGAGGGGATAGCGTCGCGCCCCTTCAGTTCGGCTAGCGTGATGCCTGACTTTAGTAAATAAAGACATTCGCCGAGGGCCATCTGTAGCGACTCCATATCGGTAGGGGTTGCCACTACCTCAGTCTCTACCACCTTATATATATAGCTGCCTCCATCGGCAAGCCATTGCTTGCACTCGGCAGGTACCACGGCAGCAGGGCGCTTATCTTTGCTCTTCTTGCTCTTTTTGGCTTTCGCATCAGATGCTGCCGCTACGGACATATCGCCCCTCTTGCGCAATGCTGCCAAGAAGAAGCCCTCGCCTCGAGTACGTCCTGGCAAGAAGCGATAGGCATGCGCCACATCGGACACAAGGCTCTGCGTGATACCCCACGCTTCATCAGTGGCTATGGGTAGTAGCTCGGCACCAAGTTCGCTCATCATCCAACGCACATTCTCCTCATCTTCATCGGTGTTGAAGGTACACGTGCTATAGATAAGCAGTCCTCCCTCACGCAACGTAGGCCAGATGTCTGTGAGTATATCGCGTTGGCGCTGCCAACAGACCTTCACATTCTCGGGACTCCACTCGCTCACCGCTACCTCATCTTTGCGAAACATACCCTCGCCGCTACATGGAGCATCTACCAGGATAAGGTCAAAGAGAGGCCCCAATGGAGTAAAGTCTGCAGGGAAGTTTGAGGTAACGATGCTACGCGGATGGCCCCACTTGGCTATATTCTCCGCCAAGACCTGGGCACGAGGGCGCATAGGCTCGTTTGACACCAGCACACAATCATCGGGGAGCAGTGAACGCAGCAATGTGCTCTTGCCACCAGGAGCGGCACATAGGTCGAGCGCCACACGAGCCTCACCCAAATGCTGCCTTACAGCCTGCTCTACAAACATCGACGAAGCCTCCTGTACATAGTATCCACCTCCATGCAGTAGGGGATCAAAGGTAAACTGAGGGCGCTCGGGCAGGTAATATCCATCGGTAGCCCAAGGCACAGCCTCGTACTCGGGCTTGCCACTCCACTTACTCGGGTTGAGACGTATGCTCACCGCAGGCTCACCCAGCAGGGCATCGCGAAAAGCCTCGTAGCCATCGCCAAGGAGCTGGCGCATCGATTGTTCGAAAGGAACTGGTAGATTCATATCATTCGTATTTCTTCGCAAAAATAAGCAAAGTTTCCGTTTCGCAAAAGCATTCCTTCCGATTTTCTCCCCTACGGGCAGCTAATCATGGCAAAAGCCTCACCACTCTCACTCCTGGGCACGAAGTCCGAGTCTGCAGATAATCATACAGCGTACGCTCATCGATGACAACCCTCTTATGCGTCATCGAAGCATGCATGAGGTGTAGCTTCTCGCCTTGCCACACAGCAAATCCGAGGTGCGTCACATCGAGTCCCTTTATAGTAGTCACCAAGGCCAAGATGTCTCCATCCCGTATGGGCAATCTCTCGGGCGGCAGATTGAGGTATTCCTTACCTATATAATATGCGGCACGATCAGCATACTGCGCCTCGATACTCCGTATAGAGTCCACGGCCCACGCATTCTCCTTCAGATATGAATAGCTCTGCGGATGCTCGCTCATGAAGGAGAGATTGAGCGTATCACATCGCCACACATGTCCGCCTTCTGCAGGCTCCAGCTCGCGCCATACACCCCGCTTCTCATTCTCCGCTACCCAATCCGTAAAGTAATGCAGGCGAGATAGATAACCATTCACCTCGCCTCCTCGGTAGCGCAGATGTTGTACCTCATGCTCGAAGCTTGTACTGTCGCTCTGTGCGGCGAGCCATCGCGCCACGCTGAGTTCTACGAAAGTAGTGCAGTCGAGCTCCTTCTCATTAATCACCAGTTGCTCCTCGCCCTTCTGCTCCAGAGTGCCAGCCACGTAGGGCACCCCGAGGAATGCCTTAGCTACGGCAAGCACATCTACTGCCGTCTCACCCAATAAGCATAATATCAACAATAGTAGTTTCATAGGCCAATTATCACTCTGCGAAAATACACAGAATATCCGATACGACAAAGTCCACAAACCGAAAATAAAATTTCCTGTACGAACCATAGCGTATTTCCTACGTTTTATATTACCTTTGCAATGCAAATAGCAACGAAGGCGATAAGATGAAACGACTATTATACATATTGTTACTCATCTGTGGGGTGGCGCATGCTCAGACCAATAAGGTGTATCACCCGATGATACATACCTTGCAGACGACAGTGAATGAGGACTGGCTGCACGATGATGTCTTCACGCTCGGTACGGAGGAGTGGGTAGACATCTCGTTTGATCACTTCTCACACGACTATCACCGATTTATATATAAGATCGTGCACTGCAACGCCGACTGGACTCCCTCGGATCTCTTCGAGGTAGACTATATGGAGGGGTTCAATAATCAGCCCATCGAGGAATATGAAAACTCACTCAATACGACGATGTTGTATACTCACTACCGACTCAGCTTGCCCAATGAGGAGATACAGTTTAAGGTGTCGGGCAACTATCGCGTGGAGTTTTATCTTGACGAGGAGGATGTAGACTTTGAGGGGCCGGTGGCGGTGGCTTGCTTCCGCATCGTAGAGCCGTTGGTGGCTCTGAATGCCTCGGTTACAAGCAATACGGACATAGACACCAACCTGAGTCATCAGCAGGTATCGTTTGTGGTCAACTACAATGGCTACAACGTGGTAGATCCTATGACGGAGATCAAGCCTTATGTGTATCAGAACAATCGTACAGACAATAGCGTAGCGCTCGTGAAGCCCACCTACGCCACTCCCGGCCGCTTGGAGTATGTGCACAATACGAACCTCATCTTCCCCGCGGGCAACGACTATCGCCGCTTCGAAATCATCAATATGCACTACGCTACGCAGGGAGTGGACAAGATAGAGTTTTTCGCCCCCTATTTCCATGCTACGCTCTACGCCGACAAGCCTCGCCGCAACTATAGCTTCGATCAGGACCACGACGGACGCTACCTCATCCGCTACAATTTGGCCGAAGATACAGACATCGAGGCCGACTATCTTTTTGCACACTTTCGCCTCGATATGCCACACCGCAAGGGTGGACGCTTCTACCTCACGGGCGAGTTTACCTACAATGACTTTACCCCTACCTATGAGGCCGTATACAATGAGCAAGAGCAGGCCTATGAGGCTACTGTGATGCTCAAGCAGGGAGCCTATGATTTTATGTATCTATGGGTGCCCGATGGCAGCACTACGGGACAGACTGCCCCAGCCGAGGGTAATTTCTATGAAGCTGAGAATGAGTATCAGATATACATCTACCACCGTCCCTTCGGTGGACGATATGACCGCTTGGTAGGAACTCAGCAGGTGAGGTTCTCACAAGAGTGATGAGTCGCTCACGAGAGGAAGAGCCACCACTCTAAGAAGATTACCAGCATGCCCGCCAAGTAGCCCATGAGCATAGCGGGACTGATATGCTTGAGATACCACGAGAATTCTATCCGTTCCAGTCCCATGGCAACCACGCCTGCAGCAGAGCCTATGATGAGCATACTACCTCCCACACCAGCACAGTAGGCAAGCAGTAGCCAAAAGATACCATCTTGCACGAAGGCTTGGGCATATACAGGGTCAACGTTTACAGAGACTGTGGTAGCTAAGTCTGACACTGGGTACATACCTATACATGCTGCCACCAGCGAGACATTATCGATGACCGAGGAGAATAGTCCTACGATACCAGAGATGACAAACACCTCATGCACATAAGTATCGAGCAGATAGGCTACATTAGAGAGGATACCCGCACTCTGCAGTCCTGCCACCGACATCAGTATACCCAAGAGGAACAGTACCACAGGGATGTCTATGCGCTTGACAAGCTTTGATACACGATGTTTACTATCCTCGGGCAACGCATGTTCGCGGTGACAGAAGACCTCCGTCAATACCCATAGCACACCCAGCGATATCATGACACCTACATAGGGAGGGAGCCCCGTGAACGACTTGAACACCGGCACGAAGAGCAGTCCCGACACACCCAACACGAGTACCAGTAGACTAAATCGTCTTCTCACCCCACCAGGGCGCTGAGTCACTGTCGCTAAGGAGTCAAGCCTCTCATGCCTATCAAACTGACGAGAGAGATGCCACGCAGGTACCAAGAGTGATACGACACAAGGGACGAAGAGAAACAACACAAGTCTTGCTGCCGTGACATTGCCACGCATCCATAGCATGATAGTAGACACATCCCCTATGGGTGACCACGCACCACCGCTGTTGGCTGCTATCACAATGACCGAGGCATAGAGCAACCTGTCGTGAGAGTCGGGCACGATACGGCGCAGCATCATGATGAGAATGATTGTGGTAGTCATGTTGTCCAAGATGGCTGATAGGAGAAACGTGATCACCGCCAGTACCCACAGCAAGCGCCATTTGCTGCGCGTAGTGATGCGCTCCGTGATGAAAGCAAAGCCGCCGTACGAGTCAATAATCTCAACTATCGTCATGGCGCCAATGAGAAACACCAGCGTCTCACACGTAGCACCCAGATGCTCCACCAGTTCCGACAGCCCTACTGGGCTGCAGCAAGCATACACGGTCCATATAGCACCAAACATGAGGAGTGCGATGGCCGACTTGTCAACCTTCAGCCTATGCTCGAGAGCCACACATACGTAACCACCTACAAATATTGCAATCAGAGCAAGCGTCATCATAGCCTATTTACTTATTTTTAAGGGGAGAAACACACGTTACACTTCGCTCACTAAAAAACATTCAGATAGGTCAAAAAGTTTTACTTCCGAGCCGAATAGCTTGCCTGCGTAAACGGCAAAAATGAGAGTGTAGGCAAAGTTTATGTGCAATTGTTTGCAGATGTCGAGAATTTTCACGAATATTGCAAGAAGATAGATTACATCTGAGAATAATAACACTTAACATTTTAATAAAAGACAACAAGATGAAAAGACTTTTTAGTTTGGCGTTGGTGCTTTGTGCCATCACTCTCTCGGCACAAAATGCCAAGTTCGTGAATCTGTTCATGGGTTCTTCGGGCGACAATGGCCAGTTGGCCCCTGGAGCTACAGTACCCTTTGGCGTGGTATGCGTATGTCCCGATAGCGACCCACGCACCCATGCAGGATACAATTATGAGACCACCAAGGTGACAGGTATCTCTATCAACCGCCTCTCTGGTGTAGGCTGTAGCGGTGGTGGTGGTAACCTCCGCATACGCCCCTTGCATCCCTCTGAGGAGCTCCACATCGATAAGGCTACCGAGAAGGCCGTACCGGGATACTATGCTACCGCATTCACCAATGGCATCGAGACCGAGCTGACAGCTACCAACCTCATGGCTGTAGAGCGCTACACCTTCCCCAAGGATGTGCCCGCAGCGTTGTGGATAGACTTCTCATCATGCTTTGAGCGCAAGGCTACCTACGAGTACCACAAGGTGTCAGAGACCTGTGTCGAGGGCTCTATTCGTGCCAAGACCGTATGTGGCAAGGGATTCTATAAGCTTTACTTCTCACTCAATACCGATCAGCCCTTCCAGCTCAAGGAGATAGAGGGCGAGCTCCCTTGCCTCGACTTCGGCAGCGACGCACGCAAGGTCGAGGTGCGCATAGCTCTCTCACCGATAGGCGAGAAGGAGGCACGCCAGGAGTACGCACGCTGGGGCAAGCAGTCATTCAACCAGCTCAAGAAGGCCTCTTATAAGGAGTGGGACAAGCAGCTTAGCGAGCTCAGCGTCAAGGGCGGCACCGAAGACGACAAGGTCATCTTCTACACCTCGCTCTATCGCGCATGCCTCAGCCCCGTAGATGTAACCTCTGTTGATGGTCGCTACGTGGGTACCGACGGCAAGGTATACAACGCCGACGGATTCCGCTACTACAGCAACTGGTCATTGTGGGATACCTACCGTACCAAGTTCCCCTTGCTCGTATTGCTCGAGCCCGCCAAGATGCGCGACATGGCCACCTCACTGCTCCACCTCTACCGCACCGGCAAGCAAGACTGGGCTACACAGAATGAGTCTACCGTCACCGTACGTACCGAACATGCAGTGATATTGCTGCTCGACGCCTACCGTAAGGGCATCACCGACCTCGACTTCTCTATCGGCTACGAAGGCATGAAGGATGAGATGGAGCGCCTGCTCGTCAAGTCACCCGACCAAAAGATGGAGACAGCCTGCGACCTTTGGGCCATGGCACAGATCTCTGAGCTCATGGGCAACAAGGCCGATGCTAAGCTCTATAAGGAGCGCTCAGAGACCCTCTTCGAAGAGACTTGGAAGAAGGAGTTCATGAACGTAGACGCCTCATACGAAGTGATGAAGAACAATGGTCTCTACCAAGGCACACGCTGGCAGTATCGCTGGGCTGCACCCATGTACCTCGACAAGATGATCTCATGGGTAGGCAAGGACGTGCTCCTCTCACAGCTCACCTACTTCTTTGACCGCCACCTCTACAATCAAGGTAACGAGCCCGACATCCACGTGCCCTACATCTTCAATCGCTTAGGCGCACCCGAGAAAACCCAAGCCCTCGTGACCAACCTCATGACCGAGCCCATGATACACAAGTACGGAGGTAACGCCGAGTTCCCCACCCCCTACTTCGGCAAGGCATTCATGAACGACCCCATTGGTTATAGCCCCGAGATGGACGAGGACGATGGCACCATGAGTGCATGGTACGTATTCGGCGCCCTCGGCTTCTATCCCATGGTAGTGGGCGACGAGCACTACGAGCTCACCTCACCCCTGTTTGACAAGCTCACCCTCCGCCTCGACAATGGCAACAAGCTCATCATCCAGGCCCAGGGCCGCAAGCAGAAAGATATGCCCATCCAGTCAGTGACCTTCAATGGCAACGAGGTCAAGGACTTCCGCATCTCACACAACGATCTCATCAAGGGCGGTAAGCTGGTATTCAACTACTAAACCTGCCTCCCCGCAATCTACATATAGAGGGCACCCGCAAGGGCTGCCCTCTATTTTATATCGATTTAAGTTCCTTGTGTTTGAAAGTTAAGATGTATAGGAGTTGTTGGTTCGCTAAGGAGTGCCGACATAAGTCCGTACGCAGCATCAGCCAAATATTTGTCTAAACCCTTGAAACGAAGTTCGCCGAACTCAAAGAGTTGGAGGAATGGATGGCCACCCCCACAGGCGCCGCCAACGCTGCCCTCTTCGAGCAGTATGCCCAGCTCAAGAACACCCTCGCCGAGGCCGAAGCCGAATGGGAAGAGGCCATGATGGCATTAGAGGAATGATATTTACAGATGTATATGCGTACGCATCGCCAACATGATAGCCTCACCCACCAAGGCAATATTGGCTAACAAGTAGTGGCGTTTATCACCCATTTCTATAGTGTGCCCTGCAGCTTCGGCGGTGGTGAGGATATCGTGGCGAACCTCATCGTCGCCAAAGTAGGTGGCAGGACCTGCAAAGAAAGCTGTACCTGAGGGGCTTAACTCCATTAATATAGGGCCAGCATCGATGTCCATACCAATAAGGCAGGTATAGTTCCAATACTCCTTGAGTCCTGAGATTATGCCATCCTTCCAAAACAGCTTTTTCAGTTCTTCATACTGCTTGCGAGCAAAAGCCTCATCCACCAAAGTAAGATAATAGCAATTGAGCGCCGAGTAAGAACCCTTGATGGGTAATCCCTCTACTTGCGAGCCATCATCCTGTAGAAACGAAGCGAGCAGCCCAGTCTCTTCATCTATCCACTCACGCTTTGCCTTGCGTACCCATTGCTGTACGGTAGAGCGATACTTCCCGTCGTTCATATCCGCATATTGTTTCAGCGCAACAATGGCAACAAGCATATCGGGCACATATACCAATTCACCAGGATAGGTTTGCAAATTCATCCCCATGCTATTAAGGATACGGCGATTCATCGTTGAGCAAAGCGAGACTAGCAGTTCATCATATCGGTCATCACCTCCAGCCTGCTTATATCCACATATCATCCATGCTAGATGGCTGAGGTACGATACATGACTTTTGCTGCCATCAAGAGTTTCCAGCGGGTCTTCGCCCCAACGCATGGCATCGTAGCGACGCAGTTCGGGCGACATAACAATCTCAATGAGCCGACTGATGCATTGCAAGTTCTCGTCTCGCGTATCAGGGTATAGTTCTGATATATTTACCAATGAAGCCGCCAGCATAGAACAAGAGTAGAGAGCCCATTCGCCTTGAAATTGTTCACCAACGATAGTAGGCATTAGATTAATCACACGCTTCGGCGATGTCAGCAGTTTACCTTGCAGGTAGTCGCGCCGAGCGATGATATCCGTACGCTCCTCCTCTACCCCTCCTCGTGAAGGCTTCATATAGGCAACGCTAATGCCCTTCAATACTGCGAAGAATAGAACAAGCAATGCGTATGCTACGATTCCACCAAAGCGGAAGCGCTTTCGAAGCATGTGCACTCCCTTCTTAAATAGCTTAACTCCAACAAAGCAAATGGCCCCATAGAGCGGAAGCAGGATCACTTGCCATAGCGAGGAGCACCAACCGCTTGTTGCGCAATATATCACAATACTAATGACCACATAGACGATGTAGGGAAGCCACAATAAACGTACCTGCTTATCTATTGGAACAAAGTTCCAGTACACGGCATATAGCGTGGTGTATATCAGCATCAACACCAATGTGCTAGCGCTATAGTCGTAGTTCCACACATAGGGCATGAGGAAGAACAGCACAGCTTGTAGGGCAAACCACTTGCAGGTCTTCACCATGCTGTCAATCATATAGAGGAAGGAGTCTTCGGACATCACGAACTTTTTTGAAACTTTTTACTTCTCTAAATACTACTTTGTCTCTATCAATAGGATAGTCACATTTATTCATTGCAATTTTGTGCAGTCCTTTGACTATCACCTCATCTGAATCCTCAGGAACAACTACATTTATTCCTTGCTCTGCAAAGATCTCGGCAATTCCAGCCAAACATGAGCCACCACCTATCAGATATAGAGGAGACTCAGCTGAGAATGAGAGATTCTTCTCCTTCATGAAGTCTTTAACCTTATTTATAATGCTCTTTATCACATTACAGCATGCAATATGGTATTTTTACGTGGATTTTTGTTCTATTCCTACCACTTCCGAAACAGCCATTTCCGAAACGGCGGTTTCGCAACTGCAAATATAGCACGCTTAATTTATAAATCCCAATCCTCTGATTACTTTTGGCCATAATATAAAATCATCATTTATATCGAGTCACATATAAAGACTCAAGAAATGCTTTTAGTCATTTGTTTTTGTATTTACAAATAACTATATTTGCACTGCGTAAAAATACGCACTCGACTGCGTAAAATGTAATACCATGTATAAAAGAGCTGAATTTCAGATAATAAAGAGCAGACTTGAAGAGAACAGGAGATTCATTCAAGTAGTTATGGGGCCACGCCAAGTGGGTAAATCGACCGTAGTAAAGCAAGTATTGAAGGAGTTGGATATACCCTACCAAATGTTTTCAGCAGACAATGTGCCTGCAACAAACAGTGGTTGGATAGCCAATTGCTGGGAGGCAACACGAAGTTTGCAAAAAAATAAAGGCTACGAAGGCATAGTGCTTGTTATCGATGAAATACAGAAAATAACCAATTGGAGCGAAGCCGTAAAGAAAGAATGGGACGACGACACCTTCCATGACAGAAATATCAAAGTGCTCCTATTAGGGAGTAGCCGTGTTTTGCTTGAAAAAGGGCTATCGGAATCACTTGCTGGGCGCTTCGAGGAGATACGCATGAGCCATTGGAGCTATACAGAGATGAAGGAGTGCTTTGGATTTACGCTTGACCAATACATATACTATGGAGGATACCCTGGTGCTGCCACGCTCATCAATGATGCAGACCGCTATCAGCAGTACATTCAATCCGGCATCGTAGATGCTACTATCAATAAAGATATCCTAATGGATACTCCAATAAGCAAGCCTGCTCTCCTGCGCCAGACCTTCGAGTTGGGTTCAGCCTATTCGGGGCAACTGTTGTCGCTAAACAAGATGTTGGGTGCCTTGCAAGATGCAGGCAATACTGCAACCCTGGCGGGTTATATACACTTGCTTGATGAGAGCGGACTGCTGTGTGGACTACAAAAGTATAGCATCGACACGGCACGCAGGAAAGCGAGTATACCCAAGTTGCAAGTATACAACAACGCATTGAAGATGATATACAACACACTTACATTCGAGGAGGCGATAACTAATCGTCAAGCTTGGGGACACATCTTTGAATCTGCCATCGGCGCCTATCTGGTGAGCCAATCCTTCGTGCATCGGTTCGAGGTGTTTTATTGGCGCGAGCGCAACGATGAGGTAGACTTCATTTTGCGTAAGAAAGGTTCTGTTATTGCTATAGAAATAAAGAGCAATGCAGAGAAGCAGACATGTGGATTAGAAAGTTTCAAGAAACTATTCTCCCCTAAAACAGCCTTCATTGTTGGCGATGGAGGTATCAGCGCCGAAGAATTCCTTTCAATGGATATAAGAAAGTTATTCTGATTCTGTGTACGAGCTAAGCTCATTGTTAATCAAACTTCCATTGCGGATATATGAAAACAAAAAGAGTCAATGATATAGAGTTGCTGCTTTCGAAACTCGACAAGAAACAACTTTGCGAGTTCATCAGAAAGCTAAGTTAGAGGAGCTATAAATAAGCGCATACACCGAGTAAATGTTTATAATTGCATATATATACCCTCTTCCCCATTTTTCGCCAAGGTATCGGTAGTTGCCCGTAACCAATAAGTTCACAGCACTTTAGCGACCGACACCCAGTGTCGGTAGGGTATCGGTCGTCATTATCCATTGTGAATTATCAATTCTCAATTATCCATTTTCAATTCTCAATTCGAATCACCTGATACACCCTCCGATGATGGTGCTCCACACGCTTGAATCCCCATTCGCGAAGCAAGGCACCAAAGTTCTGCGCATTCACACCACGCATCAGGTAGGGATTGTGACGGCGTAGCTGCTCATGCAACTCAGCAGCAGAGAGTAGCAGAGGCTGCTCACCCTCTTCGGGCTGGCGATAGAGGGTGCGGAACTGCTCCTCCACAGGAGGCAAGTGACGATAGGCGCGGTTGCGCAGCTCAATATCCACGACCTCATCGGCGGTGAAGTGATGGCGCTCGCCACTATTTAGTAGATACATGCACTGCGCATAGAGCTGTTCGTACTCGATAGGTGTGTCTACATCGATGGCGTGCATCAGTTCCACGCAGAGGAAGCGGCGACTTCCCGTAGGGTCGGTGAGCAGACGGGGCGTATTACTCGTCCCGATGAACGAGGCTATGCGTGGCAGCGTGGTGGCATTGCGGGCATGAGCCTTACGCATACGTAGCGAGGGCATCTGCATGAGGTTCTTCAATGTGCTCTGCTTGCGTGCCGAGTAGCGGTCAAACTCATCGAGATTGATGAGCAGGCAGTCCATGAGACGATGCTCACACTGGCTCTCGGCCGTGAGGTCAAAGCAGTCGGTGTAGAACATACGCAGCTCGGGCGGCATCAGCATACGGCAGAAGGTGCTCTTATGCCATCCCTGCTGCTCGCTGATGAGGATGGGCGCCACGCTATTGGCATAGAGCGCCTCCTCGCTGCCCTGCGCCTGTGCCACGAAGGCCAACATCCAGCGACAGAGATACCCCACCATCACCTCATCATCCGTGAGGCGATGCATCAAGGGACGCAAGCGGTCGGTGCCATCCCACTCAGGTAATGTGGTGAAGTAGTTCTTCACAGGGTGGTAAGCCTCGATGTGCATAGACTCGGCAGCAATGCGTACTCCCTCTACCCACCACACGTTATGCCCATCGGCCTGCAGATCGGCCATCCATGTCTTATACACACGCTGCGTCACTGGCTCAAATGCCACGCCACTACCCTTCACACGATACTCTGACTGCTCGGTCAGCACATTGTAGCGCAGATCATACTTGGCACGCAACAACTGCTCAATCTCAGGGATAGTCAATCGAAGCTTCGCTTGGTTGAGAGTGGAGGGTTTAGGGTTTAGTGTCTCCTCATTAACCTTTACCTCGTCACTTTTCAGCTTTGAAGAGTCAACGTTATCGTTAACGTTACCGTACACGCTCTGCGTGTTTCTAAACGCAGCCATCATCCACTCGATTGCCTTTACAAATAACTTTTTCATAGAATAATTTTGTTTAGTGTTTAGTGTAAATTTCTCTGTTTTCTTCCGCGAAGTTACAACATCAAAAAGCCCTTGTCAATACCTTCCACCTCCAATGAAAACAAGGGATAAATGCTTGCAAAAGTCCTTGTCTTTTCTTAAATTTGCAGCTGCATTTGCGTGTTATCGATGGCGACCATTCGCGCATATCGACGCCTACATTCGCGCGGATGCACGCGTCCATCCGTGCGGATGGTCGCCATCAATAAACTAAAAACTTTGATAAAAACCACAGATTGCACGGATTTAACGGATTAAAAGAGTACTATGAGCATTCTTTTCATAGGGGATAGGCTAAACAATTTGAGTAATCCGTGAAATCCGTGGTTATAAAGAAAAAATTATGAGAAAGACCAAAGCAACGAAAAGATCTGGTACTATAGCGTATCAGCTGAACCCACGCTATGACCTACAGGGTGAATCCACAGTACAGAATCCATTGATGGGAGTAAGCGTAGTACCCATGCCGCCCATCACTACCAAGGAGATGGCAGAGCACATAGGCTTCGCCACCAGTGTCAACAAGGTAGATGTCATCGCCGTGCTCAGCGCCCTGGGTCACGAGCTGAGCCATGCCCTG
>JAFZFF010000013.1 GCA_017556045.1 Bacteroidaceae bacterium | reverse complement strand
TTGCATGGGTGTACATGCCCGACAGAGGTTCAACATACAACCACATCCCGCTACCGGTCACCTCGGGAGGGTTGACAATTCAATTCACATTTCAACGTTGTTGAAATCTAACGTTAACGTTAACGATGACGTTGACCAACCCTCCGGATGGCAGTTATCGTTTTCGTTATCGTCATCGTTGATTTCGTAGTGCAAAGGTACGGAATCACGCACTCCTCCTGTTCTGAATTTGATATGCTACGGAGAGAAAAAGTCGGGGCATTATTGTTTTAATTCAAAAGAGTTTGTATCTTCGCAGTACGAAACCAAAAGAGAAGTAAAGTATGTGTATATTAGAGCAAAATACTCGTAACATCACTGTTCGCATCAGCAATACACGCTGGAATAGACTGATGGAGTTGGAGAATGCCTATCGCATCGCCAAGAGCGTACATCGTGCCAAGAAGGAATGCGAGAAAGCGCCAGCGATGACCTTGGATGAAGCGAGAAAGTATATTGACTCGTTATGATCCGCGATATTAAATTTTCCAGTGAGTTTGAGCGTGCCTTCAAGCGTCTGAAGAAACGTTATCGTTCGCTCCCTGCCGATTTCAAGCAGCTGTTAGACTCTCTGGTGGAGAATCCTATCCAAGGAACTGAACTACGAGATGGGATGCGAAAGGTACGCATAGCCTTTGCATCAAAGGGTAAAGGGAAGCGAGCTGGTGGACGTGTCATCATTCAGTTGACTATGACAGAAACCTGTCTATCGTTCTTATATATTTATGACAAAAGCGAGATGCCAAGTGTCTCTGATGAATTCTTAGACAATATCATTGTAAATTTCGAGCAATAAATCCATTCCATTACAAACTTGTAATAAAAAAAGTACATGCATGCACCACGCGCGGTACATGCATGTACTTTTTTAACGATAACGATAACGATGACGCCGACGCGGAAGGAGCGTCGGTTGCGACGGCTGAAGCTTTAGCTTCACTAAGGAGTGCGACTACGTCACCTTCTTGCCATCCGGACGGCAGTTAACGTTATCGTCAACGTCATCGTTTTCTTGGCGAACCAAATTCGCCAAGAAACTACGGCTCGCCAAGATATTCAAATATCAACCTCACCTGATAGCGGGTGAAGTGGCGTGATCCACGCGTGTAGCCTGTGCGCTGCAGCGCTTCGAGCAGGCCGTCGGCGGCGTGCAGGTACTTGTTGAGCAAGCGTAGGGCTGAGGCACGCGAGGCTCCTGGGCTGTATAGTTGCGCCAGCTCGGCTTTGCCGTAGGCGCGTAGGTTGTCGTGTTCCATGTTTGTTGAGGGTTGAGGGTTGAGGGTTGAATGTTGAGGGTTAACGTTATCGTTATCGTTAACGTTGATTTAGTAAAAATTAAAACCGCACTTTTACCGATTTACCGATTCATTTTCTATATCCGATGTATATAAAAATAAATAATTATATTTTAAAAATAATTTAATTAATTATTTAAATATGTGTTCCATATAAGAAACCAATCGGTAAATCGGTAAAAAGGTTATTCACTTAGAGTACTCTCACGTGCATTGAGGCGCTGCTGCTCCTTTATCATGTCGCCTGTAAGGATGACAACATTATAGCCACGCACACCACCCACACGGCGCTGGCGGTATCCCAGTCTGTTCATCGCATACGCCACACGCTTGGGCGATAGCTGGCACTTCACATACATACCCACGAGCTCGATGATGCGCGTGGCCGTAAGGAACTCGCCCACCTCCTCACCGTAGGGCTGACGCAGGTAGGTAAGGATGAGCTCTTCCTCAATGTTAGGCTCCTCAAACTGGCGGTTGTGCCGCTCCAGCTCGGCATTCTCCTCATCGTCAAACCAGTAGCGGAAGCCCTGCTTCCACAGCGCATAGGCCTGCGCATAGATACCATCATAGTCGGTGGTGCGCTCCCACGGAGAGTCTATACTGTCGACCAT
This sequence comes from Bacteroidaceae bacterium, assembly GCA_017556045.1. Taxonomy (GTDB): domain Bacteria; phylum Bacteroidota; class Bacteroidia; order Bacteroidales; family Bacteroidaceae; genus UBA1189. Next base: position 667 of record JAFZFF010000013.1, on the reverse strand, counting down.
GAAGGCCAGCCAACGGCGATTGCCCGAGAGGTCGGTGAGGAAGCGTGGGTTGTTGCCCGTACCGCAGAACGAGGCTATGTGCTGGCGGCGCAAGGCATAGCGTTCCCACACGGGGCGTAGGTTGATGGCTGGGTCTGTGGTGACGGCCTTCAGCAGGTTCACCGCATCGGGGCGCAGGTTGTCCAACTCCTCCAGGTCGATGAGTGCCAGCTCGGTCAGTGCCAGACGATCGTCCTTGCTCATCGAGTGATTGAAGTGCTTGATGGCAAAGTACTTGTCCAACGCGGGCGGTAGCAGGTGGGTCATGAACGAGGTTTTGTACTTGCCCTGCTCACCGATGTAGGTCAGTATCTCGTGGTTGGTGGTGCCATCGTCGAGCCATGCCGCCACCATCGCCACCATCCATTTCTTGAAGAAGCGGTTGTGCATCTCCTGTGTGCAACCCGTGACGTGCACCGTCGATGCCAACAGGTCGATGTGGTCGGTCACTCCATCCCATGCCGGTAGGCTATCGAGATATTCGCGCAAGGGGTTGTAGTCGGGGTAGAAGTCACTCTCGATGATGATGTAGAAGTCACTAATCTTAGCCTGTCGGTTCGTGTCGAGGCAAAAACGGCAGTAGAGGGAGTTGACACTTTTATCTTCCAGTTCCTTCCAGCTCAACGTT
>JAFZFF010000079.1 GCA_017556045.1 Bacteroidaceae bacterium | reverse complement strand
TTTTACTATTCGCTTGTAAACAAAGAAGTCCACCCACTTGGCTACAATGTCGCGCCAATATTTTTGAATGAACAGCTTAGCTATTGCTGCATCTTTGGATGGAAGTGGTTCTACGCCCGATTTTTCTCTTTGGCGAATCTCCATCAAGACGCCATCCTCCATAATGAGTTCAAAGACGCTTTCGCATCCGCTGTGCTTCACATGAACATGAATGGGCTCGTGCTCATTGGAGAAGAAATAGAAGATAAATCCAAAGTATTCGAAAATCTTAGGCATATACTTTCTGTTATTTGACGTTTTACACCGCGAAGATAATGTTTTTTTCTATAAAACACAAATTGCCACGAATTTGTCAGGGATCTTCAAAAATCATTTCTCAACGATGCTTGTAAAGCCTCTCCATACAAACGTTACTGAAGAAGATGCGATAGAGCAAAAAGATACACGCGTGAAACCTGCAAGGGGTATCACGCGTGTATCTTTACATATTTATATTTATCATTTGTCGGGATGCGTGGCTGCCTGCATCGTCCGGTAGAGAACTTTTCCATTGTTATCGCAGACCTTGACGATGAAGTTCCAACTAGGACGGTCGAGGTATTCATCCTTAGTGGTGAAACTAAACGCAAAGGATGTGTTGTCACCTGCAGCCTTTATCTTGCAGTCATCGAATATCTGGTCGTCCTCATTACCCCATATCTGTACGCGGCACTCTCCCGTATAGTCCTCTATGTAACCACTACAGAGGTAAGTATGTTGGATATACTCGTTACCCGTCAATGTGGATACAGTTGCCTCGTCGACTATGCACTCAATAGTCAGATGCGATAAGGTTATATCGTCAAAGAGAAAGTTATCGCTATCGCAAGAGGCCAAAGAGAAGAGGGCGGTCAGTGCCACCAAAGTGTTGATGATTCGTTTCATAATTTTTTATTGGAATTTGTGTATAATGATTATTCCTTTATTAATCTTATTATAGGATTGCTAGTATCCTTGATTACATCCCATGAGTGGAATGTGAATCTGCGATATAGCTTCACATCTCTATATCCTTCTTTCGCCCAAGCTTTCACACGGATAATATCCGTGCTACCATCGGGCCAATGCAGAGTGAGCGGTTCGTCGTCATACGTTGCATGTCCGTTCAGCTCACCAAAGTAAAGCATAGGTTTGCCATCCTTAGTCACATACATCAAACCGTGCATTTCAGCGAGATACATTCTTGTCACAGCCCCTCTCTCCGATAAAGACAAACTGTCTGCTGTGTAGGTTTCGCCCATCCACTCGGCTGTAATCTCCTTGCCCACAAAGTTGTTCGGCGTAATCGAGTCTAATAGGTTTTGTCCGTCAGCATTATATACGTTAACGTAAATGTTGATAGGAGCTATATCCCATATCATAGGGTCGCACGATACAAAAGTCGCGGTAAACGCCACAGACAATAAGATTGAAGTGATTCTTTTCATTCTTTTCAAAGTTTGTTGTTAATAGATTAGGCGAATGTAGACATTCTTTTTCAAATGACCCAATATTCAAACCTAAATGTGCTGATAAATTCATCTATTTGCCCCACACCCCCACTCGCAACAATCTACAAGGTTCGAAAAGAATAGGCGAAGACGTACTTTGAGAGCCTTATAGGTTTTGCGCAAACTTATAACAGTTATTTAAACTCGCCTATCTTCTATGATACCGCTCCACCTTCGGATTGCCGATGCAGTCTACGTCGCCGCTGCCGTTGATGTTGGCGTTGATGGACTCGGAGGCATAACATTCGATATCGCCACTACCGTTAATCGCGGCGTTGACGTGCAGGCAGTGTAGCTGGTCGCAGTCGATGTCACCACTGCCATTGATGTCGTAATGTGCCTCGCGGGCTTTGCCGGCAAGCTGTACGTCGCCGCTACCATTGATATTCACGCTGACGCGTTGGCTGGTGAGGTCGTGTGCCTCGACATCGCCACTGCCGTTGATGTGGAGCGTCAGCGACTCGGTGCGGATGGGGCCGCGGAGCATCACGTCGCCGCTGCCATTGACGCTGACAACGGAGAGTGCGGGGCTGTGGGCGATGACCTTGAGCTGCGAGTTGGCGGTGAAGTGATGCTTCGTGCCGCGCTTGTAGGCTACTACCAGTCGGCCGTGATGGATGGTGGCCTCCACCTTATCGGCGAGGTCCTCGCTGACGATGAGCGTCACGCCACTCTCTCCGTTAAGGCTTTGGGTATACTCCAGGTCGCCAGCTACGCTGAGGTCTATCAGGCTGAATGCCTCGGCATCGCGCAGCTCAATGATGATGGTCTTCATTTCCTTCTCCTTGGCTGCTCTCATACGCCAGTTGCTCGCCATTGCCGGCATACTCATGAGTAATGCCATTGCGGCACAGATGATGTTTCTTGTATTCATATGTTTAAGTTTTTTAGTTTGTTATCGTCAACGGACAACAGTCTACAGACAACAGACGGCCTCCGGTCAAATGGTAAAATCTCTAAATTGTAAATAAATCGTAAATAGTAAATTGTTAAATGGTAAATAAAACTAGCGATGCCTGTAAAGCCCCTCCATAGAGGGAGGGGTTGGGGTGGGTCTCCCTTCAATTTATCAAGATCTCCTCCGCCTCCCCAAAGCCATCGTACCCTGCCGTGATGACGCGGTCGCCAGGTTGCAGGCCATCGATGACTTCGTAGTAGAGCGGGTTTTGGCGTGCCACGCTGATGGCAGTGCGTGTGGCGCGTGTGCCGTCGGCATTGAGGCGGTATATCCAGCGGCCGCCGGTGTAGGGGTAAAAGTTACCCTTGGGCACGAGCACGGCAGGCACGGCCGAGGAGAGTTCGATCTTTGTCTGGTAGCTCTTGCCGATGCGGGCATTGTCGGGCACGCTGTCGGCAAAGAGCATCTCGATGGAGAAGGTACCACCACGCACCTCGGGCACAATCTTGCTGATGACGAGGCCATAGTCCTTGTCCTCATAGGTGATGGTGGCGGGCTGGCCCTGCGTGAGCTTGTCCACGTAGTATTCGTTGAGCTGTGCCGTGAGCTTGTAGCGGTCCATAATCTTCACCTCACCAATCTCGGTGCCCGCACCGATCTGCTTGCCGGGGGTGACGTCGATGCTGCTGAGCTGTCCGCTGATGGGCGCAGTGATGACGAGGTCGGCAAGGCGCTCAATGCTACGGTCGAGCCTCTTCTGCTCGGCAGCGAGGTCGGCTTCGAGCATCTCGCGGCGAATAACGTTCATCGCCGAGTCCTGTAGGAGGCTCTTCATCTGCAACTCTGCCGACTGCTTGCGGTAGGCATACTCGTCCTCGGCCAGCTCCAGCTCGGCCTTGCTCTTGATGCCCATGCGGTACTCTTCGCGCGAGAGTGTTATCTGCTTCTCCAGTCGGCGCAGGTCGTAGGCCGTCTGCAGCGTCTGCTGGCGCAGGGTGAGGCTCTGCTGCTCCATCTGTATGAGGCGTTCGCGGTAGGAGTTGTACTGCTTGCTCCATGCGTCGCGCTCGTCGTCGATGGTGCGCTCCAGCTGCACGTTGGAGAGGATGAGGATGGTGTCGCCAGCCTGCAGCATGCTACCCTCTTCGGCCACGATGCGCTCCACGAAGCCACCCTCCTTGGTGTTGACCTTGATGGTCTGTATGGGCTGCAGAGTACCGTCGGCATTGACATACTCCACGAAGTCCATGCGCACCACCTCGGCTATGCGCAGGTCGGCAGCAGATATACGTAGTTTACTGGGGCTGAGCGCCGTGGCGAGCAACCCGATGACTAACACGATAAACAGTGCGCCGGCAATGAGCAGCGCGCGGTACTTCACGTACCATTTCTTGGGGGCTAATTGGATGTCCATATCTTTGATTTACAATTTGACAATTTACGATTTACTATTTAAACTCGCTGATTTTTTTTCACGCGAATCTCGCGAAAGACGCGAAATTTTCTTTCATCGCTGAATTTGGTCTCACAGATATCACGAATCTCACAGATAGCGCGTCGCTTTGCCCGCGCTTGTCGGCTTCGCCGAGTGTTTGCGCACCGGATAGGACACGCGAGTGAAACGATGCGTGCTTCGTGAGATCCGTGAAATCTGTGTGAGAAATATTCATAAGACCTGGTTTTTCGCGTTTTCGCGAGATTCGCGAGATTCGCGTGAGATTAAATTTATTTTTTGATTTACTATTTGGCGATTTACAATATACAGCGATGGTGAAATTGAAAAATTATAAAATTGAAAAATCAATGGTAAATTGTAAATTGTCAAATGGTAAATTATTTAGTTTTTCTCTATGTCGGAATATTGGTACTCTAGCGGCAAGCCATACTGGAAGTCATACTTCGTGAGGCTGCGTAGCATGTAGTACAGGCTCCAGTAGGTGGCGAGTGAGGAGATGTAGCTGCGGTAAGCACTGTCCTTCTCGCTGATGGCCGAGTTGAGGTCCAGGATGGTGCTCTTACCCATGAGGTAGAGCTGGCGTGCCACATCGTAGCGGTGGGCGGCAGTCTCCATGGTGCGGTGGGCGATGTCCACGCGGCGTGCCTGCAGGTTAAACTGCTTCACCACCAGCTGCACGTTCTGCTCGAAGGCTATCATGCGCTGATCCATCTGCGTGTTCACCAGTTCGAGGTTCGAGCGTGCCACGCGCACCTGTCCGCGTCCCTTGCCCCAGTCGAGG